>DAOTUH010000399.1:0-12261 GCA_034437255.1 Anaerolineae bacterium
GAGCCGGTGGTGAGGGTAGATCTGCACTGTCATTCCGACGCCAGCGATGGTTATTACGCACCCGCGCTGGTGGCGGACTTCCTCGCCGATGCGGGTGTGGCCTACGCCGCCCTCACCGACCACCAGACCGTCTCCGGACTGCTGCCCTTCCACGAAACGGCGATGCGCCACGGTATCGCCGAATTCGCGGGCATGGAGCTGCACGCCTTGCTGGAGGGAACGGAGATTCACCTGCTGGCCTACGGCTTCGATCCGGCAAGCCCGGCCTTGCAGCCGCTCTTCACTACAACGCCCCCTGCTGCCGAGGCCATCGCCGCCGTCCACGAGGCGAGCGGCATCGTCTTTCTCGCGCACCCCCTGCACCCCGGCTGGAGCGAAAGCGTGCTCGAAGCCGCCGTGGAGGAGCTGGCCCGCGCCGGACTCGACGGCATCGAGGCTTTCTACAAGCCCTATCCCGAGGAGACACGGGCGCGGCTGGCGGCCCTCGCCGACCAGCTGGGTCTGCTCACCTGCGGAGGGAGCGACTACCACGGTCCCCACCAGCTTAGCCCCGGCGTGGATATGCCCGTCGCCCGCTGGAAGCAGTTCCGCGAGGCCCTCGGCGATCCCGCGCGCAACGGTCAGCACGCGCCCGGCCACACCGAGGCCCCGGAGCCCGCAGCGCTTCCACCCAACGCGCGCACCAACTGGCGTTGGCTCTTTCTGCACATCGTCCTGCCCTCGCTGCTGGTCATCGCCGTCTTCGTGACGCTGCTCTTCGGCGTCCTCATCCCCACGATGGAGGAGCGGTTGCTCGACCGCAAGCGCGAGATGGCGGCGGAGCTCACCAACTCCGCCTGGAGCATCCTCTGGGAGTATCATCGCGAGGAGCAAGCGGGGGAACTGTCGCTGGAAGCCGCGCAGCAGGCCGCCATCGAGCGGATTCGCGGGCTGCGCTACGGGCCCGAGGGCAAGGACTACTTCTGGATCACCGATATGCACCCCCACATGATCATGCACCCCTACCGCTCCGATCTGGAGGGCGCCGACCTCACCGACTTCACCGATCCCGAGGGCGTCCGGCCCTTCGTGGAGTTCGTGGACGCGGTGCGCAACGATTCCTCCGGCTTCGTCCGGTACGTCTGGCAGTGGCAGGACGATCCCGACCGGCTGGAGCCGAAGGAGTCCTACGTGCGGAGTTTCGCGCCCTGGGGGTGGATCATCGGGACAGGCCTCTACGTGGACGACGTCCGGCAGGAGATCGCCACCATCACCGGGCGGATGGTGGACATCTCCTTCCTCGTGACGGTGCTCGCCACGGGCCTGCTGCTGACCGTCGCCTATCAGAGCCTCAAGGTGGAGCGGCGGCGCAGCGCGGCGGAGCAGGCGTTGCGCCACTCCCACGAGCGCTACCGCGCCCTGGTCGAATCGGCCACCAGCGGCACGCTGCTATTGTTGGATGGACGCTGCACCTACGCCAACCGCACGCTGCTCGACATGCTGGACTATACGGCAGCGGAGCTGGCCTTCCTCGACCTGGAGGACATCGTTCCGGTGGACGCCGAGGGCCTCGCCGCCGATCACCTCCAACAGATCGCCGAGGGTGGCGAGGTGCGCGAGCCTTTCGAGGCGCGCCTCAAACGCAAGAGCGGGCGCACGGTGCCGGTGCTGCTCTCGGCGACCGCCGTCTTCTTCTCCGGGCGGCAGGGCATGATCCTCAGCGTGCAGGACCTCACCCAGCACCGGGCCATGCAGTCCGCCGCCGCGCGCGACCGCCTGATCTCCCAGCTCCAGACCTCGTCGCTCTTCCTCACGGAGCCGGTGCGCAACTCGATGGAAGCGCCCCTCTCCTGCCCCCTGGACACGCCCATCGCGCGGGCGGTACGGCTGATGAGCCGCCACGACGCCGACGCCATCGTCGTGACCACGCCGGAGGGCGAGCCGGTGGGCATGGTCAGCGATCACGATCTGCGCGAGCGGGTGGTAGCGGCAGGGCTGGACACCCAACTCCCCATCTCGCAGATCATGAGCGCCCCCCTGGTGACCATCGACGAGAAGGCGCCCCTCTTCGAAGCCTTCCTGTTGGAGCGCGAGCGCAACGTCCGCCACCTGGCGGTGCTCGACGGCAGCAACGCGCTGGTGGGCGTCATCCAGAGCAGCCGGGCGCTGCAACCCGATCGCTACTCGTTGATGGCGTTCACCCATCGCATCCGCCGCGCTCAGCGGATCGAGGAGCTGGTCGAGAGCTATCGCGATCTACCGGGCATGGTCGGCGCGCTCGTCGAATCGGGCGCGCTGCCGCAGAACCTCTGCCACGTCACCACCTCCGTCTCCGACGCCATCACCGAGCGGGTAATCGCGCTGGCGCTGGAGGAGCTGGGGACGCCGCCGGTGCCCTTCGCCTTCGTCGCGCTGGGCAGCGAGGCGCGGCAGGAGCAGACGCTGGCGACCGACCAGGACAACGCCCTCATCTACGCCGAGCCGCCGGCGGACGCGCCCGACGTAGCGGCGTATTTCCTGCGCCTGGGCGAGCTGGTCTGCGACAACCTGGACCGGATCGGCTACCGGCACTGCGAGGGCGGGACCATGGCGAAGAATCCGCGCTGGAACCAGCCCTTGAGCCGGTGGCGGGCCTACGTGGACGACTGGCTCGCCGAACCCGACGAGCAGGCCCTCCTGCATTGCAGCGTCTTCTTCGATCACCGCTGCGTCTACGGCGACCGGTCACTGGTCAACGCGTGGGGGGAGCACGTCGCCCGCCTCGTCGCCGCGCGCCCGGCCTTCCTCTCCCACCTGGCGCTGAAGACGCTCCAGTACAAGCCGCCCGTGGGCCTGTTCGGGCGTATCGTGACCGGCGCGGATGGCGCGGCCCCCAACACCTTCAACATCAAGGAGGCCATGCTGCCCATCGTCAACTTCGCGCGCCTCTACGCCCTCAAACACAGGCTGGAGGAGACCAACACCTTCAGCCGCCTGGAGCGCCTCTCGACGCTGGGCGTGCTCCAGCCCGAGAGCTACCAGGGGGTCTACCAGGCCTACAGCCACCTGATGCAGCTGCGCTACCGTCACCAGATCGAGCGGCTCAAGGCGGGCCGCGAACCGGACAACGCCATCGATCCACGGGCGCTCACCCAGATCGAGGTGGGCATCCTAAAAAACACCTTCTCCCAGATCGGCAAGATCCAGAAGAAGGTGGGCTACGATTTTCGCGTGACGGGGTAGGGTCGGAGATTTAACCGCAAAGAACACAAAGAGCGCCGAGGCTTTTGATTTCCTTTGCGTTCTCCGCGCTCTTTGCGGTTAGATATATTGCGTAGGCTGTTGCTACGCCGCCCCCCGCTGCTTCTTCGTCGTCAGCAGCGAAACCACCACCAGCACGATGAAACTGAGCGGAATCGAGACGATGCCGGGCTGGTTGATGGGCATGGGCGCCGTGGCCGGGTTGAGACCGTAGCGCGCCCACATATCGGGGCTGAGCAGGATCAGGGTGACCGAGGCGATGACACCGGTGAGGATCGAGGCGATAATGCCCTGCGCGGTGGTCTTCTTCCAGAAGAGCGTCAACAACAGCGCCGGGAGATTGGCCGAGGCGGCCACGGCAAAGGCCCAGCCGACGAGGAACGAGACGTTCATATCCCGGAAGGCGATCCCCAGCACGATGCCGACGATGCCCACCACCACGGCCGCGATCCGCCCTGCCTGCACTTTGGCGGTGTCCGAGAATTCGCGCTTGAAGAGATTCCCCATCAGATCGTGCGCCACCGCTCCCGAGGCAGCCATGATCAGGCCGGAGACCGTGGCCAGCACGGTGGTGAAGGCGATGCCGGAGATCATGGCAAAGAGCACCTCGCCAAAGCTGCGGGCCAGCAGCGGGGCGCTCATGTTGCTCGTCTCCGGATTCAGCGCGCCACTGGTGATAGCACCCACTCCCAGGTACATGGTGAAGATGTAGAAGAGGCCGATGCCGGCGATAGCGACGACAGTGGACTTGCGGGCGGCGTCAGCGCTGGGAACGGTGTAGTAGCGGATGAGGACGTGCGGCAGCGCCGAGGTCCCCATGAAGAGCGCCAGCATCAGCGAGATGAAGTTCAGCCGGTTGAGCAGCGTCGTCGAGGCCGGCTCGCCGGCCTTCGCTTCCAGCGGGAACATCAAGCCGGGGCGCATGAAGGTCGAACCGGCTATCGGTTCCTCGTAATGGATGGTGACGTGCTCCCCGGCGCCAGTAGTGAAGGCGACGCTACGCGGACGCTGCACCACCGTCTCCTGATCGACGAAAATGCTCAGCAGCCGCACCGGATCAACGGGACCGGTGCGCTCACCGTAGGCGGCGGGAATATCGGAGACGCCGCCCATCTGCCGGAGACGGTTGTCCGCCCCCTCCGGCGCGCCGTTGACCAGCACGGTGCCGTCGGGCAGCACTGCCCGGTACTGGGTCTCCACCAATTGAGGAGCGCCCTCGGCACCCGTCTCCAACCGCCACCAATCCTCGATGCGGATGAAGGTGCGGCCCTCGACCTCTTCCAGCTCCCAGCCCGCCGCCGGATTGGTCGCCGGTGCGAAGTAGGGTGTCCGCCCCTTGATGTTGGCAGTGTAACCTTCCGCATCGGCGACGCTGGCCGGGATCAGCCGCGAAAGGCGATAGAAGACGGCGCTTTCCTCCCCGGTATAGCTATCGGGGATCACGTGCCGTCCCACCACCCGCGCGCCGGGCAGATCCACGGTGAGATTATCGCCGTGCAGTTCGGCGGCAAGCGCTTCGTAGCGATAGGCCTCCAGTCCTGCCTCACCCTCTTCCATCGGACGATCCACCGGGCTGACCCCGCGCAGTAGCACGACGACGGTAAGCACTCCTGCGAAGAGCAGGAGCAACCCGCCGTTGAAGAACTGCACCCAGGTCGTGGAGGTCATCCCGCCGCTGGCTACGATGAAGATGACCACCGAACCGACGATAAGCACACCCCAGTGGTGCGGAATCCCCAGCAGCGGCTCGACGAGGACGCCGGCGCCTACCATCTGCGGCACCAGGTAGAAGAGCGAGACGACGAGCACGCTCAACCCCGCGGCCAGTTGGATGCCCGGATGTCTGAAGGTACTGTTGAGCGCGTCGGGGAAGGTGAAGGTCCCCCGGTGTTTCATCGGCTCGGCGATGACGAAGAGGGCGACGATCCAGCCAGCGAGGAAACCAATGGAATAAAGGAAACCATCGTAGCCAAAGAAGGCGATCAGGCCACAGATCCCCAAAAAGCTGGCCACCGACAGATACCCCCCGGCGAAGGCAATGCCGTTGATGCCCCAGGGAATGGAGCTATTGGCGACGTAGTAGCCACCGACGCCCCGCGACCGACGGCTCGTGTAGGTAGAAATCGCCAAGACCGCGCCTACAAAAACGAAGAAGACGATGATAGCCATCTTACTAGCCCTCCTGCCCGTTGCCTGGCTGGGGAGCCCGGCAGAGATGATTATAGATCAACGCGAAGATAAAAGCGATGATGATCAAGCCCAGGCCGTAGGCCACGGCAAGATTCAACCCCAGGACGGCCCGCGCCCCCATCCAGGTGGGTTGAAAGACGCTGACCACGACGAAACCTCCGTAGATGAGTGAATAGATAAGCGTCATGCGAATACCAATGCGGGATTTACGGTTTTCAAAGGCCTTATCTGCGAGGACAGTGTGCTGTGTCATAGAATCTCCTGTTGTGTGTGGAATACATCACCCTTGTGTCATCATACTCTAATTCTTGCGAAGCACAATTTGAACCATCGTCAATCGGCGATGCGCGGGGACGTCTTCCCAAAAAGGAAGCCAACGGACGCCAGGCGGATACCAGCATCTCCGTTTTCCCTTGGCCCTAGAGGCTCGTAAAAGAATAACTTCCCGCGCAACTGCAACGCGATATACCCTGTTGGTACTTTCGTGATCAAATTTGCGAGCCTCAAACGTGTTTGTGGGGCTTCTCCCATATTTTTTTGGTTGTGCAATCGGGAGGTTAATTCTTAACAGACTCTCTTGCTACCCTACATAACTTTTGTTCTGCTCTCACAACCGCTGGGGCCGGTCTCCTGACCGCGCCCCAAGCTCGGGTTTCTCATCTGGTTCGGTCAGAGACCAGCCAAAGCAGAGATGTGTAGGGTAGCCAATTTGACTATAAAAACTGGTCACTTCTTTTCTTGGCCTATGAGTCCCTGCTTTGTTGCTTCATAATGTAACAGGGTTCGTAGTAAGCCACGAAGTCCTTGGGCGGAGTGGCGTCGGACAGCGTAGAACGGCACTCCACAGGGTTCCGTGCCTGACTACGAACCGTTTGTTGCACAAAACAGGCTTGGAGAGTTTACTGAACTTGATAATCAAAAAACATAATGGGACTTTTCTAGACGGCGCCAATCACGATGGAAAGCAGAGATCGCGTCAGCCGCCCTGCCCGCCGAAGGTAACGGGAACGCCGAGGACGAAGAGGGCGATGTACATGGCGTTGATGAGGGCCAGGAACGCGCCGATGGCCTTCTCCTTCAGCGTCATGTCGGGCGCCAGGCTGATGAGGTAGATGAGGGCGCCGACGATCAGCGCCGCGATAATGGGTACCAGGTTCGCGGACTCCCAGGCGGGCACAGCCAGGCCCAGCATCCGCCAGACGATGAGCACGACCATCGAGGCGCCGGGAAAGGTGACGAAGGTCTGTGGCGTGATGAAAACAGGCGTCTCGGCAGTGCGAGCCGCTTCGCCTCTCGTCGTTGCAGTCGCGCTGGGCGTCCGGGCCGGGGCAACAACAATGTCTCTGATCTTCATGGTTTCTCTCCTTTATGATCTCCTGATCAAGGTGTAAGATGCTTTGATTTTTTCCAGTCCAACAACAAGACGTTTATGCTAGGACCCGGACAAACACGGGCTGCGCGTACGGCTTCGCTGCAGTTTCTGTTTTTGCCGTGTCTTTCCGTGTTCGCCCGTGTCCGATTTTGGGCCGACCAGAGCGGCGCAGGCCGCGCCCGAATTTGTCGAAGACCTCGGGGACATAGTCGAGGCAGAAGGCGTCGAGCTCGGCATCGTCAAAGGCTCGGTTGAGGTGTTGGCGCAGATCAGATAGCGTGTCTGGCATAGGCTTTCCGTCCTTATGTCTATGAGAGGGCTAAAGGTATGGTAGCACAGCTAACCCAAATGCGCAACGTACTTGGCTACACGCATGATGGCGTAACTCATGGGCACAGTTGTAGTAGAGCCGTTACCGCTACGCTTACGGCGTTACCTCAGCCCAGGAGCCCGCGGCCCACGGCACTGATGAGGTTTAAAAATTTAATTCGGTAATCTCCTGCTGCACTCTACACGAAGGAAATAACAATGAACGGGGCGTTTTGATGTCAGATCTAGCCTGATATGACAAACCTTCTCCTTCTCTGTCATTCCGAGTTACGCTATGGTGCGCATGCGCATCACTCAAGATGAAAGAAACTCGGCTATCCTTGTACAGCTCGCGAGAACACCACCGCTTATTCATCATCCCGAGCGAGCGCAGCGAGTCGAGGGATCTCCCCCTCCCGCCTTCAGAAGTACCGGCGCACACCAAGTCAACCAAGACTCTGTATCAAGGCCGAGAGATTTCTCCATTCACTCCAGTCGCTGCGCTCCTTACGCTCAGGCGAAATGACGGTACAGTTTCTTAGTAGCGAAGTCGAGGCCCCGGCTCAGGGAGCCAACGGCTCACGAGAATCTCCCCCTCTCGTCTCCAAAGCTCCCGATGCTTGCAAATAAACGTGATTTTGCAGTCGGGGCGGGGAGATTCCCCGACTCCGGGTAAAAACGGCCCTCCGCTCGAAATAACGTGGAAGAGGATGTATTTCCAGATCAACATCCATTGACCAGGGATTCGCCAGACAGTGTACGAACATCCCCATCAGCACCTAACACCAACTCCGGGCCACGGTTGCTGGAGATATGCCCGCGTTCGTCTATAATGAGACCACGTACAGACCGAGTCAAGGACAGGGGAGCGAGGATGGTGATCACCAAGAAGGCCGGCGACGATTCACTGGAGCAGCAAAAGGTCTATAGAATCCACCTGGAACTGTCACGCTACCCCATTCTGGCGCGCCGGATCCAGGAGCTGATGCGGCAGGAGCTCTTCGCGCAGGACATTATCTCGCGGGAGAAGTTCGAGGCCGAGGTAAGGGAGAAAGCGATTCTGTCACAGTATCGCGAGGGCTTGACGGACCCCTTCGGGGAGGAGCCGGCCAACGTCTGGAGCGAGCGTCTCGCCGTGATACGCGATCAGCTGACCAACGTCTACTATGCCAACAACTTCTCGCTGGCCAAGTTGAGGAAGATCATCCAGAAGGTCCTCTCCGGGCGCGTCACGCTCCAGGATCGAAATCTGGCCCTGACGTTCAATCCCGAGCTCGCCCCCTGGGATCTTCTCTTTGCCCAGGGGCTGGAATACGAAAAACTCCCCACCGAGAAGCGAGCTGGCGTCCACCATCACCTGCGCGAGATCATCGTCGTGCTGATTAAGCGCATGCTCAGCGACCAGCTGGACTTCGTCGGCGTGGCCAAAGAGCTTTTCACTATCGGCGATCTGATGGAGCTCCGGCGGCGGCGCATTGGACGGGGCAAGATCGGCGGTAAGGCAGCGGGCATGTTACTGGCCCACAAGATCCTGCAGTTGGCGGATAGCCAGGATCCCCTGGGCGTGCACGAACACGTGACCATCCCTGATTCCTACTTCATCGGCGCCGACGTCTCCTACGATTTTTCGCTGATCAACGGTTTCACCGGCTACATGAATCAGAAATACAAGTCCCGGGAGGAGATCGAGGCGGACTACCCCAGGATTCGCCAGGCCTACGCGGAGGGCCAGTTCCCCGGCGAGATCATCTACAGTCTCAGGAAGTTGCTGGAACGGGTGGGAACTGCACCTCTGGTCGTGCGCTCGTCCAGTCTCCTGGAGGTGCACTTCGGCGCGGCGTTGGCGGGCAAATATAAGAGCGTCTTCTGTCCCAACCAGGGGACGCTGGAGAAAAACCTGACCGCCTTGATGCGCGCCATCACCGATATCTACGCCAGCATTTTTAGCCCTGACGCGCTTTTCTACCGTCAGCGCATGGGTCTGGTGGACTACGACGAACGCATGGCCATCTTGATCCAGAAAGCGCAAGGCACGTACTACCGGGACTTCTTCTTCCCCACCGTGGCGGGCATCGGCTACAGCGAGAATCCGTTCCGCTGGGACCCCAAGATTGAGCGCGAGGAGGGCTTTCTACGTCTCGTCTGCGGATTTGGCACCCGCGCGGTGGAACGGGTCCCCAACGACTATCCGCGCATTGTGGCCCTGAGTCATCCCCAGATCCAGCCTTACGTTGGCCCCAACGAGCGCCGCAAATACGCCCAACGCCTGATGGACGTCCTGGATCTCAAAGCCAATGCGCTCAAGACGCTGCCCGCGCGAGAGGTGCTGAAGTATGATTATCCCACCCTGCGCTACGTGGCTTCGCTGGACAAGGGCGACTATATGACCCCTATCGTCTCGCTGATGGACGCTGCAGAGCATGGGCGCTTCGTCTTGACCTTCGACAAGTTGATCAGCGACGGGCACTTTATCGAGCTGATGAAAGCCGCGCTGGCGCGCCTGGAGCGTTACTACCAGACGCCGGTCGACATGGAGTTCACGGTAGAGGTCACCCCCGGTTATCCCCACGCGGAGTATACACTGCATCTCCTGCAGTGTCGCCCGCTGGTCAGCAAGAAATGGAAGAAAATCATTCAGATTCCCGACGACATCCCCGATGCCGATCTGATTCTGCGCGCCACGCACCTCGTCCCGCAGGGGATTGTGAAAGGCGTGCGCTACATCGTCTACGTGGACCCCGAGCAGTACAGCCAGGCCCCGGATTACGAGACCAAACTGGAGATCGCGCGCGTGATCGGGCGGTTGAACAAAGCGCTGGAGGGCGCAGCGTTTATTCTTATCGGCCCAGGCCGCTGGGGCAGTTCCGACGTGGACTTGGGCGTCAAGGTGACCTACGCTGACATCTTCAACACCAAGGTGCTGGCAGAGGTACCCTTGGCGCGGTGGGGAAGCACCTCGGAGCCTTCCTACGGCACCCATTTCTTCCAGGACCTTATCGAAGCCGGCATATTCCCGCTCCCCATCATTCCAGACGATGGGGAGGCCATGCTGAACACCAACTTCTTGCATGCCGCGCCCAACGTGCTGCCGGAGATCCTGCCCGGAGACGCGGCCTGTGCGCCGTACATCCGCGTGATTGATGTGCCGGCCACTGCCGGAAGCAAACGACTGGAGATCGTGATGAACGGGGACCAGGAGCGCGCCGTGGGGTATCTGAAAGCGCCGGAGGCGTGACGCGAGGCATTGGGGTAAAGGAGCCACAATCACGCTCTAAGGGCTTGTTAAAGAATAACTTCCGGACTCTTGACTCCACTCTACACGTGTTATCAAGAGAATTCGCGTTTGAATGCCCTTGTCACAAGCCTCAAACGTCAGTTTCCTTGAGTTTTCGCTGTGTCGATGGATGGCGACGGGAACTTATTTTGTATCCGTTTGGTATTTTGAGAGGTGCGACGCACTTAGGGATGCAATGCTACTGAATCCTCATGAACGACGCAAGAAGACTCTGGTATCATGGACTTGAGTTCGAAAGTGCGTTGCACCTGTCGTCTGCTCACAAAACTAAACGATTACCTTATTTTTTACGGGCTCTAAGCCCCGTCCGCGGGGCGTCTCAGGCAGGATCAACGTTTCGTTCCACGTCTGCCACCCTCTAGAAAAAGACGTCCCCCACCCAAAATGGACGAGGGACGTTTTTTGTCTGTAGTTCTGCCGGATTTACACCCAGCCTCGCAACTGGCATGCCTCCGCCACGCGCCCTACTGCCACCACGTAGGCCGCCATGCGGTTGTCGATCTCGTACTTCTGCGCGGTTTCTGCCGTTGCATGGAAAGCCGTCGTCATCTTCTCGTCCAATAGCTCGTAGACCTGGGACGCTTTCCAGTAATAGCTGTACGCATTCTGGACCTGCTCGAAGTAGGAGACGGTGACGCCACCGGCATTACAGAGGAAGTCCGGGAGGACGTAGCTGCCCTTCTGATACAGGATCTCATCCGCTTCCGGCGTGGTGGGCCCATTCGCCAGCTCGGCGATAATCTTGGCCTTGACGTTATCGGCGTTGGCGCCCGTGATCTGGTTCTCCAGCGCGGCCGGCGCCAGCACGTCCACGTCCAACTCCAGCAACTCGGCGTTGGTGATGCGCGCGACGTCAGGGTAGCCCGTCAGCGCGCCGGTCTCTTGCTTGTAGCGGATCGTATCGGCAGGATCTAACCCATCTGGATTGTAGATGCCTCCTCTGGAATCGGAGACAGCCACAATCTTCAACCCCAGGAGATCGGAGCCCAGGGACGCGGCGTACTGCCCGGCGTTACCGAAGCCCTGAATCGCCATGGTTGCGCCCTGCGTCTCCACGTCCAGGATCTTGGCCGCCTCCCGGACGCAGTACATCCCGCCACGAGCCGTAGCATCCACGCGACCGGCGGAGCCGCCCAACGGTAAGGGCTTCCCCGTGATCATGCCGGGCACGTTGTACCCCTGCATGAAAGCATACTCGTCCATCATCCAGGCCATAATCTGGGACGTGGTATACACGTCAGGCGCGGGCACATCCATGTCCTTGCCCAGGATGCGACCTACCTGGCGGATATACGCCCGGCTCAGTCTTTCCAGCTCACCGGGGGACATCGTCTTGGGATTGCAAATGATCCCTCCCTTCCCGCCACCGAGGGGGAGGTCCATCACGGCCGTCTTCCAGGTCATCCAGGCGGCCAAAGCACGCACCGTGTCGATGGTTTCGTGAGGATGAAAACGGAGACCACCCTTCGTTGGGCCCCGCGCGTCGTTGTACTGCACCCGAAAACCGTGGAAGATCTGACTTGAGCCATCGTCCATCCTGACCGGCAGCGTGACGTGCAGCTCACGCACAGGCCAGCGTAGGAATTCGTGCAGCGTGGGGTCAAGATTCATGATTTCGGCTGCCGTATCCAGCTGTTTTTGTGCAATAGTAAACGGATTCAGTGGTTCTGACATCTTTGCTCCTTTCCTTTAAATGAAGCACGGTATAAAAGAATGGCTCTCTTGAATTTTGCGGGGTGACTAATTCGACAATGTTAACTTCCGCTGCACGGCGGTTACCATGGTCAGTAGACCATAGGTCTACGAAAACCACGTGCTACGGCTGCAAAGTCGCCCTTCGGCGACTGAAAGGTAATCCGCGTAGGCGGATTTCGCA
>DAOTUH010000400.1:0-19309 GCA_034437255.1 Anaerolineae bacterium
GCAATTTCCACGAGGGATCGGCCGGCAGGCGCGTCAGGAACGCGAAGTACGCAGCCATCAGCAGATTGATGCCGCCGGCGGCGACGATGACCGTGCGCGCGGCCCGGCGTCCCAGCAGTTTGTGAACCATGTCCCGCAGCGTAAAGGTCAGCGGATAAATGAACGTCCCGCCGTCGATGCTGAACCCCGCCACCCACGCGATCTTAAGACTGCCCACGTCGGCCAGAATCTGCGCGGCGACGTAGGCCGCAATAATAAGAACACCAGTCTGTGTCACCGTGATGGTTCGATCTTCTGTCCGTTTGGCTGATCGAGAAATTGCTGCCTCCATGTGCCCCTCTCTTCTGTTTTTTTACTCTCAATCTCTAACGATACCATGTTTGAGCCGAGGAGCAAGGAGAGAAATAGGCAAATGAAGCAGTTCTGCGGGCTTGCGAAAAAAGCTCATAAGGCTCTAGTTGCTCATTGACGCCACCTGTGAAATCCGTTAAGATGAAGGTATGATGTCTGACCTGAGCCAGACCCTCAGCGGTACCCAAATGCCTGAATGAGAGTGGGCTGGCACTCTCGTCATCAGGAAAAGGAGGCTTCCCATGAAGTGGAGACGATGGTGGACGGTTCTTTTATCGGCGATGGTCGGTGTGCTTTTGGTGGCTACATTCACGCTTCCTGCTATCGCCAACGTGGACGAAGATTGGGATTGGCCCAAGGGCAACAACGGCAAGCCCAGGCGGGAGCTGAAGTATTGTGTCGAGGGCGACGATTCGGACTTTGAGGACGACGTGGAGAGTGCAGCGAAGGCCTGGAACGACGAGGGCCTGGGCTGGACGCTGACCAAGGTCGATGATTGCGACGATGCCGACGTCACCGTCAAGCAAGAGGATATGGGCGGTGCGGACAAAAAGGGGCGAATCACCCTCGGCTCCTGTCTGGTCGAAGGGGACAAAGGCGCTTGGAAGGGCACGGCAGAAGGCGGCACCATCCGCATCAACAGCAACGATGACGCCAACTGGGGTGATGCGGCCAATGAGGGCGAGCGCAACCGCGTGCGTACCCTCATGCATGAGTTTGGGCACGCCATGCGCCTGGATCACAGTTTCGGTGGCAACGACGTCATGAAACAGAGCACCAGCACGCTGACGGGCACCGCCATCTCCGACGATGATCGTAAGGAAGCGCGCACCGCCGTCTCCTACACCATCGGCGGGACTGAAGTGTCTCTGCCTGTGGATCCCAACACACCGGCGGAGACGACAATCAAGCCCAAGTCCGGCGCCGAGGACGCCATGAATATCAGCCCCTCCACAGTGGATGCCATCACGATCACGCCGTTCTTCCCCGTCATGGATGTTTTCGCAGAGGGTTGGCAGACTAACACCATTTACGCATTTGTCGACGTGACTTCAACTGAAGTTGCACATCATGAAGGTGCGACTATCACCATCGAGTACACCGACACCACCACGGCCGACTTCCACGTGGAGTTCGTCATCACCGACGAGCCATACAATCCCTCGGCTGCACCTCACGCGGCCTTTTTGATGACGCCTACAGCGAGAGCACAGCCGCACAGCCTCATTCGCCTCGACGCGGGGCCTTCATTCCACGATCGGCCTGAAGAGGATCGCCTCATCTACAGCTGGGAGATCGCCGACCAGCACAGCGACCGGATTTTCTACACGTATCACGAGTACGGCGCGGCTTACTTGCCCGTGGGTGAGTATGAGGTGGCTCTAGTTGTCGAGGATCACTGGGGACAGGAAGATCGCATCACGCAGTCGCTCACCGTGGAAACGCCGCCGCCCTACGCCACACTCTGCACCGAGTCGGGGCCGCCCATCACGGACTACGGCCTGCGCCAGATGCTCGATGCCTACATCGACGCTTACCAGAGCACGCTCCTGGTCTTCACCCAGTGCTACGCGGGTGACGTGGCCGACGACTTCGCCGGTCGTGACCGGACGGGCCTGCTCTCGGCCACCGCCATCAGCCAGACGGCCCGCTATCGCGGCTATCACGACGACGCAGCCCGCGCGCTGGAGGCCGGCGAAGGTCGCACCAGCGACGACGTGCACGCGGCGGGCGTCGCCGGCAAATCGCGTCACGAGGACCCCTTCAAGACTGGCGACGTCATCTCGCTGGCCCCTGTCAGCTCCACAGGCGAGATCCAGAGCCGTCACGTGTTGGTCTACGGTGGCTGTGATAGCGTCAACCGTGATCTCGACCGGGCCGACCGCGACGCCATTGAGGCCAACTTCGCCGGCGACATCAGCACCATCGTCACCACCGTGGGCATGGACGGTGCAGCCGGTGGCTGGGATTATCCCGGGACGCTGGCGGGATTGCGTCAAGCGTTGGACACCATCGGTAGACAGATGAATGAGAATGAACAGTTCATCCTTTTCGTCACTGATCACGGTGACAAGCACCCGGCCACGCGCGACGTGTCGGTGCCCTCCGACGGCTCGACTGGCGTGGAGATCACCGTCCAACCGCAGCTGATCAGCGATATGCTGGCCGATGCGGACAACGAGAGCGGTACCGGCATCACGCTCTTCCTGCCGGAGCAGTTCACGGCGCCCACCGAGGGTCTTACCCTGACGTTGGCTAGCACCGACACCGTTTTCACCGACGTCGTCTCCCACGTTATGGACTTCAACGGCAGTGACGTCCCTGATCTGCCCGGTGAAGGTATCCATCTCACCTATTCCATCGCTGAGTCGGCGCTCATTCCCGAAACACCGGGGGAGCTAGCGTACACGTTAGCGCTCACCATCGAGAACGGCACGGGTGTTCCGCTGAACTTGGGCTACGTCTCCCTTGACAGCGGCCCCATCGCACGGCCCGTGGAGTTCTATGTTTACTTGCCCCTGGTCATGCGCCAGGAATGAATCGACATAAAACTTGGCTCCACTGAAATAACCATAAACCTCACGCAAAGGTGCCAAGAACGCTAAGGAAATTCAGGTGACGGCAGATTTTATTGATCCAGGTTGACTTTGCTGTTCAGAAAGTAATAAGCAACTTAAAAATCTTGGTGACTGTCCGTCCTTGGGTCGGCGGCATCTTTGCGTGAGGCACAACCTTTTTCAGTAGAGTCAAACTTGAGTGACACAACAGAAGGTGCGAGAAAAGCTCTCGCACCTTTTGTCATAACAGATACGTTTCGCAGGATGCAATTCACGTTTACTTCATGCCGCTGACCTCTTTACCGAGCTGCGCCAGCCGTGAAGCCATGACATATTCTGGAACTTGGAAGGTATTGCTAATCTTTCGCAGGTCGTTCCACGGCCAGAGCGTGGCACGGCGAACCCAACGGGCTGGAATTAAGAGCGACACGGCAAAGTAGCGGATGGCCTGGGATGTGTAGGGCAGGGAATTTTCTTCCGACATCTGATGATGGCAGATCTCGCGATAGAGCAGTCGCGCTATCGCCATCCGGTATTCGTGTTGGTGTTCCCCCGTGCCAAAGACCAGTGAGAGATCGGAGAGATCTACGGAATCAATCAGGTCTTGGGGCGGCTCATGCAGAATGCGTTCCACCGCCACGGGTGGTTTTTTGAAGTCATAATAATCTCGAATTCTTCTGGCTAGCGCTTCTATTTGATCTTTTTGCTCTTCAGTTAGAGGGTCTGGCAAGGTCTTATTCCTCCATCACGTTGCGGAATTCTTCGAAAGGGATGGCTGTGAGGGTCTGGGTTGATCCCATGCCCAAGGAGTGCAAAATCAACGCGATTTTGGCTGCGATGGTCGCATCCTCGGCCTCAAAGATGTGTAAAAAATCGTATTCACCGAGTAATACATAGCTGGCAATGCGCACTACGTCAGGATGGAGCTGGGCGAGCTGATGTTCCAAGGCCTTGTCCAGCTCGGCCAGAGACTTGACCTCGCCGGGGTGGTGAAGGGAGAGCTTTGAAAGCATCACAAAGGTTGCCATATCTGTTCTCCTTCTATTTCTGACATCTGGTTGTCTTGAGCACAGTCGGTCAGTGAAAACACGGGATACTTACCGCCCAAATTGCGATGCTAACTGGTCCACCGATATCTGTAGAATCGTTGGGCGACCATGTGGGCACGTCCTCGGGTTGCGCGTTTTTTCCAAAGCTCGTACTAATTGCTGCATCTCATCCTGGGAGAGCACCTGGCCTCCCTTAACGGCCGCGCGCTTGCAGATCATGCGTATGGTTTGCTCCTCCAACTCCGCGCGCACCGGAGACGTGTCACTGTCGTTGCCCGCGATGTCGGCTATCAGCGCCTGCGCGGACACCTGTCCCAACGGCGCAGGAAGTGCCCGTACCAGGAACGTATTGGGGCCGAAGGACTCGATCTCTATGCCCAGCTTGACCAGCGTCGGCAGGTGAGCTTCCAGGCGGTCCGTCTCGTCGCTGGGAAGTTTGACGGTCTCCGGCTCTAGCAACGGCTGCGCGGGCACGTCGCCTTCTGTCCAGCTGCTGAGCATGCGTTCGTAGAGTACCCGCTCGTGCGCGGCGTGCTGATCGATGAGATATAGCCCATCGGGGCCCTCAGCTACGATAAACATGCTGGCGACCTGTCCTACGATGCGCAGCGGCGGAAGCTGCGCTGTCCGTGGCCTTTGCGCGGATTGACCGTCGTCGCCCGGTGTCGTCGGGGCCGTTTCAGTCGCGGTCGTCTTTCCTGTGTCCTCCTCTGATTCGGCGGATGATGGGGCGCTTTCTGTGCCAAAAGTGAACTGGTGCGCCGGTTTCAGCCCGGCCAGCCGGGCGCGAGTTGACGGCGCTTGCTTGGGCTCGGCACGTCGTTGGGGCGACCAGGAGGCCGCAGCCGGCGCCTGCTCAATCACCGTGGCCCGTACGGCACGCTGGACGGCGCGAAAGACCTCGTCACCGTCGCGAAAGCGGACCTCGGTCTTGGCGGGGTGCACGTTGACGTCTACATCTTCCGCTTGCATCTCCACCATCACAAAGGCGACGGGATACCGCTTTGTCGGCAGCAGCGTGTGATAGGCCTGGATGATGGCGTAACTGATACGCAGATCCTCCACCCAACGTCCATTGATCATCAACGTGATGTAACCCCGGTTGGCGCGATGCACCGTAGTCGGCCCGACGAAGCCGCGTACGCGGATCGGTTGGCCCTCGGTCAGCTCAGGCGGGATTGTCAGCAGGCTGCTGCCCAGCTCCAGCCCATAGACGCTGATCAGCACCTCCTGCGAATCACCGTTGCCCGGTGTGCGCAGCGTCTCCCGCCCGTCGTGTTGCACGCGGAAGGCCACGGCCGGATACGCGATGGCGTAGCGCGTGAGAAATCCGTTGATGTGGCGTCGCTCGGTGCGTTCGGTGCGCAAAAACTTGCGGCGGGCGGGCACATTGTAGAAGAGATCCTCAATGAGCAGCTCCGTGCCCGGTGGTCGACCGCTGGGGGCGCGATGCACAATCTCGCCGCCTTCCAGGCGCAAGCGCGTGCCGGTCGCCTCGTCGAGGCTGCGCGTGATGCAGGTGACGCGACTCACGGCAGCGATGCTAGCCAGCGCCTCGCCGCGAAAGCCCAGCGTGGCGATGTGTTCCAGATCGTCGGCGGTCGTCAGCTTGCTCGTGGCGTGACGTTGAAAGGCCACCTCCACCTCGTCGCCGGGGATGCCCATGCCGTTGTCGCGCACGCGGAGGGCCTTCTTGCCGCCCTCCGTCACGTCCACGGAAATGCGGTCGGCCTCGGCGTCCAGGCTGTTTTCTACCAGCTCCTTGACCACCGACGCGGGGCGCTCCACGACCTCACCGGCTGCGATGCGCGCTGCAACGTCTTCAGGCAACCGTCGAATTGTCATCCATCCTCCGAAAACAATTGTAGCCCAACCAGTGCAAAGATCAAGAGCACCTCGGTCAAGCGTTGACAAATCATGCCATCGGACTACGATGTACGTGGATTGTTACCGAGCTTGGAGAGAAGACGCCGGTGCTAGCGCACACCATCCAAGCACGAAAATCTGAATCAACGGATTAAGCGGAGTTAACTGATTTTTATTTAATCTGCTTAATCCGGTCAATTCGTCGACATTTTCGAAGGAGGCACAGCGCGTGAAGGGTTCCCCTGCGACGTTTACGGACTGGTTGCGAGTCAGAACTATGTTTCTCACCACCCCAGTGGCCAGGCAGTTAGCCAGTTGGGGCCTGCATCCCAACGCTGTGACTTTGATGGGGGGCGTGCTGGTCATGGGCGCGGCGACGGTGCTGGCGTTGGGCCATACGGCGTGGGGCGGCTTCTTGCTGCTGATCACAACCTCGGTGGATGCACTGGATGGACGGCTGGCGGCGGTCGCGGGACGGCGCAGTCGCTTTGGCGCGTTCCTTGATTCCACCGTAGATCGCATCGCCGACAGCGCACTCCTGTTCGGGCTGCTGGTCTATCTCCTCGCGTTAGACGCCGACTTCGACGTCGCGCTGACCTTTCTGGCGTTGCTGGGCTGTCTCATGGTGAGCTACACCCGCGCTCGCGCCGAGGGCGTGGGCTACGATTGCAAGGTAGGCCTGATGACGCGCGTGCCCCGTATCTTGCTTCTGGGCCTGGGCCTCATCGCAGGGCTGATCCGCCACACACTGATCCTCCTGGTATTACTTTCCTGGGTCACGGTACTGCAGCGTGTCCTCCACGTCTACCGGCGCTCCCAGCGGAGGCCATGAACCGACCGTATTGCGTGGTGCGTGACCCGTCATTCCCAGCCCCCTGCCCCTTGCCCCCTGCCCCTTGTACCCTATTCCCGATACCCCAGATCAACGGCCCGAACGAAAGCCGCATCCGCTTCCTTGTGGCGCTCCAGCGCCTGGAGTGCCCGCGCGCGTAAGTGATGGGCGTGGGCGAGGTCGGGATGCAGGACGAGTGCCCGGTCCAGCGCCTCCAGCGCTGCCTGCGGATTGCCGCTCTGAAGATGGCTCCATCCCAAGAGCATCTGGGCTTCGGCGTCCCTCGGCGCCAGGGCGACGGCGCCCTCGGCGGCTTGTAAAGGGTAGGGCGCCTGGGTAAGGTTGCGCTCCAGGTAGAACCGGGCCGTTGCTTTATAAATCTCTGGATCGTTGGGCGCGCGCTCCAAGGCCGCGTCGATCCACGCCTGAACCTCCTCGTAGCGGCTCTCCCCGGCCAACGCGGCCGCCATGCCCAGCGTAGGGGCTGGATTCTCTGGATCGAGTTGGTGCGCCATGCGCAGGGCTTCTCGCGCCCCCGTATAGTCGCTTATGCGCAGCCGATGCCGGCCGAGCAATGCCCATCCCAGAGGGGACGTGGGGTTCAGCTCCGTGGCGCGTTCTAAATGCGCGCTCGCCTGCTCTGAGAAGTCCAGTGCGTCCAGAGCTGTGCCCAGCCACGCATGGGCATTGCCAGACGCAGGATCGGCGATGACGGCGCGGCTCAACACGCAGATCGCCAGCGCCGGTTCGTCCTGCCGGAGCAGTGTCTGTCCCAGCGGAAAATCGCAAGCCACGGGGTCTGCACATCCGGTCAGTGCGGCACAGAGCGCGACATCGGCCTCGCAGATGACAGCGGCTGCGTCAGTGGGCGCATCCCGCAACGCGAGCGCGCCCCACGTACGTTGCGCCGCGTTGTCTCCCGGAGCGACGTGATGCCATTGCTGTGCGGTGGATTGTGCTGCGTCGCATTGCTGACGGTGTAGCATCGCCTCCACCAGATGGGCCAACGCCGCTGTGCTCTCTGGGTGGTGTGTCAGGTATGTCTGCGCCGCCTCTGTAAGCCTGTCCCAGTGACCGGCGTCGGCCAGGAACGCCAGCCGCAGCCGTTCCATCTCGTCCGGTAGAGAGTGCTGTGACGCGGCTTTCTCCAGCGTCGTAAGCCCTCGCTCTGGATAGCCCCATGCCTGATAGAGTGCAGCCAGCCGGAAAAGTGGCAGTGGATCTTCGTCGAATGCCTGTTGCGCCCGGCGATAGCGCGCCGCCGCCGCGCTGCGCTCATCGGCTGCGTGATAGATCTCGGCGGCCCGCAGCGTGTCGAGACCTGGGCGTTCTGGCAGCGGCGTCAAAATCCCGAGCAGACAGAATGCCACGAGTGCACCTTGGATGATTCGGAGGAGGGTGGATCGTAGTATCATGTGTGGTATAGCTTACTCTCGCAACGTCAACGGCAGGTACACGTGATGGGACAGGGTGCGGCGCAGCCCGATCCGCGCGGTCATCGTCAGTGTACCGGGCGCCGTCAACGCCTCAACGGTGTGGGTGACCGGTTCATGGTCGGCCTGGCGGACCGTCAGGGCATAGCTGTCGATGGGCAGCGTCCGCGTGAACTGCCAGCGGCTGTCGATAACCTGCGTTATCACCTGCCCGGCTGCCGCCCGCAGTGCCAACGTCGTGTCGTCCACCGGTGGTTCCGAGCTGTCCTGCATTCCATTGCGGTTTATGTCGGAAAAGACGGTCACCGAGAGCGCCAGCGTCGACGAGAGATTGAGCGTCGTGGAGATCTCCGATCCAGGTGGCCAGGGCTCCCAGTTGCCGACGCGATCCCGTGCTCGGCCCCGCAGATACCATAGACCGTTGCCGGGCAGCATGAGCTGCGTCTGCGTCATGCCCTGCGTCTCACTCAGGCTCGCGGCCAACGTCCAGGGGCCGGTGGGCGCCGGTGCGTGGGCGATCTCCGCGTACCAGTATCCGGCACCGGTGTCGGTCGCGGTCCAGGTGACGGTCAGCGGGTTGCTCGGTGCACTTGATGGCAATGGATCCAGCGCCGACGTGGGCGAGACCGTGTCCGTCTGAAGCAGCAGCGCGGGCGGCCCGCCGATCATGAGGATGCCGGCAGGGTGGCGATCCGCCGTGGCCGGGGCCAACGTGAGCGAGAATCCGCCGTCGGTGGCGGTGAGCGTCCGCGTGACGCCCAGCCGGTCGACAACAGTGGCCGTGGGTAGGACGGCGGGATGTGAATAAGTGACTGTCGTGGGTGTGCGATTCCAGAGCACGTCGACGCGGCCGTGGGGTGTGCCCCAGAACGTCACGCGGCGGATAATTTCGCCAAAAGGTCCGGTGACCTGGTTCTCGTCGCGGAGATAGCGCGCGACGACCTGGGTGGCGACGTAAGAGGGGCGCGGCGTATAGTCTGCCTTGAGCAAGCCGTACCACTGCAAGGGCATCCCCACGTCGTCATCGCGCAGCCGAAAGATCAGGAAGCGCTCGACGCCGGCAGCCCGGGCGTTGGCGAAGGCCTCGATCATGTAGGCGGCGACCTCGTCTTCCTCCGCTGAATAGTACGGCGGGCACTCCGGCGCATCGGGTGGGCACGGCTCGTCTTCGGGCCAGACCTTGACGCCGGCCTCGGTTAGCCAGAGGGGATGGGGTCCCACGTGCCGCGCGACCTCGGCGCTCACCTGGGCCGCGATGTCGTGCGCCTGCTCGACGTTGGCGTAGAGGTGCAGCGACATAACGTCGAAGTAGGCGTTGTGGGCGGCGCCCTCGGGATCGACGGCCAGGGCCTCCAGCACGTCGATGTAGAAGCCGGGATTCTCCCAATATGCCAGTCCGCCGAAGAGCACCGTCGCATGGGGATCGGCGGCTTTTACCGCCCGATAGCCCACTTTCAGCAGTTGCGCGTACTGCGCCGGCGTTCCTTTCCAAAACCAGGTCGCGTCGGGCTCGTTCCAGATCTCCCAGACGTGCACGTCGTCCTTGAAGTGGCTGACGACGGCCTGCACGTGCGCCGACCAGACGTTGTCGGGATGATCCCAGGGTAGATCCAGATTCTGCGGCGGACAGGCGTGTCCCCATGCCAACCAGCGTGGTGAGATGGTATTGAAAGGCGCTGGAGATAGAAAGCCCACGGTGGTAGTGGGGCAAGCCGCTGCCCACTCGGGGGTTGCTCCGAGAATCCCAATGACATTCAGGTTGTGGATGAGCGTGCGGCTGACGACTTGTTCATGGCCCCGGATGTTGAAGTCACCCGCTGTCGTCTCGATGACGTGCCACTTGAAGTCGAAACGGTCCCATCGGGCGCCGGCTTGATAGGCCCATGGTGCATCGATGTCGGTGGTGCTCGCATAGCAAGTGCCAATTCGTCCATCGGCTTCGTTGACCGGCAGCAGAGGGGCGAGACTGTTGGCTTGGCTGAGATGCGTCACGCTCAATAGTGCAAAGACGGCCAGCGCCGACGTGCCGAGCACCCACACTATTCTCATTGTTGCAGATTTGCTCATCGATGTCTCCAATAGAGTATCATCACCATCCTGACCGGACGAAAAGGTCAGTCATGTCGAGAGGATGACGTGCTAGATGATGAACGCATTTTATCATACAACGATCACCATGTACAATGGCGATTCTATTTTCGGGACACGAACGAACACGGATTTCACGGCTTTTTGTTTCTCCTGTTCATCTGTCATCTATGTCCAAATTAGCCACGGTTTGAGATTGGTTTTGCCTTTTCGGGTGGACTCGCTATAATGGTTGCTGTGTTCAAAGCGTGGATCTGAATTGAGGATAAGTTATGGCAGAGATCTTAGTTGTGGACCCCAATGAAGCTTTCGCGACCCTTCTGGTTGAAGAACTGCAGCAACGAGATCACGAGGTGATCTCGGCGTCGTCCTTTGAAGCAGCAGTGACGGCGGCTGAAAGCACGGATTTCGATCTGGCACTCGTGGATATGGGCGTGGCGCCGCCGGGTGCGGTTGCGCTGGCTCAGGAATTGCGTTCTCATCAACGTAATTTGCGGTTGGTGTTTATTCCTATGATAGGCGAGGATTTGCCCGATGACGTGCGGAAGAAGGTGCCCGTGCAGGGTGTGTTGCCAAAACCTTTCTTCTTGCCGGAGTTACCGGAACGTATTGACGCCGCCCTGACGGCTCCTATCGCGGAGCTGAGCGAGGAAGCCGAGCCCAAGCCGTCAGCGCCGGTAGAGGAGCAGCCGGTGCTGCAGACCGCTGAGGCTCCCACGGTAAAAGGGGCGATATCGGTCGAGATTGTGGCCCAACATCGTCGTGAGATCGAACGATTGATGGATGAGCTCGCGCAGGAAGTTGGCGCTGACGTGGTGCTGCTCAGCGTGGGCGGTCATCTGTCCGCTTCGGTGGGCCATCTCGACGTGACGGAGACGCAGGCCATGGCCCAGGCCGTGGACCAGAGCTGGGCTATGTCAACGGAAGTAGGGCGCATTCTCGGACGTGAGCATGTGCGCTTCGAGCAGAGCATTTCGGGCGGCGATTACGTCCTTTACGCGCTGAGCATCGACGGCCCGACGATTCTGGCGGTGGCGATTCAGGGCGCGGCTATGTTGGGTCTGCTGCGACACCGCGCGCGGGGGACGGCGGACGCGATTGCAGCGTTGTGCATGACTTAGATCAGCCCGGGGCCGCGCTTCAGCCTTGCGTTATATGAAGACGCTGGCATTGTTGTCGGTGCTGGTGGGGTTGATCGCCAGCGCGTTGCTGGCATTTCAGCGCTACGTCTGGGATGCGGCGCACCTCAAACCAAACCCAAACCCTTAATTCGCAGAGGCTTTTTCTGCACTGTTTAGATTTGATGGATGGGGTTCGACGATCGTCATTTTCAAGGAGATACAAATATGTTGGGTCAAGAAGAACCGAGAGAGAAGCAGAGATTATCCATTAACATCCCAAAAATCAAAGCCACCTTACGTCACATGAAGCCGCCGGTGTTGCTGTCGGTGCTGGTGGTGCTGATCGCCAACGCGTTGCTGGGATTTCAGCGCTACGTCTGGGACATGGCGTTGCTTCTGCTGCTCGGCCTGATGGGATTGACGATTTCGCTGAGTCGGGCTTTTTATTCTCAACGACGACATCGGCGCCAGCGTTTTCTTATGGAAATTCTTGGTACCACGCCGTGGCGTCGTTGGGTGCGGGTGGGCACCCTAGTGCTCTCTGCCGTCGTTGGCTTCGTGGCCCGTGGTCGCTCGCTGAAAGCGGATTTCACATTCCTTCTTGTGCTATGGATCGGGGCCGCGCTCGGTTTCTGTGCCACGCTGGTGCCGCCGCTTTCGATTGTGCGCCAGCGGTGGGCGTTGCCGAAGAAGACGTGGTTGGCGCTGGGTAGCCTGCTGCTCGTTGCTCTGCTTTTGCGCGGCGTGGCGCTCGGTCAGATTCCCGCGAACTTAGGTGGCGATGAGGGCACGCAGGCTCTGCTAGGCCTCCAGCTCGTTGAGCGTCCGCTGGGCAATCCCTTCGCCACCGGCTGGTACTCGGTTCCCAACCTCTCCGTGCTGCTCTACGGCACCGTGATGCAGGTGACCGGCGCGACCATGGCCGGTGCCCGCGCGCTCTCCGTACTCGTGGGCAGCGTCACCGTGCTGACAACGTGGGGATTGGCGCGGGCCTTGGACAGGCGCCGCGCGGGATGGGTGGCCGCCATCGTGGTGGCCCTTTCCTCATATCATATCCACTTCAGCCGTCTGGCATCGAATCAGATCTTCGATCCGCTCATCGCGACGGCGACTTTCTGGCTCCTGGCGCCCATTGTGTGCGGCGAGCGCGAGCGCACGTCGATGGCCTGGCGCTGGGGATGGGCCGGTGTGGTGACCGGCTTCGGCTGGTATCTCTACTTCGGCGCGCGCTGGGTGACGGTGATGGTGGCGCTGGTGATTTTCTGGCGCGCGTGGATCGAGTCGCGCTTCCTGTACCGACATCGCCGAGGCCTCGCGCTCTTCGCTGCCGGGTGGCTTGTGGTGGCGCTGCCGCTGCTCTTCTGGTACCTGGCCCATCCCACCGACCTGACGGCGCGCTACAACGCCGTCAGCATCTTCGCCTCCGGCTGGCTCCGCCGCGAAGTCGAGCTGACGGGCAACAGCTCCTTCGCGCTGCTGCTCCAGCAATTCTGGAAGGCAGTGACAGCGTTCCACCTCACGCCCGACCCCACCTTCTGGTTCCACCCGGAGAGGCCGCTGCTGGATTTTGTGTTGGGCACGCTGATGCTGGTGGGCATGATCGCCGCCTTCCTGCGTTTGCGCTGGCCCTCGCGCGGATTGACCCTGCTCTGGTTCTGGTCGACGCTGATCATGGCCTGGGGGATGACCGAGAATCCGCCGAGCAGCCAACGTGGCCTGTTGCTGGTACCCGCCGTGGCCTTGCTCTGCGCCTGGGGGATCGAGGCATTCTTCGATCTATGGCCGAAATACCGTAGATGGGTTGAGTCCGGGGCCATGGTCTTGCTGGCCCTAGCCATGATTCTGAACGTCGGCTTTTACTTTGGCATCTACACCCCAAAGCGCATCTACGGCAATCCTACCGCAGAGGTGGCGACGGAGGTCGCACATTTCATCCAGGATCATCCATATTCGGGCAAGGTCTATTTCTTCGGGCCGCCGTATCTCTACTGGTCCTTTGGCACGCTAGCCTTTCTGCTCCGGGATCAACCCGGCGAGGACGTGCCACCCGGCGAAATCCCTGAGGACGTGACGCGCCCGGCGCACTTCGTCTTCGTCTTCGACCGGTCGGACGCGCTGGATCAGGTGCGGGCGCGGTATCCTGGCGGAGAGGTCTCGACCATTGAGGGCCGGAACGACCAACTGCTCGCCGTGATCTACGATTGGTAGGCTGGATGCTCGATGCTGGAAGCCGGATTAGCCGAGTTCGAAGCCTTTTTGTCGATAAAGGGTGACGAGGTCTTGGGGCACGTGGCGTCTGAGGGACTCCGCGCGCTTGAGGACGCGGCGCATCCATTGCGTGCTGGGATTGGTAGCGGTCAACAACTGCTCTGCCTCCGACACGGTGACCCAGCGATAGGTGCTGTGTTCGGGGCTGAGTGAGATGTCGGCGGCCTGCCCCATGGTGCAGAAGAAGACGACGCCCACGAGCTCATCCTCCGGCCGGTCGCCCCGGTAGAAGTGGGTGGTGCCCACGACGAAATCGATCTGCACGTCGCGCCCGATCTCCTCTCGCACCTCACGGTAGACGGTGTCTTCAAAGCCCTCGCCCTGGTTGACCCGCCCGGTCACGCACTCCCAGACGCCGCTGCCAAAGTCCTTCTCCTCTGACCGTTTCAGCAGCAGGTATTGCTCCGTGGGGCGCGCCCAGATCACGGCGGCGATCCCGGCGTAAAATCGTCCGATGGGCGCGTCTGTGCTGTTCACGTTTTGTTGCTCTCAGCGATATCCAGCGCCTCTGCAATGGCCTGGCGATCCTCGGCGGGCAGGCGGGGACGGCGTCCCTCGTTGCGCAGCCAATCTTTCAGTTTGCCGACCCAGATCACCGGAACGGGCGTATCCCCCGCGTTGAGTTCTACGTCCGGGTTGATAAAGAGGGCGATCCCACGCACCGGCACGTCCACGTCCTCGGGCAGCCGTTGGGCGACGTAACTCTCCAGCAGATCCGCCAAGTCCTGAGCCTGACGGTCGGGGCGGCCCAGCGACTCCTCGCCGCCGAACTGGCGCAGAAGTTTCATGCGCTGATCGTGCTGCCAGTGTCCATCCTCGTAGGTGACCTCCCCACCGTGATTCTTGACCAGGATTGCCGTCAGCCCGCCCGGCTCTACCAGCACGAAGGGCACGTTGGGCACCTTGTACATCAGCAAAGCGTGATCGTCGCCGAAGCCTTTGAGCGCCTTGGGCACCTCTTTGTGATGGGCCAGTTGCCCCGAAAAGCGGTGGACGAAGTAGGTCCCGATGATCGACAAGAAGAAGCCGATCAGCACGACGACCATGGTGATCAGGAACCACTCCGGCTTGACGAAGGAGAGAATGAGCGAGCCGAGGAGGACGCCCATGGCGACCATGGGTAGAATATCCGCTGCCTTCTCGCGGGTTTCGATGAACGATTCGTTCGCAATGACGTGCATGTGACCTCCCCTGGTGGGAACTATCAGAAAGGGAATGCCTATTCTCGATCTTCCTGGAGTCCGGCCTTGATGGTGGACAGAATATCAACCTCTGCGGCGCGACGAGCCTGGCGTATCGCGTTCTTGATGGCCTTGGCGTTAGAGCGGCCGTGGGCCGCGATAACGACGCCATCGATGCCCATGAGCAGCGCGCCGCCGTATTCGGCGTAGTCCAGGCGTTTGCGCAGGGCCTGCACGCCGGGGCCCAGCAGGAGCAAGCCGGGCAGGGCGACGATCAGCGCGGGTAGCAGCAGAATCAGGCCGACGATCGAGAGCGGATTGCTGAACGTCCGCTTGATGAGCCGGGGGATGAAAGCGGCGACGGCCTCTGTGGTCTTGACCATGATGTTGCCCGTGAAGCCATCGGTCACGACGATGTCGGCGGCGCCCTTCGTGACCTCCTTGGGCTCGACGTTGCCCACGAAGTTGAGGTCGCTCTCTTCCAGTAGATGGAAGGTATCGCGCAGCACCATGGTGCCTTTCTCCGGCTCTTCGCCGTTGGCCAGCAACCCGACGCGCGGCGCGTTCAAACCCATGGCGCGCTTGGCGTAAATCTCGCCCATCCGCGCGAACTGCACCAGATATTCAGGTTTCGGGTCGGCCGTGGCGCCGATGTCCAGCAGGAGCACCGGTTCCGGCGCGACGGGGTAGATCGTGGCGATGGCCGGGCGCCGGATGCCCCGGATGCGCCGCAGGTCGAAGATGGCCGAGGAGAGCACGGCGATGGTGTTGCCGGCGGAGACGAAGGCGTCGGCCTCACCCTTCTTCACCAGGCGCATGCCCACGCGGACCGAGGCGTCTTTCATGCGCCGCACGTCCTTGGCGTGGTGCTCCATGGTCAGCACCTCGGGGGCGTGGACGACGCGGAGTTTTAGGCCGTCGGTCTCGTGCTTGGCCAGCTCCGCCTTCACCTGATCCTCCGGTCCTACGAGGATGATCTCGTCGCCCCACTCGCGGGCCGCGAGCACCGCGCCCTCGACGTCGGGACCGGGGCAGTTATCGGTTCCAAAAGCGTCAACAACAATGCGCATCAGTTCCTCCATAAAAAGACGTTGAAACGTTCTAACGTTTGAACGTTGAAACGTTTATTCTAGCTACCTATCACTTTGTCTATCGAAACCTTTGTTCTCACCGTCATTTCGAGCGCAGTGCCGTATTTTGGCACGAAGTCGAGAAATCTCTCCCGGTCGGAGACAAATATACGGCGAGATGGGGAGATTTCTCCATTCGCTTCAGTCGCTGTGCTCCTTCTGCTCAGTCGAAATGACGGTATACGTGGATTGAGGTCGCTTCATGCACGAGTTCTGTAAAAGTGATAGGTAGCTAAACGTTTATTTACCATTCCCAGGGTGGTTCCTCCGGTGGCGGGATGTTCCAGGGGCCATCGGCGGTGGGATTGATCTCCGGCGGCAGCGGCTCGCCTGCCAGCCAGCGCGCGGCGACTTCCGGGAGCTGGTGCCGGGAGCCGGTGCGGACCGTCGGGCCGGGCAACGAGTCCAGGAAACGCTGTCCATACCGCTTGGTCAGCAGACGCCCGTCGAGCACCGCGACCACGCCGCGATCGGTGCGGGTGCGAATCAGCCGCCCGAAGCCTTGCAGGAAACGCAAGACGGCCTCCGGGACCATGTAATCGTTGAAGGGATTATCACAGACCTCCGACCGGGACTGCACGATGGGATCGGTGGGCACGTCGAAGGGCAGTTTGGCGATGGTCAGGCAGGAGAGATCGTCGCCGGGAATATCGACGCCCTCCCAGAAGGAGCGGGTGCCCAGCAGCACGGCGCGCTCGTCTGTGCGGAAATTCTCCAGCAGCTGGGCGCGGGAGTTGCCTTTCCCCTGCGCGTAGACGTTGATCTTATCGCGGGCCAACGGTTTGGTGATGGCGTGGGTCGTGCTGCGCAGCTGGCTGTACGACGTGAAGAGCACCAGGGCGCGTCCCTCAGTGGCGCGGAAGAGGTCGATCATGGTCTGCTCCACGATCTTCTGGTAACTGTGTTGGCCCGGCGTGGGGCTGTCGTTCACCACGTAGAAGAGCGCCGCCGAGGCGTAATCGAAGGGCGATCCCACGGCCAGCTCGCGGGCGTCCCAGGCTTCCAGTCGCTCGCGGAGATAGTCAAAGGTGCCGCCGACGCGGAGCGTGGCCGAGGTGAGGATCACGCTCTTCTTCTTGTTGAAGAGATGCTCGCGCACCAGCTGGCCCACGTGCAGCGGGACACTATGCAGCGAGAGCGGCCCCTGATTGCGGCCCTCCTCCAGCCAGTAGATGGCGTTGTCGATAGGCTCCGCGATAAGCGCGTGCAGTTGATTGTACGTCTCTTCGAGGCGGCGGCTTACGGTGATCAGCCGCGCGCGGGGGGCCTCCAACTCGGGCATGTCGGTGATATCCGCGTCTTCCAGGTCGCGCACCAGGCGGCCGGTCTTGGTCACCAGTATCTCGAAGGGCTGTACTACGCCATCCCACGTGATCTCGACGGCGTCCCAGCCGGGCTGTTTCCGCATGGTGTCGTCGATGCGCATGCGCGTGTTGTATTTCTGGTTGCGATTGCTGACGTGCTCGTCCAGGAAGAAGGCCAGGGCGTCGAAAAGATGCATCAGGCGGCGCTCCGTCTCCTCTGCCGCGTCCTCCAGATGATAAAGGATCTCCGTCAGCCGATGCCGCCGCTTCCTCGGGAGTCGTTCGGCGAGCATCTGGAGCTCGTCCAGCAGCCCGCCGTGTTGACCGTGGCCCTTGAGCAGCTCGTTCAGCGTGTAGCGCAGCGCGAACCAGTTGACCGAGAAGTGCAGGGATTCGGTGGCGGCGTGCTCCAGATGGTGCGCCTCGTCGATGATAAGGCGATCGTAGGGTGGCAGCACGCGGTTCTCGGCGGCGATATCGGCCAGCAGCAGGGCGTGGTTGACGATGAGCACGTGCACGGTCTCGGCGCGTTCCCGCGCTCGGTAGAAAAAGCAACCGTCGCCGTGGTAGAAAGGACAGTCTGTGGGATTACAGTTTTCCACCGAGGCGGAGAGACGGGACCAGATGGCGCGGTCCTTGGCTGTGGGCAAGAAGAGATCGTCGCCGTCGCCATCGAGTGTGTGCGGAAGCCAGAGCAGAATCCGGGCCAGGACGCGCATCTCGTCCTTGCTGTTTGGTCCCTCACGGCGCAGTCGCTGCAACTGGCGGCGGCAGAGATAGTGCGAGCGTCCCTTGAGGATCATGGTTCGGAATTTGGTGGGGAAGAGCTGCTGCAGCAGCGGGATATCGTTATCTACCAGTTGCTCCTGCAGATTGATGGTGTTGGTGGAGACGACGACGCGGTCGTCGTTCTGATCGGCCCACCGGACGGCGGGGATCAGGTACGCCAGGGACTTGCCGGTGCCGGTGCCTGCCTCTACCATCAGATGATGCTCCTGGTTGAAAGCGCGTGCCACGGCTTCCAGCATCTCGCGCTGCTGGGTGCGGTATTCGTACTGCTCGTAGATCTCGTCGACGGGGCCGCCCGGCTCCAGCATCTCGCTCAACGCCTCGACGTCCAGCGGGATGGGGCGCGGGCGCGGCTCCAGTGGGTCGAAATCGACTTCCGGGATAAAGAGCGGACCGCTGGCCTGTTTACCTAGCTGGGCCGCCAGCTGCGCGCCGAGACCGCCCTGAAAGCTCGTCTGGGCCCGCTGGTAGAGCGCGTTCTTGAAGAAGTAACGGGCGCCCCAGTTGACGTGCTGTCCCAGACGAATGATCTCGTCTAGAGTTTCCTTTGGCAGTTGCTTGGCGCGCTCGAAGAGCGTCACGTAGAGCGCGTGGGTCATGCGGGCATCGTCCAGCGCGCGATGCGCCTGATCCGCGAGCTCCAGCCCCAGCTCCTCACACAGCGTTGAGAGGCTGTACCGTCGCGCGTGGGGCACGAGCACGTTCGCCAGCTCGAAGGTATCGATGCCTCCGTTGTTACGCAAGACGTTGTAGCGGCGCAAAAATCCCAGGTCGAAGCTGACGTTGTGGCCTACGACGAGGTCCTGGCCGACGAATTTGCGCACGTCGGAGAGCACCTGGTGGATGCTGGGCGCGTGGGCGACGTCGGCGTCCGTAATGCCCGTCAGGTCGGTGATAAAGCTGGGGATATGCCGCCCAGGGTTTACAAACGTGGCGTAGGTTTCGAGCTCTTGCGCGCCGTGGAAGCGCACTGCACCTATTTCGATGATTTCGTCGTGGTCAACGTCTAATCCGGTCGTTTCCAGATCTAGGGCTACGTAAGTCCTTGGCATAGAATCCTTTCTGTGGTTGCTGAGGAGCATTATACAATACAATGGCAGATTGGGAACTGGGAATCCAAGTCCGAGGGCGTGTATAATAGGGCTATATCATGCAGTTACGAAAGGAGGTTTCGATGTCCAACAACATACTGTTGACATGCGTGCTCGACCAAGGGCGACGAATCGAGGTCGTACAAGGCGACATCACCGAGGAGCAGGTGGACGCCATTGTCAACGCGGCCAACGCGCGTTTGGCACACGGCGGTGGGGTTGCGGGCGCCATTGTCCGGCGCGGCGGT
>DAOTUH010000401.1:0-4288 GCA_034437255.1 Anaerolineae bacterium
CCACGGCGAGTTGATCTCCAGATCGGGGTCCAGCAGGTAGAGCCGCACCCGCCCCACTTTCACCTCCCACACGCCGACGTGCAGCGGCGGATCAAGCGCGGGCACCTGCACCGTCAGGGGCTCACCCTCTGAGTGACTTGCTATCACTTGAAACAATTAGTCAATGCTTGACAGGGTGAATAACCCCTACATCTAGGAAAATGACGTAATTCATCACTAAATATGATGGTATTTCTCTGGCCGACGTTAGCTCATCTGAGCCGAAGTGACGATAAGTCACTCAGGGACCTTTTACCACTACATGTAGTGCTTAGAAATGCTCAGCCGAAAATTAGCGAAGGTATTGCAGTAGAGAAAGGGATACTATATATTATGGTTGGGCCACGCCCAGACGCCCAGAACGACGAGGAACAGGCCGAGCAAGCCCGCAAGCCCCACCTCGATGCCATAAGCAGTGCCCACAAACCACGCCGGGCCCGTCTGGCGCGTGACCAGCCCGAAGAGCGTGCTGCCGGTCGTGCCGCCGGTCAAGTTGAGCAGATCGCCCTGCACCAGGTTCCAGGCGAAGTGAATGCCCACCGGCAGCCAGAGATCGCCGGTGCGCAGGTAGGCCCAGCCCAACATCAGTCCAGGCAGAATCAGCATGGCGATGAAGAGCAACCAGTGGGTCTCCCCCGCGCCGGTGACCAGGATGTGCGGCAGGGAGAACAGCACGGACATCACCGCTAACGCGACGCCTTTGCCCCAGGCGCGCTTCAGCCCGACCAGCAGGTAGCCGCGATAGAGCGCTTCTTCGCCGACGGCAGCCAGCAGGTTCGCCAGCAGCGCCAGCCAGAGCGTCTGCAGCCAGGCAGCGATGGACTGCGTCTGCCAGCGCCAGCCCGTCACCGTCAGCCAGCCGGCCGTCCGCTCGATGACAAAGATCACGCCCATAACAGCAGCCGCGAGGACAAGGCCGAAGAGCAGGTCGCCCAGCCAGCCAGACCGCCGGGGGAACATGACCTTGCGCGCGTCAAGGCCGGTGATTTTGCACAACGCCCAGGCGGAGAAGACAACCGTCGTCACGAGCGTGCCACTGCGTGAGATGGTGCTGCCGATCAAGACGCGCAGGTCATCGGCGACGCCCAGACTGCGCATCAGCATGTTCGGCCCTACGCCAAGCACCAACGTCGTGGCGTAGACGGCGAGATAGACGAGGACGAAGCCGCCCAGCACGCGCCAGCCCAGGCGACAATTTGTCCGTTCAGCATCTTCCGAACGTTCTGCGAACCCCCCAGATGGCTGCTGTGCTTGATTCCCTTGACATTCCACCCTGTGCTCCTCTTAACTTTTCTGCTGCGCTATGTGGTCTTGTCCGATCTACCCATGAGCATACCAGCCGCAGCGCAACGGTGAATCCGCCAGAGGGACGTTTTTGGGATGCACCGTTGGACAGTCTCGCACCCGGTCGAGTGACCAGGGGAACAGCATAACGTGGAGAAGCATAAACCGGCGCTCCAGATACTGAGAGCGCCGGTCATTTTGCAGCAGTCCTGCTGCCGTTACAGCGACTTCTTGAGCTCCTGGATACGCAGGAAAAGCCGGACCATGGCGTAGACATAGAGTAGCAAGAGACCAGCCGAAATGAGTCCCATCACCCGCATGAGAGAGGACGGATCTTCGCTCAGGCTGAAAAGCGACGTCGAAAGGATAGGCAAGAAGATGGTCAAGAACAACAAAATCCGCTGATATTTCTTGATCTTTGAGGCATCGTCGGTGTAGATCTCCGGCGTTTCGCCTTCTGCCACCTCGATACGGAAGTACTGCCAGCCGTTCATCTCGCCGACGTGCTCCCAGCCCACATCGGCGAAGAGCTGCAGATACTCCACTTTGTCGACGTCCGCCAGCTTGAAGTCCAGCCGGTAGACCACGTCCTTGGGCGCTCCCTTTTCAAAGGTGTACACGCCAAAAGCGCCCGCTTTGGTCAAATGCCAACCTTGTTGCGCCATCTCCCTGAGCCACGCCTCTTCTTTCTCGTCGTTCCAGGCCCAGAACCACTTGAACTCGCGTTTTGTATCGGTCATCGTTTTTCCCTCGTTTACTGGTCTGCCTGTTCTGCTAACATCTGCTTTCCGTGACGTACCATCATCTCCAGCCGCTCGATCTGGCGTTGCAACACCGCTTCACCTTTCTCCGTCAGAGCATAGACCTTGCGGCGGCCCTCCTTGCGCACCATCTCGATCAATTCCGCTTCCTCCAGCGTCGAGAACGCTCCGTAGAGCGTCCCCGGCCCGACCGTGATCGTGCCACCCGTCGCTGCCTTTACCTCCTGCATCACGCCGTAGCCGTGCGTCGGCTCGACCAACATTAACATGATATAGTAGGTCGCTTCGGTGAGCGGCAGGTAGTTCGTCAAAGCATCTTTGTTACTCATACCTCACCTCGCTTGTATCGCGCCTCGTTATATTGACTGACGATATATTATCACGCGATATATCAGTTGTCAAGCTATAGATTTGCTTGACAGATCGAGAAATTACCGTCACAATAGTTTTGTGAGTAACAATTGAAAGGAGATCATCATGCCCACGATTACTGTGGAAAACGTACCACCTGACCTGTACGAGCGTTTGAAGCAACACGCTGAGGCCCACCAGCGCAGTATCGACCGCGAGATCATTGCTTGTATAGAAAGTGCAATAAGCGAACCTAAGGTTCATCCCAAGGATATTCTGCGTAGGGCACGTAAGCTACGCGAGAAGACAGAGGGTTACGTAATAGCGGACGATGAATTCACTCAAGCCAAAGTGTCTGGACGGCTATGATCGTCGTTGATACCAACGTTATCGGCTATTTGTATTTATCCAGCGACCGCTCCACTCAAGCAGAACAGGCCTTCATCAGGGATCCACATTGGGTAGCTCCACTTCTCTGGCGCAGTGAGTTTCGCAACGTGCTGGCGCTCTACATCCGAAAACAGTTGCTCTCTCTAGCCGAAGCCCAACAGATCATTGATGAGGCCACTAACTTAATGCAAAGCCAAGAACACCTGGCGAATTCATCAGATGTCTTGCGCTTAGTTGCGTCTAGCACTTGTTCTGCATACGACTGTGAATTTGTCGCGTTGGCCACTAGCCTGAATGTTCCTCTGGTTACAGTGGACAAACAGATCCTGGAACAATTCCCCCAGGTCGCCCTCTCGCTGGACGAGTTCATAAACATTTGATCTGGACTGAGCATTATGATTGTCATTCGAGGAACGACGATACCCCATCCCCGCCCAAAACCCGTCGAGTGACCAGGGTCAGACAAGCCATCTGGCCCTGGCCTTCACCCCCAAAGCTGGTACACTGATCTTGCACCCTCTGACCTTCGACGTTTGACCATTTAGATTAGACTATCCTCAGGAGGACGTATGACGCAAGAACAGGAATTCTACACCCGCGCCGAAGCCTGGCTGATGCGCTTGCTGGAACAGCACCCTGTCGCCGCCACGCACATGGGCGAGCACCGCTGGGATGACCGGTTGGGCGATCACCGCCCTGAAGCCATCGAACAGCGACATCAGGAGACGCTCGAGGCTCTAGCAGAGTTCGAGGCCATGGACACCGCCGACTTCAGCGTTGAAGCCGAGATCGATCACACACTGCTCGTCAAGATCCTGGCTTCCTTTGTGCGCGAGCACGAGAAGATCCAGGGCCACCGGCGCGATCCCGGCGGCTACATGAACGAGGGCCTGAGCGGCATCATGGGACTGCTGCTCAAGGAGTTCGCGCCGCTGCCCGAACGGCTCCAATCGGCCCTGGGACGGGTGCGCGAGGTGCCCCGTGTCCTGGAAGAGGCGCGGCTGAACGTGGAGCCGTCGGCCGTGCCCCGCGTGTGGGCCGAGACGATGTTGGAACAAGCCAAACAAGCGCCTGGGCTTTTCCTCGGCTTACTGCCCGCCATGGCGGAACAAAGCGCGCCGGAGCTCCGGGATGATTTCGTGGAGAGCGGACAGGCCGCCGCCGAGGCCGTCCAGGCGTACGGCACCTACGTCAAAGAGGAGATCCTGCCCCACGCCAGCGAGGAGTTCGCCGCCGGACGGGAGCTCTTCGACGAGCTGCTCCACGAAACGCACCTGGTGGATTACGACGCCGACGAGCTGCTGGAGACAGGCTGGCGTCTCTTTCACGAAACCCGCGCGCAGATGGAAGCCGTGTCTCAAGAGATCGACCCCGAGCGCTCCGTCCACGACATCCTGGAGGAGACCAAGGCCGATCATCCCAACGCCGAGGAGCTCCTCGACGCCTACCGGCAATCCATGGCC
>DAOTUH010000402.1:0-1791 GCA_034437255.1 Anaerolineae bacterium
ACCCTTGTGCACCGACGCTCTCTGGCAGGCGCCGTCCTCGCTCTATCGAGCGCCGCTCCCCGATGGCCATACGCTGCTCTTCAACACCCAGGGCGCAGCCACCGTGGCGGTGCTCAACGCAGCCGCACAACAGCGGTTCGCGCACTTTACGGAGCCCCAGCCTCTGAAGACGGAAGCCGATGCGCAATTCGCCGCCCTGGGCTTGCTGACCTCGGACTGCGGACCTGGCGAGCATCTGTATGCGCCCCCGCAGACCCTCACCGCCTGGTTGCACGTGACCGACGCCTGCAATCTCCGCTGTCCCTACTGCTACGTCCGCAAGCGCGGACGCGAGATGGACATCGCCACCGGTCGGGCCGCCGTCGAAGCCGTCGTTCGATCCGCCGAGGCCCACGGCTTTCGAGCCGTCAAGCTCAAGTACACCGGCGGGGAGCCGACACTGCGCTGGCCCCTGGTGCGCACGCTGCACGCTTATGCGCGGACGTTGACGGACCGCCGTGGTCTAGGGCTATACGCTACCGTCCTCTCCAACGGAACCCGCCTCACCGATGCCATGATCGGTTGGCTGCAGAGGCAGCACGTGCGCCTGATGATCTCACTGGACGGCATCGGTGCAGCGCACGATGCCCAACGCCCTTTCACCGATGGACGTGGCTCCTTTGCACAGGTCGCCGGCAATATCGACCGGGCGTTGGACCACGGTCTCGCGCCCTATCTCTCCATCACCGTGACCGAGCGTAATGTCGACCACCTCGCCGACGTGGTCGCCTTCGCGCTGGAGCGGGCGCTGCGCTTCAACCTCAACTTTGTGCGGGATACCCAGAGCGCGTCACGCCTGGCAGAGCCCCGCGTCCAACGGCGTTGGATCGCAGGGTTGCAAAACGCCCTCTCTACCATCGAAGCAAATCTACCCAGACAGCGCTTCATTGATGGGCTACTGGATCGCAGCTTATTCAACGGTCCTCATGCCCATCCTTGTGGTACAGGGCGTAATTACTTAGTTATTGGGCCAAGCGGGAATATCGCTCGTTGCCAAATGCGCATGGATGACGTGATTAGCAACATTGAGAACATTGATCCGCTGGAAGCAATTCGAAACACCAAATCCGGTTTCCAAAACACTGCTGTTGATGACAGGCCCCAATGTAGTGAGTGTCCCTGGCGGTATTGGTGTGCTGGAGGATGTCCTTTGTTAACGCAATCGGTTCGCGGTGACCTGGGACCCTCTCCTTACTGCAAGATTTACCGCGCGCTGTTTCCGAAGCTTTTGCGCTTAGAGGGTCTGCGATTATTGAAGTGGAGAAACTGAAATAGAGTACTAGAGATCATCATCAATAATACGAGTATCTTTAGACGGTGCTCACAAACCCTGAACTACATCTAGTCTCTGAGGTGCCCCCCTGCTGCGCTTGTAGGTCTCGCACGGGGGACGCATCCCCCCACGGGTATCCGCGCCCGGCAAACTGCCGCCAGCGCAGTCGCTGCCAAAGCGTTTTTGAGAGCTATTCTGCGTCCCGCTCTCGACCACCGCTGCGCCAGGGATCGTGCTCGGCCGCGCCCAGTTCCTCCATCCGTTCGGCGTGGGCCAGCACGTCCGCCTTATCCAAAAACCAGTCACGACCACGCTTGCAGCCTGTGATCTTACCCTCCCGCGCGAACTGTCGCAGCGTCACCGGGCTGTAGCCCGTGAGATCAGCAATTTGTTCGTCGTAATCCAGGTGGTGGGATCAAATCCGTCGACCATCAAAAATCCCTACGTGCAAGCGTTGGCTCAAGAGGCTTCTCTCTACT
>DAOTUH010000403.1:0-5337 GCA_034437255.1 Anaerolineae bacterium
AGCCTTACATAAACGGAGGGCCATGTCTAATCAACATGGCCCCGGTAGGCATGCTCGTTTGCCTCCAAAGCACATTTGATTATAACACGGCTCGATAAAATGACAATCAAAGTAAAACCTCGGCGGCGAGGACAAGCCCCACCGCCGAGGTCTCTACCCTAATATGCACGCGAGAATAAGCGTGCTTAGGTTATCCCTTGACTACTGATAGTTCTTCATCACCAAAGGCAGGTAGATGCTATACGACTCCACAGTCAGCGTGACTGACACATCGACTGGCTCTACATCTGGCTGATCACTGGTCAGTTGCAACGTAGTGGTGTTAACACCAGATAAACCAGCAGCGTTAAAGGTAACATCCACACCAATGCTGTCCGGCATAATAATCGTTATCGTTCCTGTGGGGAACTCCTGGGTCAGCACCTCCGGCACTAGCTTCCCAGTGGTCTGCGAGAGTGTCAGCCATTCCCTTGCGTGAACGTCAGTCAGCGCCCACGTCCGGGTGACCTCGCCCATATTGGAGATGGTCAAGGTTTCGGAGGTCATCGTGTCAGCAGACAGCTCCACACTGAGCATTCGGGGCTCCACAATGACATCCCTCTCAACAATTCGCCCTTCAATTTCAGGGGTCACAGGGGAGAACTCTTCAAAGTACTCCACCACCGCCGCATCCAGCAACGGGCCACTATCGTAGGGATTGATCGCGTACTCAGCAAACATATCGTAGCCATCGCCGCCGCCAAGCATATAGTCGTTGGTCACGACCCGGTAAATCTTGTTTTCGTCTAGCAACTCATACTCTCCTGTATCCTCATTGTAAACTTCAACAAAGAGAATACGAGATCCAACTGGCTGGCTGAGATTAAACTCGTACCGCATCCCGGCAACCTGTGGGAAACGTCCAGCCCCATCCTCAACTTGGCTCACGCCATTCTCCAGCGCCGCAAGGATGTGCGTGCCGGTGATCTCAAAGGTAGCAATGGCGTTGCCAAAGGGCAGTACTTCAAGGATATCGCCCACACTGACTGGCCCGTCGTAAATGGGCGCCCGGAGACCGCCGCCATTCTGGATAGCGATGTCATACGGATTTTGAACCATATCGTTCATCTTCCACAGCATTGCATCGGAGACGAGGTTGCCCATAAGGCACTCGCCCATCCGGCAGATTCGCTGGCCCGAGACGCTGATGAGTAAGTCCACGGTCGTGGTCCCGATGTTCGTCGCCTTGAGTTCCTCAATCGCATCGCGACGCGCGGCGATAATGTCCTCCACCGCTTGCGTCTTGGTGATCGAGGCATCCATATAAATTGGAGCACCGGTATAGGTGATGACCTCACCGGCGTCACCAAAGACCACATCCAAGTGACCCAAGTACTCGCCCCACTCGCCCGCCTGGACGATCAAGCTGTCGTTAACGACAGTGGGATAAGGATTATCAAACTCGTCGCCAAGGTAGGTGTGGCTGTGGCCGCCGATAATCACGTCGACGTCGCTTACAGCCTCCGCCAATTCGATATCTCGCTGATAGCCCTGGTGGGTCAGCGCAATAATCTTGTCAATGCCCTGAGCCGTCAGCGCGTCAACGGCCGTCTGCAAGCTGGTGACCGTGTCGCTGAAGACCACGTCACCGGGGCTGGAAAGCTCGGCGGTATCCGGCGCAGTCAACCCGACGATGCCAATCGGCTCGCCATTCAAGGTGATCACGGTGCTGGGATGAATCTTATCAGTCAAGCTGGGTTCGGCGCTTGCGTCGATGTTCGCGCTCACGATGGGGAAGTCTGCCCCGTCGATCAGGCGCGCCAACTCCTCTGGGCCATCGTCGAACTCGTGATTGCCGATGGTCATCGCATCGTAGCCGATCGCATTCATCGTCAGGGTGATGATGTCGGCCTTGAACAGATTGTAGAACAGGGTGCCCTGGAATTGGTCGCCGGCGTCTAACAGCAATACGTTATCCTTAGCGGCGCGAATCTCATCGACTTTCGTGGCGATGCGCGGGGCGCCAGCAATCCCGTCCCACTCATCGACGTGACCATGGACATCGTTGGTGTGCAAAATGGTGACTGTCATCGCCTGGCTCGGGGCCAGTACGTCGCTGGGGCGCGCGGCTTCAATCGGTGCAGGTGTCCGCTGTGCGAAAACCGGCACGGTGAACAAGAGCGTCAGCCCCAAAACTAGCAAAATCTTACCTAGCTTCTTCATAATAGGTACGTCCTCCTTCTAAAGCTGATTGGTTGTGGAATGCAACTTAGTCATTGTGTGGCGCAGATCATTTGCCGTGGCTCTCACCTCTTTTCTTTGAATTAGGATGTAAGTTAGATGTAATGTGCCCCAGCACTCTTTTCCAATACATCTCATGTTACGGAATAGAGAGACAGGGGCACGTATTTGTTTGCTTAAAAAGGCCAATCCATCATCAAGTATAGGTCAGGAGGTTGAATTTGTCAAATCCTCTCCAAAAAACCATACGGGACTAAGCCACCCGCTCATAGAAAAGCGAAAGCGCTTCCACCGGCTCATCCGAGAGGGAGATGGCGGCCCGCACGCGCTGCGCGGCAGTTTTATACTTCGCCTCGTCGTTCGCGTGGACGGTGAAGAGCGGCTCGCCGGCCGCGACGTGATCGCCGACCTTGACGTGCATCGTCACGCCGACCCTGCGCATGCCCCGCGATCTGGTGGACTATGTGCTGTGCCACGAGCTGCTGCACCGCAAAGTGCCGGATCATAAACAGAGCTGGCAACTGCTGATGGGCATGCATACCTCGGACTGGCGTCAGCGTGAGCGTCGGCTGGCGGGATGGATGGTGAGGGGTTTAAGCCGGATCTATCCGCCAACAGAGTGAATGATAGAGAATGGATGGCAAACACAACATAGAAGCCCACGATTCCCAGATCGGTATCATCGGCGACCACGCTCAGATAGGCGAGATTCACTTCCACACCCCGTCCACCCCACAGTCCCTCCACCAGATCCCGGAACCAACAGCTACTTTCAAGGAGTGCTAGAAGGAGCTGGACGAGGCCATCTGTGCTTCAAATCACGGCATTGTCCTCTGTCATAATCTGTGGTATTATTATTCCTCAAGATAGGTATAATGATGACAAAAGAACGAACGCTGGGGCCCACGGAGACCCGTCTGCTCAACCGTCTGGCCGCTGATGGACAGATGGTCTTCTCCACCGACCAGGCCCGCGCGGCCCTGGGGGACAAGGCCCAGAACGTCAACAAGCTGCTCTACCGGCTGACGCGCAAGCGGTGGCTGCTGCGCCTGGAGAAGGGGAAGTATCTCCTGCTGCCACTGGAGGCGGGGACGGAGGGGCTGTACAGCATCCACGAGTTCGTCATCGCCGCGCATCTGGTAGAGCCTTACGCCATCGCCTACGCCTCGGCTTTCTCCTTCCACGACCTGTTCGATCTGCTGCCTCAGACCGTCTTCGTGGCCACCACGCGTCGCAAGAGCGACGTTACCGTGGAGGAACTGGGACTGCGCTTTCGCTTCATCACCCTCAAGCCCCACAAGTTCTTCGGCTTCCAGACCGTGACCATCGAGGAGCACCCCGTGCAGATCACGACGCCCTCCAAGACGCTGGTCGACGGCCTCGACCGCCCCGACCTGTGTGGAGGGATCGTCGAGTTGTCCAAGGCGATCTATCGCTATGCCCAGGACGGCGCGGACTGGGAGCAGGTGACCGCCGACGCAGAGCGGCTGGGCAACCGCACCGTCTTCAAGCGGTTGGGCTACCTGGCCGAGGTGACCAGGACGGAGGTAGGCGAATGGCTGGAGCGCTGGCGGGCCGAGATATCCGCGGGGGAGACGTTGCTCGATCCCCGCTACGGCCGTCGGGGGGATTACCACAGCGGGTGGAACCTGCGCCTGAACGCGAGCGAGGAACAGTTGCTCGAATGGCGGAGTCATTGATGATCACCCGGCGAGAGCTTCGTCAGCAGGCCAGCCGCCAGGAAGTGAGCCTGGGGGCGCTGGAGAAGGACTACATCCTGACTCTGGTCTTGCAACACATCTACGCCGAGGAGACGTGGCGTCAGGCGTTGGTCTTCAAGGGCGGCTCCGCCCTGCACAAGCTCTATCTGCACCGTCGCCTTTCACTGGACCTGGACTTCACCGCTCAAAGGCCCGTCAGCCTGGAGGTGATCCGTCCGGCGTTGGAGATACCGGAGATCCAGGGTCGGGTCAAGGACGTTCACGAGTTTCACGACGCGCTGACCATCGAGCGGTTGGGCTTCGTGGGTCCCCTGCAACACCCCAACTCCATCAAGGTTGACATCAGTTTCCGGGAACGTGTGCTGCTTGCACCTCGGCAGCTAGCGATGAGCACGCCTTACGTACCGTCCTTCGTGGTGACCTACATGGCCTTGGAGGAGATCCTGGCCGAAAAGGTCCGGGCGGCCCTTATGCGCCGCACGCCGCGCGACTACTTCGACCTGTGGCTGTTGTTCCAACAGGACAATATTGCCTTCGATACGCTGCCCGACCTCGTGCGGGCCAAGCTGGATACGGTGGACCATCCTTACAACCCAGACCGGCTCTGGGAATCGCCGGACGTCCTGGATCGACTGTGGACCGAGGACTTGCGCCAGTTGATGCGCGACGTACCCCCGTTCGACACGATGTTTCGTGAACTGCAAGATTTCTTCGGGGCGTGGATGCCCCAGATGCTGTAGATCAATGCCCCCTCGTAGAAGACATTCAACTGTATGCTGTTATTTGAGTGATGCCATCGACAAAAAATCGGGAGAGGATGCAATCGACAACCTGAGCGCGACGAGTATGGGAAAAAGTAATCCACGATGAACCAGGTACTTGATTGGCTATACGTCGGCTCGCTTGATGACGCCGAGAACTACAAGCGGCTCAGGGAAGCGGGCATTGAGGCCTTGCTCTCCCTGGCCTATCCGGTGAAACACCCCGACATTCTGATCAGCTACGTACCCTTCGACGACGGCGAGCCCATTCCGGAGGAAGTGTTCTACAAAGCTCTCAGCTTCGTGCGGCGGAAGCGCCGGGAGGGCCGCAAGATACTGATAGCGTGCAGCGCCGGCGTCAGCCGTTCACCCATCATCGCCGTCGCCGTGTTGCACGAGCTGGTGGGCTACCCGCTGGTGGAGGCATTTCGCACAGTGATCCACCAAGTCCACAGCGCATTCCCCCATCCCACTCTCTGGGCCTCGCTTTGCCACTACTACGGACAGCGCGACGTATGGCAGCGTAGGGGGGCATCGGATGTCACAGCCAAGACGAACAAAGTGTATGAGAGAGCGTAGAATTGCTTCTTAGCGCAGGGTATGCCCGGCGGCAGGTATATGCTCGCTAGTTGCAA
>DAOTUH010000404.1:0-17398 GCA_034437255.1 Anaerolineae bacterium
CATAAATGATTTTCGAGTCTTTTAGTGCGTCATTTGAATCGCGCAGTGGACGCGGGAGCCTCCAGATGGTAAGTGAACAGCAACCGCCACGGTTCGCCGTCATCCAGCGGGACGCGAATGTCGCGTTGGTTGAGGGTGACGCAATAGCGTTCGTAGGCGGCCTGCATCCGGCGATTCTCAAAGCGATCGAAGACCACCAGCATGAGCGGTTTGGTCTTGTGCCGCACGAATTCCCCGCGCTGGTTCAGCAGTTGCTTCAAGATAGTCTCCCGCTCCAGGTTGTCTACTTTGATGCGGTAGAGTTCATCTACGTCGGTGCTGAGCGGCTCACCTTCCCGGCCCCGCGCTGTCGAACGCGCGTCACGCCGCTCGCGATCTGCCGCTTGGCGCTCTGCTTCTTCCCGCAGCACCGGCTTGAGGGCGACCTCGATGAAATCATCTATCAGGGTCTCTTGGGCGGTGAAGACGTCCAACTTCAGTTGCGTCAGGATGGACTCGCGCGTCAGATCCAACTCGGCGACCACCTCTGCTTCCGGCTGCGCGCCACGCCCTTCAGCCCAGGCGAGCCAGCCGTCCAGTTCGGCCAGGCGAACGGTGGCGCGCTGGATGCGTCGTTTCAACGCCTTGACCACTTTCTTCAGGTCACGGATGCCCAATCCCAGGCCGTTGGTCGCCGCTTCTCCTGCCCGCAAGCGCCCCAGTTCCGCTGTCACCTCTGCCAACCGCGCCTGGTTGTTCTCTATGCGTGTGGCCACTTGCCGGCGGTTACTCAACAGGCGCTGGCGCTCCTCTGCGTCCGGCTTTTCGGCATCCTCCACGTGGAGATGCGCCTCACCGCCCCCGAAGGCCGACCAACTGAGCCGCCGTTGCAACTGTTTCAGCACGATCTCCACCCGCTGTCTAAACCGCAGTCCATCCACCACCGCCTCCTCGTCCATCTCGTCCTCTGCTACCCCCACCACCAGCCGCGCCCGCTTCGAGCGCTCAGGATCACCGTCCCACTCCACCACGCAGCGGATTGGCTCCTCCAGGTCGTAGAGGGTGAGTTCGGTATCCAGGCGGTAGCCCACCACCTGTTCCGTCAACTCGCCACTCGTCTCGTCCACCACCTCGGCGGTGACCGGGTGTTGCTTGAGTTCCTCTTCGCTCACCTCTGCCAGGGCTGCGCGCAGAGTCTTGATGTCCTTGCCCCACGTCAGCACCTGAAGCCCTCTGCCCAGCGCCCAGCGCAACACCGCCTTGACGCTCCACCAGCGGTCGGCGATGACCAGGTTCACCTCCCAGCCCGGAACCACGCGCTCCAAGCCGCCGTTGATGATCGTCACCACGCGCTGGATCACGGCCAAGGGCGTGCTGTCCGAACGGCCCAACGGGCAGGTCACGGCGTGTCCGGTATCCACGTCCTGGGCCATGTGGCGCCGGAAGGCTTTGCAAATGCCGTAACGGGTGCCGTGTTTGGTGCACGCGATGGGCTCGCGGCGGAAGATAGCGTTGACGTAGTCGTCCAGGTAGATGGCGCGACCTGTAATCAATCCGCGGCGGGCGCGTTGGGCCACCGCCGCTTCCTGATAGTCCTGCAGGCGGGTGATCTGCTCCTCGCTTCCGTCGGCGCGGCGCACAGTGAGCTTCTCTTTGGCGTGCTCGGCCACGGCGACGATCCAGTTCCGCAAGCTGGAGGCCGACAAGCCCCGGTGCTCCTTCAACAATCCGCGCACCTCTGCCCAGGCGAAGTGCTTGACTTGGCTCAAGCGCTCACCGCCGCTGGCCATCAAATAGACGAACAGGATGTGCCACACTTGCAGCGCCGGCCAACGAGTCAACACGTCCAAGGGGCCCTGCACCAGCTGTTTGAGGCTCGCGTAGGCGCCGTTGAGGGTCAGGTGGGTCATGCCCAAGGCCACCCCCACCCGGCCGCGATCTGGCTCCTGCCATTCCGGGGGCGGCTCTTCGTTCAGCACGCTCTCCACCGGCTCCCCCGCCACACCGGCCTGGTAAGCCCTCATCCGCTCCGCGTCCAGATAGGCTGCTACCTCCGCGTTCAGGCCGGCTTCCTCCGCCGCCCGCCAGCCCATCGCGTGCAGGTGCCGCCCCACCGTGCGGTCATCCACGGCGTCATCCAGTTGCGCCGCCAGGCCGCGCTCCGTGTTCTCCTGGCCCTGCACCACATTCAAGACAGCGTGCTGGATCAGGGCCGGCTTGTACGGCGCCATCCGATAGGCTGTTTGTTGGCCGGGGTTGAAGTACCGCCGGTCGATCAACGCCGCGCTGTTCCCCGTTTCGGCGTACGTGACTGCGCGGTCTTTCACGGTGCGCACCGTGACCCCTTGAAGCGGGGCAGCCTCCTCGGCCTCGATGAGCCCCTGAGCGACGAGCGCCGTCGTGACCACTTTCAGCCCTTCAGCGTCCTCCGCGTGCAGCGATATGCACAAGTCGTCATCCAAGCTCAGCCGCACATATCCCGTTTCGTTATCACGTTGCAACGTCAGGCGTGGCATCTGCTCCTCCTTATGGCTCGCGTACAAAAGGTAGTTATGCCACAGAATCGCCGTTTTGTGAAGTATCACATGACCAGGGCTGCGTGATTCAAATGACGCGCTGTTGCCCCCTTATGGGAGTAGAAAATCATTTATGTGTTTTCCGAAAGGGATGTCGGACTCCCTGTCTCAATAAAACGCCTATGAGGATTCAAAGCAAATCAGAGGGATGGTTCAGAAATAGGTTAACACTTTCGGCAAGCACAGCGTTTTAAGTGGGAGCGGGTGGACGGCACTCCGGCTAGCACGTGCCCTGGGGAGCAATGTCCAAGGAAGCCTTTGCGCCTAACTACGAGTGAATCGGTTCACACATAGTGTAAACCTAATCAATCCGGAAAATGAACCATCCTAAATCAGATACCGAAAACGCATTCGTTTAGTCGCAACCGTTTAGGTTTGTGACAACGCACTTACGGATCGAGACAAACCGCGCTACAAAGTTCTCCGAGTATGGCTTAGGAGTCCCCGGCTCGTGAACGTCGGCGAAAGTGCGTCGCACCTCAGAAGACTAAACAGCTACTCATGTTGATCCCCTTTCGTTTTATCTCCAAGTCCGCGCTCACGAGAGGCATTGCTTCATTGTCTGGTTGTGTGCCCTGCTAGGCGAGCATGTACGTTTTTAATCATCAAGTTTAGGTAAAATATCCAAGTCTATTTCGGGTAACAAAAGGTTCGTAGTCAGACACGGAACCCGTGGAGTGCCATTTTACGCTGTCCGACGCCACTCCGTTACACTTCGTGGCTTACTAAAAGCCCTGTCACATTATGAAGCAACAAAGCATGGAATCATAGATCAAGAATAGAAATGGCCAATTTTGATAGTCAAAAACGATTATCTAAAAAGGCGGGGGAGCATGGCTCCCCCGCCTTTTCCTCAATATGTTCTCTGCGAGATCTCGGTTCAACCGCCCAGGTACGCTTCCTGCACCTCAGGATTCTGCACCAGCTCCTCTGCGCTGCCCTGAAGCTGAATCGTGCCCGTCTCCAAGACATACCCGCGATCCGCGACCGAGAGGGCCAGATGTGCGTTTTGCTCTACCAACAGTACCGTCACGCCTTCGTCGTTGACGGTACAGATCACCTCAAAGAGATCTTCCACCAGCAACGGCGCCAAACCCATGGAAGGCTCGTCCATCAGCATTAACGTTGGCCTTGCCATCAACGCCCGTCCGACGGCCAACATCTGTTGTTCGCCGCCGGAAAGGGTGCCACCCGGCTGCTTTATCCGCTCCTTGAGGCGCGGGAAAAGGTGAAAGACGTAGTCCAGGCTCTCGGTGATGTCCTCTTTATCGTCACGGGTGTAGGCGCCCATCTCCAGGTTCTCTCTGACCGTCAGCGCACCGAAGATGCGTCGGCCCTCGGGCACCTGCGTGATCCCCAGGCGAACGATGTCGGCCACGGGCATCCGCGTGATGTCCTCTCCACCATAGGAGATGTGACCCTGTCGCGGGTGCATCAGCCCGGAGATGGTGCGCAACGTCGTCGTCTTTCCGGCACCGTTACCACCGATGAGCGTCACGATCTCGCCCTCCTCCACGGAGAGAGAGAGGCCTTTGAGCGCGTGGATATTGCCGTAGTATGAGTGCACGTTCTGAAGTTTCAAGAATGCCATCACTCCCCCTCAGTTCAGCGCGAAGTCCGAGTCGCGGCCCAGGTAGGCCTTGATCACCTTGGGATTACTCTGCACCGCTTTGGGCTCGCCCTCGGCGATCTTTATGCCGTAATCCAACACGACAATCCACTCCGAGACGCCCATGACCAACCGCATGTCGTGCTCAATGAGAAGGATGGTGATCCCCAGCTCGTCGCGCAGGCGGTGGACAAATTCAATCATCTCCTGGGTCTCGGCCGGATTCATGCCGGCGGTCGGCTCATCCAACAATAGTAACTGCGGGCGTGCAGCCAGCGCGCGGGCTATCTCCAGGCGACGCTGGTCGCCGTAGGGCAGATTCTTGGCAAAGACATTTTCCTGGCCCGCCAGTCCCACAAAATCTAGCAGTTCGTACGCTTCTTCACGGGAGCTCTGCTCTTCCTCACGGGTCTGTCGCGTCTGGAAGACAGCGCCGAACACGCCAGAAACCAGCCGGTGGTGCTGCCCCACCAGGACGTTCTCAAGCACCGTCATCTCGTTGAAGAGACGGATGTTCTGATAGGTACGCGCGATGCCCAAACTCGTAATTTGATCGGGGCGCCGTCCGACCAACGGGCGTTCCTCAAAAAGCAGCGTCCCCTCCTCCGGCTTATAAAAGCCGGTAATGCAGTTAAAGAACGTGGTCTTGCCCGCGCCGTTGGGGCCAATGATGCTGAAAATGCTCTTTTTGGGCACGGCAAGCGAGACGTTGTTCACAGCGAGCAAACCGCCGAACTGCTTGGTCACCGCGTGGGCCTCTAAAATCGCGCGATTATTCATACGCCACCTTCCGACAATGAAAGTTCAATATCTGGCTTCATCTCCGTTTCGGTCTTTTGCACAGGCTCCTCATCCTCTTCGTGCAGTTCCATACGACGACGGCGTGACGGCCAGATGCCCTCCGGGCGCAAGATCATCATCATCACCAGGAGCGTACCGAAGGCCAACATGCGAAAGTCGGAGAGCTCGCGCAGGATCTCCGGCAACCCCTTGAGCACCAACGCGCCCAGGATCACCCCGGGAATGCTGCCCATGCCACCGATAATCACCAGGGACAAGACGTTAATAGAAACCAACAACGTGAAATCCTCGGGGCCGGTGAATTTGTTGCGGGATGCGAAGAGGACGCCGCCAAAGCCCGCAAAAGCCGCGCTCATGGCAAACGCCAGCAATTTGTACTTGAGGGTGTTGATGCCCATGGCTTCCGCGACGTCTTCGTCACCTCGAATCGCCATCCACGCTCGCCCTACACGGGAGTGTCGCAAGCGGTACGTGAGGTACGCCGCCAGCACGATACCGATAAGGATGAAATACATAAACGCGGTTTCGTTGTTCAAATCGAGGCCAAAGAGAGTGGGACCTCCGACGCTGCGGATGCCGCGCGGCCCCCCGCTGAACGCGGTCAGAACATCGCTCTTCGCCAGGATGCGGATGATCTCGCCGAACCCCAGCGTCACGATGGCCAGATAGTCGCCGCGCATGCGCATCACGGGAAAGCCGAGCAATACGCCTGTCAGCGCCGAGAGCAAAACGCCGATGGGAAGAACCAGCCAGAAATTCATCATAATCCCGTGAGGCCCCGGTGCCGTCAACAGCGCCACCGTGTACGCACCGATGGCAAAGTAAGCCACATATCCCAGCACCAGCTGGCCCGCCATACCCACGATGATATTGAGCCCTAACCCCAGAATCACGTAGATCCCAACGGTACCCAAGGTGTAGCTCCAATAGCGCCCCAACAAGATCGGCGCAGCGAGCAACAGCAGCCCCACTCCGTAGACGATCCAGTTGAAACGCTCGTGATTGACGATCTTCTGCACAACTGGCGCATTCATGAACAGTTGGCCCATCCTCTCGGCTCGAGATCCGACCCTCGCTTTCCACCGGTAGTGAGCAGAGGCGTAAGCCCCCAGCGCACCCACGAGCGTGGTGAGGGTGATTGTAGTCAGTGTGATCATCGCCGCCGGAAGGGGAGCCTGTCTCATGGTAAGCAGATCAAGGTTCTCCGGCGTGAGTTGCGCCAGCCATTCACGCAGGTCGGCGCCTCTGGCTTCCAAGAAAGCTAACAACCAAACAAGGAACGCCAGAAACAGACCGTGAGCCAACGCCGAGGGCAACGCCTGAGTCAGCGCCTCTCCCCACGTTTTGACGATGATCCGCCCATGTTTCTTGACCGATTGTGCACCTCCCCACATTGCTACGACGATGAGTAAAGCCCAGGCGCCGATGATGGGTGACGGTAAATTGAACCAGTCCTCTAACAAGGTGCCCGCCAAACCGATGACACCCACCAGGATAATATAGAGATTTATGACTCCGGCGATTAGGCCATTTTTTAGACGTATGCGTTGCATAGATGATTCCCCTCTCTTCCCTTTGTCAACCATTAAGCCTTCTCCCGTGATAAAACCTCACCGAGCAGGCCCGTGGGACGGAAGATCAAGACCAGCACCAGAATCGAGAAAGCCAATACATCCTTGAGCTGGAAGGGTAGCCCCAGCAGGGCCGGCCCAATGGCCTCCAGAATTCCCAGCGCCAGGCCGCCGAGCATGGCGCCCGGCACGTTGCCGATACCTCCTAACACCGCCGCCGTGAAGGCTTTGAGACCGGGGATAAATCCGACGTAGTGATAGACGATGCCCATGTGCAGACCCCAGATCACGCCGGCCGCTCCGGCCAGGGCGCCACTAAGAGCAAAGGTGGTCGCGATGATACGATCCACGTCGATGCCCATCAAGGCCGCCGTCTCTTTGTCCTGGGCCACAGCACGCATGGCCTTGCCGATTTTCGTTCGCTTCACGAGCCAATAGAGACCGATCATCAGGAGAATAGACAACACCAGCGTGAGGACCCCCGTATACGTGACGAGCACATCTTTGCCCCCGATCATGACGTTCCAACCACTGTTACGTTCGATGAACAAGGGGTTCGCATACGTGTGCCGCCGCGCGCCAAAGGCCAGCTGCGCCGTGTTTTGCAGGAACAGAGACGCCCCGATGGCGCTGATGAGCGGCACAAGGCGCGGAGCGTTGCGTAGTGGACGATAGGCGATACGCTCAAGCAAGGTCGAAACGCCCATGCTCACGATCATGCCCACAGTAAAGGTAATCACCAACGAGAGGACAGCCGTGCCCAAATTGCGGTTGACAAATCCTGCGCCGTTGAGCGCTTCCAACGTAAAGTAGCCGGCAAAAGCCCCCAGCATCATCACATCGCCGTGCGCAAAATTGATCATGAAGAGAATACCGTAGATCAAGGTATAACCCAGCGCAATAAGAGCATAGACGCTGCCGAGAATAACCCCTGAGATAGCAAAGCGCGCCCACGTATCCAGGCCAAAGGCCTGCTCCGTCGCAAAGATGATGTAGAGTCGCCACAGCATAAAAACGGCAATGACCACCCCAATGCCAATCCGAATCCACTGCCCAACATCTACGTACCGCTCTTTTGAAGACAATCCTGCGCTTTTCTCTTTTACAGACATACAATGGCTCCCAACTACTGACGTATCCTGTATTTAAGAAGGGGATGAAGGCTTGTCCCTTCATCCCCTCCTGATTTGCTACGTTATCCGTTTAGTTGCTATTGACCGGGACCGGGGACCCACTCACCGTTTTCAACCACCATGAAGAGGATAGAAGCAGCAGCGCATTCACCCGTCTCGCTGCACGTAATCGTGCCGGTGAGTCCCTTGTGGTTCTCGGTGTTGCGCACGGCTTCAGCCAGAGCTTTGCGAGGAATATAGAGGGAGCCGCCTTCCTCGATCGCAACTTCTTCGGCGGCTTTCAGAATAAGAGTCATAGCGTCGTAGCCATGAGGGCTGAAGGGACTCAGCTCACCCTGCTCGTCACCGTAGTTTTCTTCGTACTCATTGCGGAACTCTGTGAAAGCCTCAGATTCGGGAATGGGCACGTAGGTGGAGAAGGTGCCCTCGGCAGCGTCGCCTGCCAAGTCGATGTATTTGGTGCCGTAAGTCCCATCACAGCCAAAGAACTTGGCATCGCCCAGGCCCGCACCTTCCATCTGGGTGACCAACACGGCAGCGTCTGCGTCGTAACCACCGTAGTAGACGAGTTCCGGTTCCATCGCGGCCACGGCGGCCAAAGGCGCGCTGTAATCCGTCTCACCTGGCGTGATGCCCTCTTTCGCAACCACCTCACCGCCCATATCCTCGAAGAAACCGCCCATCTCTTCAGCCAGGCCTTGACCGTAGGCGCCGCCGTCGTGCATCAAGGCAACCTTGGTAACACCGAGCTCTTCGTAGATGTAGCGGGCCGCAAATTCGCCCTGCATCCGGTCGGTGAAAGCTACGCGGTTGAAAACCGGGGACTCAAGATCCATGAGGGTCGGGTTTGTGGCCGACGGAGAAACCATCACAATGCCCGCATCGGTGTAGATGGGAATAGCAACCTCGGTAGAACCAGAGAAGGTGTGTCCATCAATGCCGATAACCCGAGGATCGGACGCCAGCTTGTTGGCAACAGCAGCCCCTTGTTCAGGCGTGCCCTGGGTATCCTCAACCACCAGCTCGACTTCGAAGCCCTTGATCTCTGGATGATCCGCCACGGCTAACGACGCGCCACGGGTAATATCAATGCCAAAAGCGGAGTAATCCCCGGTCGTTGGACCTACATAACCAACCTTGACCGTTTCGCCTGAACCGATCTCGGCACAACCCCACTCATCGGGACACTCGAACTGCGCGCCGCCACAAGCGGACAGGCTCAACACAACAATCAATGCAACCATAACCAGCATAAATCGTAAACGCATCTCTCTCCTCCTGACGCTTCAAGCATATCTTGAAGCCAAACACTTACGTAAAACCGGGACCTAGATTAGGATACTTAACCAGACACTGCATTGAGATACATTTGAGGTACATTACTAGAACTCACCTTTCTTCCCCCACCCCCTTCTCCTTGGCCAGCGTCGCTCTCAGGAAGCTACCAAAATGACACACTAGAACATTCTATCAAAGATGCTCTAGCGTGTCAAATCCGAAATTGGTTGGTGACATAGTATGACGTTTGTCATTTGACAAGCAAGCATCCATCTTTGTACACTGATAAACAGGTGGGGGCAATTTCATGGGGGCATTGAGCTCCCCGGAAAGTATCTCTCCACGAGCTACTTCACCCATTTCGCGGGCGTAATCGTTTAGTTCGTGAGCAGACGACAGGTGCAACGCACTTTCGAACTCAAGTCCATGATATCCACAAGCTTCTTGTGACGTTCATAAGGATTCAGTAGCCTTTGCATCCCTACGTGCGTCGCACCTCTCAGAATTCTAAACGGATAATCGCGGGCTTCTTGGTGCGCGCAAATTGGAATTTACGTGTCCCCTGTGTCTCCGTGGCGAAAGAAGTGGTGATTTCACCGAAGCCCCCTTTGTTCTCGGAAAATGCGAGGTATGTAGCAATAAAGGAGAGTGACGAATGGCAAAGTACTTTGTGCAACCGGAAGAGGTGGAGACCCAGGTCTTCGACTGGGGAAATCTGAAATGGCTAAACTCCCCCAGGGTCACCAACGCTCAGAAATTCAGTATGGGCGTGGTTATGTTGAAACCCGGCGAGGGGCACGCCAGCCACAGCCACCCGGGAACGGAGGAGATCCTTTACGTGGTCTCCGGCGTGGGGAAGCAAACGGTGTTGGATAAGGAGGCCGATCTGGTGCCGGGGATGTTGGTCTTTATCCCCGAGGGTGCCGAGCACAGCACCTTCAACACCGGATGGGAGCCACTGAAGCTGATCGCCGTCTACGCGCCGCCCGGACCTGAGGAGGCTCTGCGCGAAGCGCCCGACTGCACCGTGGTACCGCCGGGTGAATTGCCCTAACTTTTGTCTGGCCCTTGCGGGCCGGAGCATTATTTTCTATGATAGGTCAAAACGACCGAAGGAGGTGTGATGGGAAAGACAATCGCCATTCTGGGCAGTTTGGACACGAAAGGACCAGATTACGCTTTTATCAAGGCGCTCATCGAGGCCCGGGGGCACGCAACGTTGATCATCGACACCGGCGTTATCGACCCACCGCATTTCAAGCCGGACGTGGATCGAGCCAAGGTGGCCGAAGCTGGCGGCGGTGACCTTGAGGCGCTTCAGGAGGAGCGAGATCGCGGCGAGGCCATGAAGGTGATGAGCGCCGGGGCCGCGGCTATCGTGGAACAGCTATACGAAGAAAACCGCTTCGATGGCATTATCAGCATGGCCGGCAGCGGCGGCACGTCCGTCGCCACCGCGGCAATGCGCACCCTGCCCGTCGGCGTGCCCAAGGTCATGGTCTCCACGGTCGCTGCAGGCGATGTGAGCGCCTACGTCGGCACCCGCGACATCACCATGATGCCCTCGGTCGTCGACGTCGCCGGCCTGAATCAAGTCAGCCGCCAGATCTACGCCAACGCGGCAGGCGCTATCTGCGGGATGGTGGAGACAGGGGCGCCGGAGACCGAGGAAAGACCCCTGATCGCCGCTTCGATGTTCGGTAACACCACGCCCGCTGTCAATCAGGCAAAAGCGACTATGGAAGCGCACGGCTACGAAGTGCTGGTCTTCCATGCGACCGGCACCGGGGGGCGGACCATGGAGGCGCTGATCGAAGACGGCTTCATCGACGGCGTGCTCGACATCACCACCACCGAGTGGGCCGACGAGGTGTGCGACGGTGTGTTCAGCGCCGGCCCCACGCGCCTGGAGGCGGCCGCCAAGACAGGGACGCCGCAGGTCGTCGTACCTGGCTGCATCGACATGGCCAACTTCTGGGCGCCAGACACCGTGCCGGATAAGTACCAGGACCGCAACCTCTACGAGTGGAACCCCAACGTGACCCTGCTACGAACCAACGTCGAGGAGAACGCGCAGATGGGCCGCATCTTCGCCGAAAAACTCAACCAGGCCGAGGGCCCCGTGGCCGTTTTCGTACCGCTTCAGGGTGTCTCGATGCTGGACAGCGAAGGCGAACCCTTCTGGAATCCCGAGGCCGACCGCGCTTTCCTCAAAGCGCTCAAGGAAAATCTGCACGAGGACATCCCGGTCTACGAGATCGATCACAACATCAACGATCCCGAATTTGTCGATGCGCTCTCCAAGAAGCTGCTCGAATTCCTGACGTGACCCTGCTGAGAGTCTCTCACTCGTCGAGCGCAAACGCTTATCGTCAATCATAAATCACAAATCGCAAAAGGAGGTGTAACGATGCCGTTTATACCAAGAGAGGAGTCACTGAATCGGTTGCACCAGACGGTGGCCGATGGAAAACCCATCATCGGCTGTGGAGCAGGAACCGGGATCTCGGCCAAGTTCGCCGAACGGGGTGGAGCCGACATCATCATCATCTACAACTCGGGACGTTACCGCATGGGCGGGCGCGGCTCGCTGGCCGGGCTCCTGCCCTACGGGGATGCCAACGCCATCGTTGTGGAGATGGCCGCCGAGGTGCTGCCCATCGTGCAGGATACGCCGGTGCTGGCCGGCGTCTGCGGCACCGATCCCTTCCGGCTGATGCCCGCGTTCCTACGCCAGCTCAAGGCCATGGGCTTCGACGGCGTACAGAACTTCCCCACCGTCGGCCTCATCGACGGCGTGTTCCGCCAGAACCTGGAGGAGACGGGCATGGGCTACGATCTGGAGATCGAGACGATCCGCCTGGCCCACGAGCTGGATATGCTCACCTGTCCCTACGTCTTCAGTGAAGACGACGCGGTTGCCATGACGGAGGCTGGCGCCGACGTGCTGGTGCCGCACATGGGCTTGACCACCAAAGGCGACATTGGGGCCGAGACCGCGCTAGATCTGGCCGAAGCGGCAAAACGGGTGCAGGCGATGCATGACGCGGCCAAGGCCGTCAACCCAGACGTGATGGTACTCTGCCACGGAGGTCCCATCGCCGAGCCGCCGGATGCCCAGTACATCTACGATCACACCGAGGGCGTCGTCGGCTTCTTCGGCGCCTCCAGCATCGAGCGGTTGCCCACCGAGGTCGCTATCCGCAAACAAACGGAGTCCTTCAAGGCGGGCACCTTCTAATAAGACCGAGCCGTCACGCACGAGGAAAAGCCACCCGTGGACGTCCACGGGTGGCTTTCTTATCAAGAGCACTAAATCACCTCACGCACCGGCATTTGACAAAAGGCCCGTTTGGATTACAATAAGCGCCGCAATAAGGGCCGCGCCTTTGCGATGCGGTCCTTTATTTCTGACTTAAGTACTTTGAAAAAGATGAAGGAAGGTATGGTATGGAGCAGTTGGAACTACAGGCGCAACCCCGTAAACTGACAGGGAAAAAGGTCAAGCGTTTGCGCGCAGCCGGGGTGGTACCGGGGGTCTTGTACGGCAGCGGCGTTGAATCGAAAGCTCTGAAATTTGATCGCCGTGAGGTTGAAAACATCGTTGCGCGGGCAGGCAGCAGCCGGTTGATCAAAGTTGATGTCGATGGTGACGACGCGAATTATATGGCCATCGTACGTGACATGCAGCGCGACATCTTCAAACAATTCCTCGTGCACGTCGATCTGCAGGCGTTGAACATGCAGGAATTGGTTCGACTTCCCATCTCCGTCAGTCTCCAGGGTGAGGCACCCGGCGTTGAGGAAATGGGCGGCGTCTTGTTACAGCAGATTTACGAGGTCGAGGTCGAGTGTCTTCCCTCAAACCTGATTCCTTCGATTGACGTGGATATCACCGGGCTGACCGAAATCGGCGACGCCATCATCGTGGGTGACCTGGACATCCCTGAGAACATTGAGGTGTTCGCGGATCCCGACGAGGTCGTCGTGCAGATCACCTTCATTGAGGAAGAGGAGATCGAAGAAGAAGCACCAGCCGGTATCCTGATCGGCGAAGCGGCCGAAGTTGCCATCGTCGGCGAGGAAGAAGAAGCGGAAGAGGGCGAAATGCTCGAAGAAGGTGCAGAAGAGGAAGAAGTAGAAGCACCGGAAGAGTAATCGCTGCGCTTCGATTAAACGCAGATTAACGGACAGGCGTCCCGAAATAGGACGCCTGTTTTTTTGTTGGCTCTTATAGTTTTTAGGTGAAGTATCCTGAACAGCTTGAAATTGCTCACGGATTTGCACGGATAAACACGGACAAAAAGGATATAATCTGTGAAAATCTGCGTTAATCTGTGGATTTTTCCGTAGCTCGTATAGAAGCAGATTTAGAGCTTCACCTAATTCCCGACAAGAGCTTTTTTGTTACGACATGGTGTGGCGTGATACCAATGTCGACATGCATACCAAAAGCGGGCCGACGATGATGTCGGCCCGCTTGGGTCACGTCCTTTGTCAGCCGCCCTACTCTTTTTCCGCCTTTGACGCCGCGATGATCTCCTGCGCCAGGTGCGTCGGCACGATAGCGTAGTGAGAGAACTCCATGGAATAGACGCCGCGTCCCTGGGTCAGGGCGCGCAAGTTCGTCGCGTACTGCTGCATCTCGGCCAGCGGCCCCTCGGCCGTGATGATCGACTTGCTGTTCCGCTGGTCCATGCCCTGGACGCGGGCCCGTCGGCTGTTGAGGTCGGAGATCACGTCGCCCGTGAACTCATCAGGCGCGGTGATGGTGAACAGGTACATGGGCTCCAGAAGAACCGGGCCCGCCTGTAAGAACGCCTCTTTGAAAGCCTCACGACCGGCGATCTGGAACGCGATATCCTTCGAGTCCACCGGATGCTCCTTGCCATCGTAGACCGCCACCAGCACGTCCACGATGGAATAACCGGCGATGACACCTTTTTTCATTACGGACTTCACGCCCTTCTCAATCGAGGGCTCGAAAGAAGAGGAAATATGACCGCCGTAGACCTCCCAGACGTATTCGAAGCCCTCGTCACGAGGCTGCGGTTCCAGGCGCATGTGCACCTCTGCGAACTGCCCGGCGCCACCGCTCTGCTTCTTGTGGCGATATTGCGAGCTGGCGGTCCGCGTAATGGTCTCCTTGTAAGGAACCTTGGGAATTCGCATGCCCAGGTTGACGCCGAAGCGACCCTGGATACGACGGACGGCGGTATCCACGTGAGCGTCGCCCATACCGGAGAGAATGGTCTCGTTGGTGGAAGGATCGTGACGCCAGTGCAGCGTGGGATCCTCCTCGCACATGCGCGTCAGCGTCGAGCCCATCTTCGCCGTGTCGCTCTTGGATTCGGGATAGACAGCGACGCTGTAAAGCGGATCGGGGAAATCAGGGCCCGGCAGCTCAACGACGTACCCCCCATCGCAGAGCGTGTCGCCTGTCAGCGCGTTGCCCATCTTCGTCGCCGCGCCGATGTCGCCCGCGTGCAGCTTATCGACCTCGATCTGATTCTTCCCGCGCATGACCAAGAGCTGACTGACGCGATCCCCCTCGTCAACCCGAGGAATGTAGAAGGTGGAGCCGGACTCCGCAACGCCGCCGTAGACGCGGAAGTAGGTCAGCTTGCCCACGTAGGGGTCCGCCATGGTCTTGAAGACCAGCAACGCCAGCGGCGACTCATCGCTCACCGGGAAGCTCTCGTCGTTGACCGCAACCAGGCCCACATCGGCGGGACTCGGTCCCACTTTCGCCAAGAGATCGAGTATCGCGCTCACACCGAAGGCCGTTTCACCCGACGCAGCCATGACCGGTACCAGCGACCCGTCAGCAACGGCCTGACGGAGGCCCGACATGATCTCGTCGGCCGTCAGCTCTTCGCCTTCCAGGTACTTCATCAGCAGCTCGTCGTCACCCTCGGCGGCGGACTCCATCAGCTCAAAGTTGAGTTCCTCGACACGTTCCACCATATCCGCCGGGATATCACCGCGCTTGCCCTCTGGTCCCAGATAGGCCTGCTTTTCCAGAACGTTGACGACACCCTTGAAGTCGCCCTCGGCACCGATGGGTAAGAGAACCGGCGCAAACTGCGCGTCGAACGCCCGCTCAAGTGAGTCCAGAGATCTCTCAAAACTGGCGTTTTCCCGATCCATCTTGTTGATGATAACCGCGTGAGGTAGCTGCGCTTCTTCGGCGTAGTTCCAGGTCAGCTCCGTGCCGACCTCCACGCCGGACGCTGCATCGATCACGGTCAAGGCCAGCTCAGAGACGCGCAAGGCGCTCTTGACCTCACCAACGAAGTCCGTGTAGCCCGGTGTGTCAAGCAGGTTAATTTTGTACTTACGCCATTCCACCGGGGCCAGCGCTGTACTCAAGGAGATACCACGACGGATCTCCTCATCATCGAAGTCGGTGACGGTGGAACCTTCCTGGATCTTGCCCGGGCGATCAATGGCACCGCCCGCCACCAGTGCCGATTCGATAAACAGTGTCTTGCCGGAACTTCCGTGCCCAATCAGGGCAACATTGCGGATCTGCTGAATTGTGTATTCCTTCATTAGGCCTCTTCCTCCAGAGATGAACTGAGTTGGCTGTCTTCAGATAAAGGCAACCAAGCGAATATACGAAATAGGTGTTCAATGTACCGCGTGTGGCACGGTCGGGAGACCGGCCACAGATCTCAAATCAATGGATCCATCGGGCTGAATGGCAAACGAAAACGGCCCTCACGATAGCGCGAACCAAAACGCAGCCTGAGTCGAAAAAGGGTCTCAGATGCGATCAAGCATTCGCCTGGGCCGCAGTTAATGCTAGATTGGGTCCAAATGGTAATTCTAAACGAATTCTAGGGATTGTCAAAAAAAGCGACTTTTGGATGCTCCAGGCCGGTTTACTGATCCTGAAAGCCCGTAATCTTGAGGCCAATGCGGCAATTCACGTAGCCAGGGGCCTATTGCGTTCATCATCAGAGAGGGGGAAAAATGCCACTACGTGACCGTAGACATAAATCCTATACTGAAGCCATGATTCGGCTTTTGATTCTGGAGGAGCACAAACTGGTGCGACAGGCGCTAGAGGAACGTCTGGGCGCTACTGACGGGCTGGACGTCATCCACAGCGCCGGATGTTACGCGGATGCGGTGCGGTGTGCTGCAGACCGACCGCCTCAAGTGGTGCTCATGGAGATTAAGATCGCCGAAGGTATGCGAGCACTCCAGGCCCTTCGCGAAACCTTTCCCCAGAGCGCTATCATCATCCTCACCTCGTACCTGGACAGCCGCGAGGAGGCCCAGGTGCTGGAGATGGGTGCGCGGGCTTATCTGTTAAAGTCTCTGGATACAGCGGAACTCGTGAAACACATCCAGGAAAGCGCGGCGACCGTTCTCGCCTCTTGAGCCGGCTCACTTACGCCGCTTTGCCCCTTCTGAACAACCCGCGTGAGTCCGCTGACCGTTGCTTACCCCACACGCACAGATCGGCAAGTACTTGATTCGCGTGCTCGAAGGCTATGTTTTCCGGCAGCGCATCCAGTGGAAACCAGGCCACGTCGTCGGCATCGTCGCCCGCCCGTGGAACCCCCTCGCCCTTGCCAACGAAATAGATGTTCAGAATGTTGTAATGCTCGTCCTGATACTCGTAATGGTCCATGTAGAAGCCCAGAAAGGCCAGGTCAGTCGCGGCTAGCCCGGTCTCCTCTCGGACCTCACGAAGCGCGCCTTCCACCGGATGTTCCTCGGGACGGAGAAATCCGCCGGGAATGTCCCAGAATCCTTCGAAGGGCGCGCAGTTACGGCGCACCAGCAGCACGTGATCGTCCCGCAGGATCAGAATGCCGGCAGCCGGTTTGGCATTGCGGTAGTGACGTCGCCCGCAGAGAGTACAGACGAGAACCTCCTCGCCGTCGATGGGCTCCAGCTCCAGGGAACCTCCACAGCGCGGGCAGAAGCGGGCTGTATGGGTGCGCTCCTCAAAGACGTCCGGGGCGAAGGGACCGCCCATGAATGACCAACGTCCCTTGATCCAGGCAGCCTTGGCTTTGTGCGTAAGCTGTTTGAACTGATACTCGACGCGCGTCGCCGTGCTGCGATCAGGATAGCGCCAGGCAGCCACTAACGTGACGGGTAGATGGGCGCGGGTATAATGCGCGCCCCGGCCGGCCCGGTGTTCGGCCACACGGCGCTGCACGTCCGTAGTAATGCCGGCATAGAACGATCCATCAGCACAGCGTAAGACGTAGAGATACCACATGCGTTTCACGTCCTCCAAACCAATCTAATGACGATGCTACTGTTTTTCGTGGAAGAACCAACAAAGACTCACCTGAAATAACTAGCAGAAATCGGATTTTTCTACGACTTGATACTATATGTCGGTTTCTCATGACCAAAATCCCTAGAGGTAGGGCATGGCCACCCAAAAATCCGATTTCTTGGACCTTTTTTCAGGTGAGTCAA
>DAOTUH010000405.1:0-4044 GCA_034437255.1 Anaerolineae bacterium
ATCACTGCCCCATCCGCCAGCCGCCGCCGACGTAGAGCAGCTGTCCTGTCACCCAGCGCGCCTGCGCCGAGGTGAGGAAGACCACGACGTCCGCCACGTCCTCGGGCGTGCCGGCGCGGCCCAGCGGCGTGCCTTCGGCGATCTCGGCTTCCGCTTCCGGCGTGATGTACCCGGTCTGGATGGGGCCCGGCGCGACGACGTTGACGGTGATGCCGTAGTGGCCCAGCTCCTCCGCCGCCGATCGGCTGTAGGACTCAATGGCGTGCTTGCTGGCTGCGTAGCTGACGTTGGCGACGTGCGCGTGCGCCGCGTCGGTGCTCAGATTGATGATGCGGCCCCACGTCGCGCCGCGCTGCAGGTAGCGCGCCACGTACTCCGCCATCAGCAGCGCGTAGGCGCGCGCGTTGACGGCGAAGTGTGCGTCGATCTCGGGCGCCGTGATCAGGTCGATGCCGCTCTCTTCGGCGCTTACCCGCGCCGGATCGAAGGTCTCCAGGACGCAGTAGGTGTGATTGTTCACCAGCACGTCGACGGGTCCCAGCGTCGCTTCACAGGCGTCAAAGAGCCGCGGGATGTGGCCCACGTCGCCCAGGTCGGCCTCGCGGGCCACGGCGACGCCGCCGTGCGCCCGAATCGCCTGCACCAGCGGCTCCGCCGTCTGCTGCTGCTTGGCGCGGTAGAGCACGTCCCCGCCGACGCCGGCTTCGCGTGCTTCGGTCAACTGCTGATCGGTGTACGGGCACGGCTCACGGTAGTAGGTGATGAAAACGAGCGCACCCTGCGCAGCAAAGGCCTTCGCCGTCGCCGCGCCGATGCCGTGGTTGGCGCCGGTGATGAGGACGACGCGGCCTTCCAATTTTGGGTCGAGCAAGGACTACCTCCCTATCGGCAGGCATGCTTCCCTGTGAATAGCAAAGGCGCACCCACGATGACAACAAACTCTGAGCATCGGAGTGCACGCCAGACTATCACCAGGTCTAGGCGAGGTGGCTTTCAACAGCCTGCAGGAATTCCTCGAAGGAGAGTTCAGAGGATACAACATGCTCACTTGGATCCTAGAAAGGATGCATGTGCCAGCCGATAAAAGCGTTATCAGCGCCAAAAATCCTTGCGTCATTCTCTATGAGCGCGTAAGAGCACTTCCCTGTGTCGGCGTTATAGAACACCTCAATAAAAGCATCGGCCGCCAGCGTCGCCCGAATCTTCACCACCGTGTCGTCCAGTATTTGAATGTCGTAGCCAGTCACGAGGACAGACCGGTCGCACGCTTCCTGAACGGTGCGGGTAAACAGAATGGGGCTTACGTGAGCCATTGACGGATTTTCTCAAGTTTTTGCTTGCGACTCACCAAACCATCCCACTCCAAGTAATCGCTCTCAACCTCATAGGAAAACTGGTCAGGCAAGCTTTCCTCCTGACCACGAGCCTGAAACTGATCGAAGGACATACCGTATTTCTGTTCATACGTGTGGAGAGCAGTGTTGATTTTTTGCAGGCGATATTCAATGGCATCCTGCAGGGTAAGGAGCAAGGCGACGTCCAATCGAGGCTCGCCCGTAAGTTCGGTCAAAGCTCGTAACGCTACTTTCGGTATCGTCGTCATCGGCCTCCATCACCTCCTATCACAAGATGAGTAGATCATCATCCTGGGTGAACAACACACGCTTCAGTTCCGTAGCCCGATCCAGCAAAGACGCATCATCTAGCTCACTTGTGCCATCTTCGTGGGCGGTCAAAACATCCACGCCACGCAAGCGAAGCCCGTTTGTGATCGCTCTGGGTACATGTTGATCCATGTACAACGCAATCGACATTAGATCAAACCTTTTGCCCTTAGCCGTGCTATCAGCGACGATTCACCAAGCGAAGATCGAAGTGCATCTGCAGACTGTAACCGCCGTTCAATCTCCGCATCCAACTCTGGGCGATGGTCCCAGTAGTAGGCGAGGGCCGAGTGGATTTGTCCCAGTGAAAGATGGGGAAATTGAAAATGTAACTCATCGGGGCTCCAACCATAAGCGAGGTGCGCCAGGACAAGTTCAATGACCTTCATCGTCGTACCAGCGATCCTAGGGACCTTATCTTGATCCAGCACGATATGTTTATATCGAGTCTCTACACGCATAGCAACCTCTCCAACCTCATTTAGACAATAAAGCCCCATCCAAGAGGATCCTGTATCCTGATTTCAGTGTACCCGTTTCAGTAGCGCATGTCAACACGGATAGTAGCCGCGATTTCCCAATCGCGCCCACCAATGCGCGAAATGGATTTCGCGGCTACTAAGGTAGTTCCAAAATTTAAAACCTCCCAATCCTGAAGCCTTTTCCTCGAAAAACCGCTCGCTTTTGGGAGGTTTATTTTCTTGGAACGGCCTAAGCCCTCATCACATTTTCCGACAGACGATGGATTTAGCCGCGCCCCCGCTGACCCTCGACGCGTTCCATGATGTCGTAGGGATAGGGCAGCCGCTTGGCGCTGATCTCGGTGAGGCGCGCCATCTGCTCGTCGGTGAGCGTGAACTCGGCAGCGCCCAGGTTATCCTCCAGGTGCGACATCTTGCGCACGCCGATGATGGGCGCGGTGATGCCCGGACGGTTCAGTACCCAGTTGAGCGCGACCTGCGCCGGGGTCTTATCGGCCTCCTCGGCGACGGCGAAGAGCTCGTCGATGACGTTCCAGGTGTGCTCGTTGTTGTAGATGCTCCACGCCTCACCCCAGCCCTCTTCCTCTGCCTTTTTGACGCGCGAGCCAGACGGCGGACCGTCCATCCCCCGGTGGTACTTGCCGCTAAGCCAGCCGCCGCGCAGCGGGCTCCAGGGGATCACGCCGATGCCCTCGTTCTGGCAGACGGGCAGCAGCTCCCATTCGATGGAGCGATCCAGTAGATTGTAGAGCGGCTGCAGGGAGACGAAGCCCTCCCAGCCCATCTGCTTGCTGAGGTCCATAAACTTCTGCAATTGCCAGCCGGTGAGGTTGCTGGCGCCGATGTAGCGCACCTTGCCGCTGCGCACCAGCTTGTGCAGCGTGCCCAACGTCTCCTCGATGGGCGTGCCCGGGTCCCAGGCGTGGATCTGGTAGAGGTCGATGGTGTCGGTCTGCAGGCGGCGCAGGCTTTCTTCTACCGAGGCCAGGATGTGCTTGCGGCTCAGCCCCTGGTCGTTGGGGCCGTCGCCCATGGGAAAGCGCACCTTGGTGGCGATAACGTAGTCCTCGCGGCGTTTCTCCTTCAGCCAGCGGCCTACGATGGTCTCCGAGACGCCCCGGCTGTAGACGTTGGCGGTGTCGATGAAGTTGCCGCCCGCCTCGGCGAAGCGGTCCATCAATGCGTAACTATCCTCTTCCTCCGTCTCACGTCCAAAGGTCATAGCGCCAAGACAGAGCTCACTTACTTTCAGGCCGGTTCGGCCCAGGTAACGATAGTTCATTTCTATCCTCCGTGTTCTCTTGTATGAAACGTGTTGCGTGATGCGTGTTGCGTGTTGCGCAGACTCTGCTGAGACGCAATATGCAATTGGTTAAACAAACAACGGTTCCATCTCCTTCTCTTCAACCAGATCTTCCATTTTTTCGTTCGAGGGGCGCGCTTCGAAGCGCTCGGCAGCGTCCAGGATCTTGACCAGCAGCTCGACGTCGCCCGAGGTGTTGAGGAAGACACGCTCATCGCCCAGCACCCAGTACACGGCCTTGTCGATGGCGTCTTGCTCCGTGATGGGCTCATACCAGACCGCGTGCGTGTGCTCCGCGTTCTTGGGCCACGGCCCCTTCGCCAGCGATTTGATGGTCTGCACGGCGACGTTTCGCTCCTCACAGAGCGTCATCAGCGCCTCGAAGTCGGCGGCGTACTGGGGGTTCTGGTAGAGCGGATAGTTGTAGGGTAGCAGCACAGAATCGAAATCGAAACGCTTCAGGCTGCGCAGGTGCGTCTTGGGGACGACCAGCTCGTGCCCGGTCACGCCGAGATATTTCACAATGCCCTGATCCCGCGCCTCGGTGAAGGCCTTGAGCGCGCCGTCAGGCCCCATGGCGGTCTTCCACTCCTCA
>DAOTUH010000406.1:0-1806 GCA_034437255.1 Anaerolineae bacterium
AGACGTGAGAGAAACACGACACGCGGAATACCCGCCAACCGAGCAGCAGCTCCTGACGAAATCTGCCCCAATTCATAAAGTTTGACGGCCGCAGCCATCAATAATGTATCGCCGGCCCTTTCTCTAGGCGTTCGCAAGCCTAAAAGCGCCTCGCGCGGCACCGTTATCGTCACTTCGTCCATTGCTCCTCCTCTATTGCAACCACGGATTTCACGGATTCTCACGGATTGTGCTTGATTTTGATCTATGTTAATCTGTGCAATCTGTGGTTGCAAAGCCGTGGTTCACGTCTCATCCGCTTGTGCTAGAACATACGCTACCACACGCTCACTTAACCAGACACCTTGAGCCCGCATGCGATCCAATGCCTCACGCATTGATAAAGCGTACCCCTCACGCTTCGCACGCAGCAAGATCCCTACCGATCCGGTCACCGACAGGTTATGAAGTCGAGCCACGCGTCGACCGACGGCCTCGTCGATACACACGGTCTGGATGGCTTCGTTCAACGCGAGTTGGACCACAGCAGCCTCTCCCCTATCCAACGTGTTATTCAATATCGGCGTGATCTCCAGAGGAGCGTCCTGTTTGTTCAGCCAATGTGCCGCCTCGAATGCTGCGACACCGAATCCAGTGGCGCCTCCTGCTGATATTTCCTGGCAGACCTCAAAGGGCACCCAGACGTTCTGATAGCGCTGCAAGACCTCCAGATCTCCCAACGCGGCCACGAGTGCCAGCAATGGGCCGGTATTGATCACCAGCTCTTGGACGTCAGGAGAACGGTCGGTGTCAGGCATGGTCGACGTCGGACTGGAGTTCTTCTTCCGAAAGATCAATCATCGGCACACCATAGCGATGTAAGCTGAGCAAGAACGTGACTCTCTCCATGCCGGCGAGTCGCGCTGCCATGCCTGAAGAAAGGCGTTTCATCTCAAACAATTTGACCGCCATAGCCATTCTCGCTTCCTGTTCGAACTCCGCTCTTGTCTGTTGCAGAGCGTCCGGCAACCGTTCAGCGTACTCAATGACCAATCGTTCCATTTGTCGAGCCTCCTAGTACAACCACGACTTTGCAACCACGGATTACACTGATTTTCACGGATTGTGCTTGATTTTAATCTGTGCAATCGTGGTTAAATCTTTGCAGCCACGGATTTTGCAACCACGGATTACACTGATTTTCACGAATCGCATCCTTATCGATCCCCCAAATCCTTTGTCGCTTTTCGATCAGTGCGAACGCCATCGTTCCCGTCTTTTCATTGAGGTAAAAGTCCAAGAAACGCTCCTCGTCCGGGTTCAGATAGGCCCGCCCACGGACAACGGGACCTTCTGAGCGCAACGTCACATGCTGAACCGCCTCCAGCGTGCCCAAAGCACGTAACAGCGTCGCCGAAAAATCTCTTACCATGGTATGGTGATCGATGCATAGTGCTGCTTCAAGGTCACAGCCTCTTCCCAGGCCCAGGCGTCTTTCTCGACCTCATACGCATAGGCATCCTCCTCCAGCGTCCCCTCCGCACAACGCTTAGAAAACGTCTCAAAGGACATGCCCCACTTTGCCTCAAACGCCGCAATCTGGGCGTCCAGTGCAGCCAACTTGAGGTCAAGATACTCAGAGAGAACCTTGCGCAGCGCCACGTCGATATCCGAAATATCTGTCAGGTCAGATAACAGAAGACCCAGTCGTGGCGGCAGAGAAAGGTGTGGAGATGTAGAAGCGTACTGACGTGCAGTTTCTTTTACTTTTTCTCCCATCTTCATCCCCCTGGCAGCACGCACGCTGCCCATTCAGTAGCATCATCA
>DAOTUH010000407.1:0-2740 GCA_034437255.1 Anaerolineae bacterium
CCAGATGTAGTCCAGAACTCGGCTCCGAAAGGCCAGCCGGGTCTCCAACGTATCATAGTGCAAAGTCAGTGCAACATCACTTTCCAGCAATACATTGGGCCAATCTTCATAGGGTATCCAGTCACCGAAAAAGACGGCCCTACCCAATAGGCCTTTTTCCCGCGCTAATACGCGAGCAGAATCGGTGTGCGTCGGTGTTTCCTCCATCCAAGGATTCGGATGTTTCGTGCCAGGAAAGACCAGACGCACGTCACGCCTCTGCTGCCAGACAGATTCCACGGCCCGAATAGCCGTCAGTGGATCCAACCAGGGCCATAATCCCCCCCCCCATAAGATAACTTTATCATCCGGCCCGATTCCTGACCAAACCCCTTTTACCAAAGGTTTGGTACTTTGAGGAACCGATGCTGGCAAACCGTAGGGCACAACATCAATCAAGTTTCGCAAAGATGGATCATCCGCAAAAGTGTAGGGGTTAATGCGACCGTGAGCTTCTAGCAATCCCAACCACCAATCGCGCTGACGCTCGCTGGCACAGATGTAGTAATCACCTATCAAATACTGTTGGGCCAGTTCTTTCATCCTGCTTCGCCACCGCACCATCTCATCGCCGGGTGTCTTATCTTGGTTAAGAGCCAGCCATTCTGCCAGCAGGGGATCATAGCCATCAATAACCAAGTACGCGTTGCTATCTGCTAATTTTGGAAAATCACTGGCAATATCACTGGGAAGGATGATGGTCTCTGCGCTTTGTAGAAGGTGAGCAATAGAATCCCAATCGCGCCGCTGGTACTGCACAATACAGAAATCTTCGGTAGGCACATCCGGTGGTATCTCAGATGGTACAGCTAGGCGTGTCTCGAAGTCCTCACTTAGCACTCGCGCCAGATGATAATAGCGGATGCCAGGGCCTGCCATCCGCGCCCCAACAATGTCATGGCTGATGATTAATACAGAGTGATGCCGATTTTGTCTCATATCCCAAAGGTTTTCTTCAACCAATTAAGTGTCTTTATGCACCAACCGCTCTCATATCTTTTTATGAGCCGCTCCAGTTCGCAAATACGTGCATCACGCTGGGCAACTGTTTCAATAAGTTTGGCTGTACGTTCATCCTCACTGACGTACAGGGCATATATCCAATCTGACAAAGAGGAACCATCTGGTGTAAGATCATCAATAAAACGATAGAAATCGTTACAATCTTTGCACATCGAAAAATGCACTCCTTCCCGCAGGACATCTCGCTTTCTAGTCATGATCTGCTCAAGGTTATCTTTGTTCAGATCACCCACAACAGCTTTTCCTTCCAAATCGTGACAGCAAGACAAGACTCTACCATCCCAGGCAACAAAAAGCGTGTTCTTGAAGACGTCGCAGCGCCCGTCAATCGTTGGTGGTATGGGCGTTGTACAAACTGAAAAATTAGGGAAATACCCCCCGCGATGATGGCACTGCGCAAAAACAACCTCTTGAATACCCATCTGGCGTATGTAACTCTGAATATCTTGTAAATCATTCTTGTTGATCTCAGTCACGCTTACATTTGCTGCGACCTCAGTTCTACCCTTTGTCAATCGGAGCAGGGATTCGATATTCTCTCTTGCATGTTCAAAGGAAAGCCCGCCCATCATCTTTTCATATAAGGCGTCCGTATGTCCATTGAAACTGACAAAGATTTTTTTCAAACCGGCGTTTACAAGATTCTCACTTAACTTGGCATCTAGACTGGAAGCGTTAGTTGTGATTTGGACCGCAGGCACCTTTTCAGAGAGGTAAGCTATGAAATCTGGCAAGAGTGGATTCACCGTCGGTTCTCCCATACCGGAAAAGTTCACCAGTTCCGGTATGCTATATGCAAACACCTTATCGATAACAGTCTGGAAAGTCTGCCAGGACATATTTCCCAGGGGACGAGTAATACTTTCACGGGGGCAGTGAACGCAATGTGTATTGCAGTAGTTAGTTGCCTCTAATTCTACCATCTGCATGTCCAAGTTCCTTCCAGAAGTATAATGCCATATCTCGCCTGCGAATCTAACACATGGAAAGTATATAGTCGATCATGATAATCATATATATCAGTATCCTCTCGATTGCGAGCGGCTACCGACGCCATGTAACTACCTTCTAATAGAGGTAGTGAAGGTATTGTATATAACACTATACCCTCTCCCTCTACCCACGGGATCTCGTACCCGGCGAATTGCGTATTCGGCCCGGTGATGTGTGTCCCGTCACTCCGATGGATCGCCAGTCCGAAGACCGGTTGTTCGATCCGCTCCTTTGCCACGTAGTGCATCTCCACGGTCATCGGCTCACCCGTGCGAAAACGTTGTTGCTCTTTTCCCTCGCCGTCCAACAAGCGCACGTCGGTGATGCGCACCTTGCCGTTTCCCCACCGTCGCTCCTCTTCAGAGACGACTTGGGTTTGCTCCTGCGCCCACGAGTGATCCAGATACCGCGTCGCCACCGACTCCGCTGCACCGTCGGCTACACAGCGCCCCGCGTCCAGCCATACGGCGCGCTTGCAGATCTTGCGTACAAGTTCGGCGCTGTGAGAGACAAAGAGGATGGTCACGCCTGCGCCGCGCATCTCGTCGATTTTATCCATGCACTTACGCTGAAAGGCCGCGTCGCCAACGGCTAGCACCTCATCGACCAGTAGGATCTCCGGCTCGGTGTGCACTGCGACCGAGAAGCCCAGGCGCACGTACATGCCCGAGGAGTAATGCCGCAC
>DAOTUH010000408.1:0-6159 GCA_034437255.1 Anaerolineae bacterium
CCCATTACGCGCTGATGCCCGATCAGATGACGGGCGGTCTGGGCTTGCAGGTCTTGCAGGGCGGCCTGGGTGATATCCTGGAAAGCTACGGCGTCACCGTGGAGCGCTCGTTGGTGCTGGATATGCAAAACGCGGCGTTCCCCGTGATGGTCAGCCGGCAGGTCGGTGATATGCCGGTGCAGCAGGTTCAGGCGGTGGATTATCCGTACTTTGTCGATGTGCGGGCCGATGGCATGGCGGATGATAGCCCCATCGTCTCCAATCTGCAGGCCGTGACCATGAACTGGGTTTCGCCGGTGACCGTGGATGAGGCGAAGAACGCGGATCGCGAGGTCGTGACGCTGCTCGAATCCAGCCCCAATGCGTGGGTCCAGGAAGAGATCAATCAGGGCGGCGGCAACGTGATCCCGCCCGATATCCAGCCGGATTTTGAGCTCTATCCGCAGGTGGGGTTCAATAAAAAAGAAGAGACACGGTCCTACCCGCTGGCCGTCTCAATCCAGGGCGTCTTCGAAAGCGCCTACAAGGATCAGCCCTCCCCCTTTGAAACCGAGGATGAGGCGCCGCCCGAGACCCCAGAAGAGGCAGCGGAGCAGGCAGAGCCGGAGCAGATTCCGCCGCGCGTCGATTTCTCGCCCGCGTCCGCGCGCCTGGTTGTGTTGGGCAGCGCTGAGTTCTTGGACGATGTTGTCTTCGATCTGTCGAGCCGCCTGTCCGGGGATCGGTATATGAACAGTCTCCGGTTGCTGCAGAACGCCGTCGCCTGGTCCACGGAGGACACGGACCTCCTCAGCATTCGCGCGCGTGGCACCTCGTCACGGGTGCTCTATCCGCTGGGTGAGGGCGGACAGTCCTTCTGGGAAGCGGCGAACTACGTGCTGGCGCTGATCTCGCTGGTCGTGATCGGGGTGGTCGCTCACGTGCGGCGACGCAACGAGCCGCCCATGGAGTTGATCCCGCCGGAAGGAGAGGAACCTGTCGAAACCAGAGATGAGACGGAAGAGGAGGTGCGCGCATGAAACGCCATCAACAGATACTGGCAGGCGTGCTTGTCCTGCAGATATTACTTGTCGTTGTTGTTTTCTGGCCGAAACCGGCGTCGACCGGGGTGGGTAAGCCGCTTTTCACCGGTGTGGCGCTAGATGATATCGTCTCGCTGACGATTGCAGACGACCAGGGTCATCGCATTGCCATGGAGAAGCAGGGCGAGGCATGGGTGGTGCCCGGCGCGGGTGATTACCCTGTGCAATCCGCCGCTGTCACGGCGACGCTTTCCAAGACGTTGCAGCTGGAGACGGGAACTGTCGTCGCGCGTACGCCGGCGAGCCACAAGCAGCTGAAAGTGGCTGAGAACAATTTTGTTCGGCGGGTGATCTTTGAAACGTCCGACGAGCGAGCCTACATCCTCTACCTGGGATCGTCGCCGAGCTACGGTGCCACACACGTCCGCCTGGAAGGCCAGGATGAGACGTATCTGACGAGATCCATTTCATCCTATGATCTCAACGCCACGGCCAACAGCTGGGTGAAGACTGAATACGTCTCCATCTCTCCACAAGAGGTGACGGCGATGACGGTGGAGAACGCCAATGGGGCACTGAACTTCGTCAAGGACGGAGATGCGTGGACGCTAGAGGACCTTGGCGATGACGAGGAAGCTGACGCCGGGCAGATTAACACGCTGGTGAACCACGCCACCACGGTGAGATTGACGCAACCGCTGGGTAAGACCGAAGAGCCGGCCTACGGCATGGATCAGCCCAATGCCACGGTGACGTTGGTCACGACGGACACGACGCACACGTTGACCATCGGTGCGCACGATGCCGGCGACGGCACGTACGTCGTGAAGGCCTCGGATTCACCGTACTACGTCGAAGTGACTGACGTCAATATGGAACGTTTTGTGGACGCTACCCACGAGGGTTTCATCAAAGTGGAACCGACGCCTGTACCTGAAGACGAGTAATCGCAGCGGTGTTTATACGTGCCCCGAACGCGAACTCGCGTTCGGGGCGTTTTTCTTTTTCAGGCGCGATCCGTGTCCGCAGAGGACGAGAGTGTTTTGTTGACAGACTCTGAGTTATGGGCGATACTCGCTACTTGGAGGCACCATTATGAGCACACTGATCAACGTCGTTTTGCCCGTCTTTCTGGTCGCTGGCATCTCCGCGCTGGCACAGCGCTGGCTCCAGCTGGATATCGACACGCTAGCCCACGCTTCCTTCCATCTCTTTGTACCGGCGTTGGTCTTGGACGTGCTCCTGCGTCCCAGCTTCGATGGCGGTGAGTTCGGGCAGATTGCCGCCGGGACCGTCCTGGTCTCGTTGGTGCTCTGGATACTGTTCGAGGGGAGCGGGCGTTTATTGGGCGTCGGTCACAAATTGCGAGGCGCGCTTGTCGTCGCCATTTTGATGACGAACGCCGGCACCTACGGCCTCCCCGTGCTCCAGTTCGCGTTTGGGGAAGCGGCATTGCTGCCGGCCTCCGCATACGTGCTGTCGTTCAATGTGATCCTGATTTTGGGTGCCAGTCTCTATCTTTCCGCACTGGGGCAGACGTCGCTGCGGGGGGCGTTCCTGCGCCTTTTACGCTCGCCCATTCTTTACGCCGCGCTCGTCGGCGGAGTGATGCGATGGCTCGGCTTGGGATTGCCAGAGCCGGTGCTCAAGGCAGTGCGGCTGCTGGGCGATACGGCGATCTCCCTGATGCTGGTGTTGATGGGCCTGCAGCTGCGGCAAGCGGCACGACAGGGCTGGCGAACGGTTTACGTGCCCGCGATGATTACCGTGTTGATCGGGCGGTTCGTCATTGCGCCGGTACTCAGCTGGTGGGTGGGCTCGCTGGTCGGGATGGAGGGGCTGACGCGCCAGGTCTTTCTCATCGACAATGCTCTTCCCACCGCAATTTTTGCCGGTGTCTTGTCCGCAGAGTACGAGGCCGACGCGCATTTTGCCACGCTGTGCGTCTTTGTGACCACCATCGTCAGCCTGGCGACGGTGACGTTCTGGCTTAACTGGGTGCAGTGAGAGCATCACGAGGTTGTTGGCTGCAGGATGTTGTCAGCAGATGGGTCATCTTCTACATCAGCCAGGATTAGGTATGAGCGAACACAGAAAACACAAAACTGTGAGCGAAGTCCGTGTTTGTCTGTGTTCTCAAAAAGTCTCGTTATGGCGTTAGTTGCTGAATATGCAAGGAGGAGTGTATGACAGAAGGACAGTTCAAGGTTGCCACGTATAACGCAAATTCGATTCGCGCGCGCATGCCCCTGATCCTGGACTGGCTAGAGCGGGAGTCCCCTGACGTGCTCTGTGTGCAAGAAACCAAGGTGCAGAACAAGGACTTTCCTGCCGAGCCGATCCGCGAGGCCGGATTCGAGGTCGTCTTCCGGGGCCAGAAAGCCCATGCCGGCGTCGCGATTATCTCCAAGACTGAGCCGGAGGCGGTAGCCTACGGTTTCGACGATGGCGGAGAGCTCGATGAACCGCGCTTGATTCGCACGGTGATTCAAGACATCCCTGTGATCAATACCTATGTGCCGCAGGGACGCGATCCTGACTCTGAGCATTTTGAGTACAAGCTGGCCTGGTTTGGGCGGTTGCGCGTGCTCTTCGAGCGCCACTATGTGCCCGACGAGCCGTTGCTCTGGATGGGCGACTTCAACGTTGCCACCGAGGATATCGACGTCTATGATCCCAATCGCTTGCGCGGACACGTGGATTTCCATCCCGAGGCTCAGGCGGCCTTGGAGAAGGTGCAAGAGTGGGGTTTCGTAGACGTGTTCCGCAAGCATCATCCTGACGAGCCTAACCGGTTCACCTACTACGATTATCGTGCGAAGAACCCCATCGAACGAAACGTCGGCTGGCGCGTCGACCATATCTGGGCCACGGAGCCGCTGGCCGAGAAGTCCGTCAAATCCTGGATCGACGTGGACGCGCGGCGCGCCGAGCGGCCCTCAGATCACACGTTCCTGGTGGCCGAGTTCGAGCTCTGATCCGGCTCCGGCGCGGGGGACGACCGGACGCTTCAGGGTACAGTTCACTTTGGGAAACTAGCTTGACATCTGCCTCACCTGGCCGCAGACGCGCAGGTTTGGACTTTACAGAGCTGTTTGAGAGGATAACCAAGCAGGCCAAAAGTGCTGAGGTGCGAGGTCAGAAGGGGCCAAGGCTGGCGAAAGCGGTAGCGTGAAGGCTTTCCAGGCCAGTCGCCTCCATTCTGAAATACACCCCGCTTCACGCGCGCCTGCATTTCCGGCGACTTTGTGCTACAATGACGACAGGTCAAAACGCGGTCTCGGACCGCTGGGATAGCGGCTTTCATCAGCCAAAGGGAGGAAAACATGAGTCAGCAGCAAGCGTCGTTCAATATTTCTCGTTCGTCCTCAGGGCGTAGTTTGAGCAACGTACAGCGGGTGCTTCGCACCCTCATCTGGTTTGGGCTGTTCTTCTTGCTGGGCGGTATCACCGTCGTGTTGGGCTTCTTGGCCCTGTCGGTTGAACCGTTCCTGGGCGTGGTCGTCTTCGCGATCGGCGGTTTGGCGTCTCTTATTATCCCGGGCATGTTCAGCCGGTGTCTCTACGTCATGCCGGAGTTCCAGCGCGTGGTCGTGCTCAAATTGGGTAAGTTCAACGGCGTGCGGGGCCCGGGTCTCTTCTGGGTGATCCCCTATCCGCCCTTCTACCAGTCCGTGGCCGAGATCGTCGATTTGCGTGTGCAGACGCGCGTCATTACGGCGGCTCAGACGCTGACGGCTGACAACGTCCCGGTGGGGTGTGAAGCGGTGCTTTTCTGGCGCGTCGAAAGTCCAAAACAGGCGGCATTGGATGTTGCTAATTACCGAGAGGCAGTTTTCCAGGCTGCCAACAGTGCGCTCAAGGACACCATCGGCACGTTAGAGCTCTCTGAGATGCTCGGCTCGCGGGAGAAAGTCTCTGATCTGCTGGCGGATATCATCGACGCTGCCGCGTCTTCCTTCGGCGTGGACGTGACCTCGGTGGAGATCACCGACGTGCACGTGCCGCAGGATCTGATCCAAGAGCTCAGTGTGCTGGCGCAGTCCCGTCGCGCGGCGCAGGCCAAGATCGCCGAGGCCGAGGCCGAGAAAGCCGTCGCCGAGAAGCTGGAAGAGGCCTCGGAGCTTATGGGGCTGAAGGCGCTGGAGATGTACCGCCTCAACGTTCTGGAGCGCATTGGGCGCGAGGAAGGCAGCCAGATCGTGGTCTACGGTCTGAGTGGCTCGGATATGGAGATGGAGAAGAATATAGCCGCTACAACGGCTGCAGCCTCTCTCCCCAGAAAAAGCCCTTCCTCGTCTCATCAGACCCAGGAGAAGAAATGATGAACCATCTGCAACCTGACGCCAAGCCCAACGCACTCGAGGCTTTTGATACGCTGGGCGAGTTTCTCGCGGAGGATGAGTGGCATCCGCAGCGTATGGAAGATCGTTACGTTTACCGGATGGGATTCTCTGGTGCCAACGGTCAATATGCCTGCTACGCGCAGATTCGGGTGGATCTGGAGCAGTTTCTCTTTTACGTGATGGCGCCGGTCAAAGCACCTGAGGAGAAACGGCTGGACTGTGCCGAGTTTCTCACCTGGGCGAACTATGGCCTGCGCATTGGCAACTTCGAGATGGACCTGCGCGACGGTGAGGTGCGGTACAAGAGCAGCCTCGATTTTGAGGAGCAGCCGCTCACGCATAACCTCATCAAGTTTGCTATCTATCCCGCGGTGCAGACCATGGATCGTTACATGCCGGGCCTGATGAGGGTTATCTACGGCAGTGCGACACCGCACGAGGCCATTGAAGAGATCGAGGGGTAGGACATCCCCAATCTACCTGATTACAAAGCCGCCGTCCTGCTTGGGATGGCGGCTTTGGCTGTGCCAGGTGTGGGACACGGCCTTTATCAGACTGGCATCTTCCGGGAAGTTGACAGTCTGATGAAGAGGGTTAGAATAAAGTAGACGCTTTTATGTTAATCTGTGATGATTTATGGATGCTCTCTTGGGTTTTGTGGGGTGACTAATTCGACAATGTTAACTTCCGCTGCACGGCGGTTACCATGGTCAGTAGACCATAGGTCTACGAAAACCACGTGCTACGGCTGCAAAGTCGCTCCGGACGGATGCGTCCTGGATCTACGACCT
>DAOTUH010000409.1:0-4811 GCA_034437255.1 Anaerolineae bacterium
CAAAGCTCAGATGTATCCCCTGGGCTTTGTGCGCGATGGGTGGGAGGGGCTGGCGATGCAGATGACGTGGGCCGCCGACGCGCTCAACGCCGGTTTCTACGGCTGGCTCTACGACACGCTCTGGACGTTCCGCCTCGAAGACGGCAGCTACGTCCAGTTTGCGACTTCGTTGAACGCTGGCACCGCGGGCGTTCAGCGCGCGCTGGCGTCGAGCCCGGATTACGCGACGTTCAAACGGCGCTTGTACATCGTTACCCGCACCTACGAACGGCTCTGGGGCGATCCCTTCGCCTACAGCATCGAGCCGCTGCTGCCCCCGGAGGACGAAACACCTGAGCTTGCATTGCCCTGGCCGAAGGGCGAGACGTGGTACTTCACCGGCGGTCCCCACGGCGGCTGGGGCAACGGCAGTGCCTGGGCCGCCGTCGACTTCGCCACTGACGAGCAAAATCTGGGATGTTACGTCAGCCAACGCTGGGTCACGGCGGCGACGGACGGATTGATTGTACACAGCGAGCGCGGCATGGTCTTGCAGGATCTGGACAACGACGGCTTCGCGGGCACAGGCTGGGTCCTGCTCTACATGCACATGGCCGAGGACGGACGTATCGCGGCCGGGACGGCCGCGCAGGCTGGCGATCGGATCGCGCATCCGTCATGTGAGGGCGGATACTCCAACGCTTCCCACTTACACTTCGCGCGGCGCTACAACGGCGTCTGGATTGCCGCCGCCGCCGACACTGCCCATCCCCTGGTGATGGACGGCTGGGTAGTGGAAAACGGCACTCGCGCCTACGATGGACAACTGCGCAAGCAAGCTATCGTCAAGACGGCGGAAGAGGACTGGCTCGCCGTCAACGCTATCACCCACTGAAAGCCCCTCGGCTGGGGCCGGTGTCCCTGCGCCCGCACGGTGGGATACCGGCGGGAGCTCGTGGGACGGCGGAGCGAACATTGCGTATCCCGTATATCGAATCGCGTACCTGCAGAATGCGGAACACGCAACAGGCGATAAGCCACCTCCAGTAGCCTCTCTGCCTTGCAACCTCGATGAGCTCCTCGCGTAATATAAGTTAGAATTCGTCAATGGAGGCATCTGGTGAACATTGCGTATTGCGTATTCCGTATGTTGCATCGCGCGCCACGTAAATACGCAATACGAAATACGCAATAGGTAAAGGAGGTCACAAAGTGGAACGTCGTCAAGGTTGTTTGGTCGGCTTGTTGAAGCTCACGTTTCTCAACGTCGTCTTTGATTGGTTGCAGGGACGGTTTGGTTTCGGTCGCGGTGCCTCGTGCAGCAGCATGGGCTGTGGCGTCATCCTGATGATCATCTTTATCTTGCTGGCGTGCTCGACCTGTGCCAACACCGATTGGCTAAGATTATTTTAACGGAGGAGGAGACATGAATACACAAAAGCGTGGCGTGATCGCGGGCATTATTCTGATCGTACTGGGTCTTGTTTTCCTGGCTGCTCAATTCTTCGGTGGTGTGGGCGATGCGGTGGTACTCTTGCTGATCGGCGGTGGATTCGTCTATGGATACTTCTCACATCAACAGTACGGCTTGCTCATTCCAGGCGGGATTCTGGTGGGCCTGGGATTGGGTTCCCTGCTCGAACAAACCATGCCGCTGGATGACGGATTCGGCACGGTCGGTCTGGGCGTGGGTTTCATCCTGATCTATCTGATTGATCTCGTGCGGCGAGGCACAACGTCCTGGTGGCCATTGGCTCCTGGCACGATTTTGGTCCTGATTGGGCTGGCGGAGGGATATCCTGAGTTTCAGGCGTGGTTCTCCAGAGGCTGGCCCTTGCTCTTGATCCTCTTCGGTCTTCTGTTGCTGGTTCGCACGTTGAGGGCAGGCTATCATCGCACAGGATAGTCCCCCAAAGCCACTTGACCCCACGAGAATCTCGTGGGGTCTTTTTATTGAGACAACCATTTAGGTTACATAAGAGAGCGTCCAGGTGCAACGCACTTACAGATCAAAACAAACCGCACTACAAAGTTCTCCGAGCATGGTTTAGGAGTCCCCGGCTCGTGAACTTCGGCGAAAGTGCATCGCACCTCAGAAAACTAAACAGATACTTGTTGGGTTTTCCTGGCACTTTCACGTTAGACTCGATCAACATCAAGCGAATCCCCGCATGCGAGGTTTTTGGTCTCTACGCGGATCTGGCAACCCGTTCGCAGCGAGAATGATAAGATCCTGCATGTCCTCGGGTAATCTTTGACTTCCCCGAAAACAAGCCTACACTTAGCTTGTTTAAGCAGTTTCCCATCATACCGTTGGATGTGCATCACCCTATATACAATCGACTCAAACGAAACAGGAACTGCCTATGCCCATATTTCTTAGCGTTTATTACGAAGATGGTATCACTGAAAATAAACGTGCTCTCATTAGCAAGATCCTTGCAAAACCGCAGAACAACGTCAGGCCCCAATATCCGAACACACTTTGTTTCACCCTGGACCCCGCCGACCCGGTAGGACGTGTCCTCAACCTCTGTTCGGAATCAGCCTCCGTTTGTCATGAGGCCGCTATGGGACTACATCTGGGCAAAGCCAACCGCCTCGGCGGCGCTTACACTGGCCCCTGTATTGAACACACACGATGCCTGGCAGAATCTGGGTGGCCCGGGCAAGTGCTGGCTAGTCAAGCGTTTGTCGAGGCAGCCTACTTGCCCCCTGACGTGGAGCTCAAAGGACTAGGACGACACAAGCTGAAAGACCTGACACCACCTGAGCACATTTACCAGCTGGTCAATCCGCTCTTGCCCCAACGTAATTCCCGTCTTCTGCGAACGCTGACCCATGTTCCCAACAATCTCCGTCCACAAAATCGGGGCTTCATTGGGCGAAGCGAGGAGAGACAAGACCTCGAGGCGTTGTTGGTATCCTCTGATCACCGGTTGGTGATGCTTAAAGGGCCAGGCGGGATTGGCAAAACGCGCCTGGCCCTTCAGGTTGCCGCCGAAACAGCCATGCACTTCTCAGACGGCGTCTATATTGTGTTCCTGGAATCGTTAGATTCGCTAGAGAGTCTGCCTTCCAAGCTCATCGATGTCTTGGATTTATCTATCCGAAGGACCCGTCAACCAGAGGATCAGCTCTTCGCACATCTTCATGATAAAACCATGTTGTTGATCCTGGACACCTTCGAACATCTTCTCCCGGCGCCACCGTTGATTATGGAAATACTCGACGCCGCGCCTGACCTCAAGCTGCTGGTGACCTCTCGTGTGGCCTTGGAGATCCCCGAGGAAATTATCTACCCGGTTTGCGGTCTTACCTTCCCTTCCAGGAAAAACGATCATGCGATAGACACCTATGACGCCGTCCAGCTATTCGTCCAGGCTGCGCAGCGTGTAAAGCCCCTGTTTACGCTTTCAGAAGAAAACCGGGAACCGGTACGTCGAATCTGCCAGCAGCTTACGGGGACGCCCTTGGGCATTGAACTGGCGGCCTCATGGATACGATTATTCTCTCCCGCTAAGATAGCTATGCTACTTGAAGAAAACGTGGAATCTCTGGTGACGAGCCGACGCGATATCTTGAAACGGCACCGCAGCCTGCGTGCGGTGTTTGATCAGTCGTGGCGCCTGCTCACAGCGACGGAACGGAATGTCTTTCCCCAACTCACCGTTTTTCATGATGGGTTTCGAACAGAAGCAGCCGTCCGCATCACGGGGGCTACCGCAACTATCCTCTCGTCGCTTCATACGAAATCATTTCTGTGGCAAACGTCGGAGGGGCGTTTTCGTATCCTCCAACCCATACGCCAGTTTGCAGCCCAGGAACTCGCGCTGCGGACTAATGTCTGGTTGTATCTTAAAGACCGCCATGCTGCCTATTACATCAATCTCGCAGCCAAGCATACCCCCCACCTCTGGACGGATCGCCAACAAGCCATCATGCGCGAACTGACGCCGGAGATGCAGAATCTCCGGGCTGCGTGGCGCTGGACCGTTGAGCAAGGTCAGGTAGCGGCTGTGAACAAAGCCATCGAATTCATGTACCGTTTCCACCGAGTGCGGGGACATTTCCAGGAGGGAGAAAGCCTCTTTCAGTCGGCCAGAGAAAACCTGGAGCGCACAGTATCAGATAGCACCACGCCGGAAGTTCGGGGAACCTTAGCGAAACTCCAGGAGTGCGCAGCCATGTTCACCTTTTACCTTTCGAAATTAGAGGCTGCGCAACAGGAGATGGAAGAGAGCCTGGTCGTGTTCCAGGAGTTAAATCTGCAACGTTACGAAGGCTTTGCACTTATAGGTCTGGGAATGATCGCTTATGAGTACGGACAATTGAGCGAGGCCGAAGCATATTTCAGGCAGAGTTACCATATCTTAAACAGACTTGAGGATAGATATGCCTCCTCCCGTGCCATACGCCAGCTGGGCAATGTTCACTATACATCCGGTAGATACAAGCAGGCTCTCAGTCACTATCACAGAAGCCTGGAACTCCATAAGACGCTGGGAGCTCGACTGGGCATCGCCGACTGTCTCTACAGCATCGGGCAGATCGAATCTGTCATGGCGCATTTTTCTACAGCACAAGAAAATTTTACAGAAAGCCTGGAGATATATCGGGACTTCGGCGACAAGCAGGGAACATCCGCCGTCCAGATTGAGTTAGGTATGATCGACACCCTCGAAGGACGCTTTCGGGATGGCAAAGCTCATTTTGAAGAAGCGCTCGCCCTCCGTCAGCAATTAGGAGACCCGGCTCTTATCGTAGAGGCGACCCTCTGCCTTACAGGCTCGGCATATTCATTGGGCGATTTCGAGCAGGTTCAGAGATAT
>DAOTUH010000410.1:0-1944 GCA_034437255.1 Anaerolineae bacterium
GCGTAGTGTAGTAGATCCCCCACGTCGAAATCGGGGTGTTGACGGTAGCGTTCGAGGGCTTCCAGCGCGATGTCCTGGCCCAGTTTGCGGCGATATTTGAAGCTGTCGGCGACGGTTTTGGCCGGGATAGTCATGCGAATGGGAAGCTCATCAAGCGTATAAGTGGTGAAGCCCTCACGCCAGGCGTCGCCCGAGAACCAGAAGACCCGTATCGGCGGATACTCCAATCGCGGACGGCGACTGCCCTGCTCTACCGCCACGTCCACCGCGTGCGGAATCTGGGTGGTGAGATCGTGGAAGGCCAGGGCCGAGATCAGGCAGATGACGCCGTCGGGGATTTTCAGCGCAACGGTGACCAGATCCGGCTCGGTCAGCGGTGGCAGTTCGGTCAAGCGATAGAGGCCGCGGGCCAGGCGCTCCACCAAGCCTACGTCGCGGAGCGCGTAGAGCGTGCGGGGATGCATCCCCAGCTTCAACGCCTGTGCGGTACGCAGGATGCCCTGATGTTCTCGAAAGATGCGCAGGGCCTCTTCTTGAGTTTCTGATGCAACCATGGTCGCGCCTTTGGATAAATATGTTGATAGGCAAGAATAACTATCTACAATATTATCCGAATTCCAGGGAATTGTCAATGATGAGAAGGTCAATTTGACGTAAGCGCTAAATCCCGGCTGGTGCCAAACGCGGCATCTGATTCCAGGTCCACTGCTGAGCTTGTTTATCCCTCTCAGGCAGGGCCAAAGTAGAAAGCGCTCTCAGCAGGATCGACAGCAAAGCACATACGTTCTAAGAAGCCACTAAGGCCGAGGAAATTGGGGTGACGCCAGGACTCACCTGCGCGTAATTTGGGGACAAATACCGTGGCATCAACTTCGAGGTCCTCACCTGCCTGTTTACTCCGCAGGCCAATCCGCATTCTACACAACCGACCTGCATACGAGATACCTCTGATCTTTAATTTCGTCTCAGGTTCATATAAGAGAGCGTCCTGCGAGAGTATCTCATCTGCTATTTGTGGATTCAGAACACACCACGGCGCGCCGGTATCCACAATGGCCTGAGTCGTCAGCTGTCCTTCCAGGCTGATAACAACTACAATACGCGAATTCGCTTCATCTCCCGGGTAATGATCGTCATACGCAGTGACACCGGTGGCAAATTGTCCGTCGCGGAGAAGGTCAAGAAACCGGGCCATCTATGCACTTCCGCAGAAGCGTTCACAACACGCGCGTAACGAGGATGTCAAAGGTGTCCTCACCGGGCGCGATGACGGCGCGCACTTCTTCCAGCGATGCCCCTACACCCACAAGCTTCCCCGAGCGCACAGCCACCCACTGCCCCCGATACTCACTTGCATTTTCACGTACCCACCTACGGGAATTATCCAGGCCTTGCACAGGCGGCAAGCGGACTGCATGAGCGTTCGGAGGCGCCAATACTCGAGCCGCGCGTTGAATCCGCTCATGACCAGGAAACAATTGTGTTCCCAATTGAGCCAGCTCTCGTGCTCGCTCAACCATCTCTTGTTGAAGCGCCAGATCAATCGCCGCACACAACTCCTCAGGGCGACGAAGTACATCTCCGGTCATGTCCGCCCTCTCGCTCTCCGCTAAATCCTTTACACTCTGTCGCTGTTCGGATCGAACAACAACAATTTGACTAGAAGTACCGGGCCAACATTCTGGTAAAGGCGTAATCTGGGGCCCCGTACTTCCTAAAAAGATGTCCCCAGGAGGAATCTCAACATCGCACCATTCTTGCCCGTGATCAAAAATTACCGACATATTCATCATTGTCCTCCCCTCGTATCCTCAGGGTACGACCACACTTAACCGTGGTCGGCCCAAAAGTGGGTAGTCTGGCCCTTTTTTGCGCGATAATAGCCGCCAAAGTGGGGAATCTCAAGCGTATAAGCGCCAGAAATTGTTCGCATTTGGGGCAATT
>DAOTUH010000411.1:0-18043 GCA_034437255.1 Anaerolineae bacterium
TCTTCCTCCATGGGCTCCTCTTCGGTGGGCTCGGGCATCGGGGTCTCTTTTGGACCACACGCCGTCAGCACCAGCGAGAAGACGGTCAGGAGACTGAGCAGCACTAACAAAGTTTTCTTCATGATGTTATCTCCTCCATAGTTTGGTAGTTTTGGTTACAGGGTACAATGGGTAAACGTTACCGCGATTTTCCAATCACCACCTCCTTGATCTGACTCATGTACTTTGGGACTAAGATGTTGCGTACCTGCATCGGGCACTTTGATTCAAGGCCCAATCAGGTGATCGCCAATACTGGGACACTCCAATCTTGAATTATCACCACAACAGATCAAGTGCCTGTGACGTACGTTGTACACTCCCCTTGATCTCCTCACCCTGCCACAACACTTGATAAAACATATCCTGGATGAAAGGAGAAATCTGTGGATAATTCCGCAACAACGGACGCAAACGCGCATATTGCAGTAGAGGAATCACTTCCTGTAACCACGGATGATTTTCTTTGCACAAAACGCGATTCACAGGGCGATAAGGAGAGATTTGTAGATCCTGTTCGCAATACGTTTTGGAAGCGTGTATAGAAGATGCTTCACGTAACAACGCTAAAGCGACCTCGGGATTCGCAGATTGCCTGGGAATCGCCCAACTGCTCCCCCCCAAAGAACAGACCGGCGCAACGTCCTCGGAGGGACGGGGCACCGGCGCAAAAGCGAAGTGCTCTGCCATCTCTGATTCTGTCTTCCATTCCGTGTGGGACCGAATATAGGCCCATTCGTAGGTCCCCCCCAGAATCATGGGCACCGTGCCCTCTCCCAACATTTCGGCAAAATCCCACCAGCCGAGGTTGTCCATGTGAGGTGGCAGCGCGGCCCGGCGCGTAAATGTGATTTTCCTCAAAAAGCGAAGTGCTCGATAAACAGATTCGTTATCGAGCACGATGGTGTTGACGTCCTTGCCCAACGTCGCCCCAGCATTCCACATAAACGGCACGAGCACGTTGAAGGTTGCCTCTCCGACGTTGGAACTCACGGGGAAAGCAATCGCATACGCGTGCCCCAGCCGCCGCTTGACCTCGGGCCGGTTGAAGTGATCGATCAAGGCCAGCAACGCATCCCACGTCTGCGGACACTCCAGATCTTCGGCGTCAAAGTAATCCCGGCGATACCACAACCCGGTCAGATCAGCGTGGGAGGGAAGTCCATAGAGCTTGTCATCGACCAGGTTGTTCTCGCGCACCACCGGTTCTAAAGCCATCACTTCCTCTTGTAGCCAGGATAACACCGGCTCGTCCAAGGGTTTAATATAACCAGTCCGCGTATAATGCGTGATCCAAACATAATCCAACGAGATAAGATCCGGAGCCTCGCCTTTCGCCACCGCCCCACGCAACTTTCGGTGGAACATATCCCGCGCCGGGTGAACCGCAAATTCCAACTTAATCTCCTGCTCGGGGTGTTCGTCATTCCAGATATTCGCGGCGTGCTCCAAGTAGCTGATCCAGGGAACATCATAATGCGTCATCACGCGGATGCAGGTCTGTCTAGCAAGACGCATGGGGACAGACGATGCCACAAACGTACCTCGCCCGGGTCGACGATACACGTACCCTTCTTTCGCCAGATCCGTCAGTGCTTGCCGCACGGGCGCACGACTGATCCCAAACTGTTCGCAGAGATCCATTTCGGTAGGCAAGCGGTCTCCAGGATGCAACAAGCCACTCTCCATCTGGTCTTTGAAATAAACCTTCAACTGATAATAGAGTGGAATCGGTGAGTCACGGTTGACCATGACCAGCTCTCTTGGGTGAAGGCTGAAAGCTAAACCGCCTACACATTTAGGATGCTTTGCATACTCGCTTTCAGCTTGGTTGAGTAAAGTGATTGGGTTCTTATCCCTAAAATACTTTGAGTAAGTGTTTGGCTTGATGAGCAATCAGGTGCAACGCACTTTCGATCTGAAAGATATGGGGTTACAAGGACACTCCGGGGCCTTTTTTCAAATCCCGGCGCCTTCTCCGTCGTAAGTGTATCGCACCGCTCACAAGACTAAACAGATACTACTTTGGTATACACTTATACCATACATGTCCTTAATTATAAGAATTCTGGTCAGATTTGTCAAGTAGCTTTTAAGAATTCGTAAAGAGGTTGTAAATAAACCTCATTCCTTTATTCTTAATTGCCCGTGAAATCCTCCCCGGTCAAGCGTCTCCTGTCCCACTCACGCCGACGTAAATTCAAATTCATGCCACTGCCCGCGGTAGTTGAGACGAAATGCCAGCCGCGTCCAGCGCGGCGGCAGCCGTGGCTCCGCGACCAGGCCCTCGTCTGTCAACCGCACGCCGCCAAAGCCGAAGACCGCCGCCTGCCAAAGTCCCCCAGCCGAGGCTGCGTGGATACCCTCACCGGTGTTGCCGCGAAGGTTCAGCAAATCCGTTCGAGCCGCACGCATGAAGTGCTCATAGGCCTCCTCGACAGCGCCCATGCGTGCCGCCAGCGCCGCCTGGATCGCCGGCCCCAGCGACGAGCCGTAGGTATGATCGGTGCGGGGCGTGTAGTAATCCCAATTGACCCGCATCGTCTCCCGGTCGTAGGCCGAGGGCAACAGATAGAGCAGCATCAGCACGTCGGCCTGCTTGAGGATTTGATACTCCTGCACACCCTCAATGCCCAGCAGCAGCTGCATCGAGGCGTCGCGTGGTTCGTACTCTTCCAGATCCACGTCCTGCAGATCGAAGAAGCCCTCGAACTGCTCAAAGAGCCCAATTTCTGGATCGCGCGGGATGAGCAGACAGCCGATGACGTCGGCCCAATGCGCCAGCCGTTCCTCCGATAGTTCGAGCCGGGTGACCAACTCCTCGGCCTTGTGGGGATGCTCGCGGCGCAGCCAAGCCAGCACGTCCAGCGCCGCCTCCAGATTCCAACGGGCCATGCGGTTGGTGAAGGTGTTGTTGTCCACGTGGTCGTGGTACTCGTCCGGCCCGATGACGTCGTTGATCTCGTAGACGCCGCGTGTCTCGTCCCACTCGGCACGCGAGGCCCAGAAGCGGGCCGTGTCCAGCACGATCTCGGCGCCGTAGTCGCGCATGAAGGCGTCGTTCCCGGTCACCGTCCAGTACTGATGCATACCGTAGGCCACGTCGGCAGCAATGTGAATCTCGATGTCGCCAGACCAGATGCGCACCAGTTCGTCGCTCGCAGGGTCCGGCACCCAACGCGGCGTCGTCTCCTCGCCCGTCAAGGCGCTCTCCCAGGCGAAGAGTGCACCTGTGTAGCCCTGCTCGGCGGCGACGCGCCGGGCACCGGGCAGCGTGTGGTAGCGGTACATCAGCATATTGCGCGCCAGCTCCGGCTGCGTGTAGATGAAGAGCGGCAGCATGAAAATATCCGTGTCCCAGAAGACGTGCCCGCGATAGCCCCAGCCGCTCAACGATTTGGCCGGGATGCTGACGTGCTCGTCGTCCTGCGGCGCGGCGATAAGCAGCTGAAAGATGCTGTAGCGCAGCGCGCGGTCGGCCTCGTCGTCGCCCTCGACGATGACGTTGCACCGCATCCACGTCGCCGCCCACGCCGCGTCATGGGCGGCGCGGAGCGCGTCGTAGCCCTGCTCTGCGGCGACCTCCAGCGCGCCCAATGCGGCGCCCTGCGGCTGAGGATCATCCCGCGAGGTGAAGATCGTCACGAGCTTGTCCGCCGTCAGGGTCTGCCCCGGCGCGATGGTCGTCCGCGCCACCACCGTCGGCGTCCAGTCACACGCCTGCGCCACGTAAGTCACAGGCTCGGCGGCGTCCACGTGCAGATCGCACGCCTCGCAGAGCCGGATGCCGCTTGCGCGCGTCTCTACTTCCAGGTACGCCCGACGCTCGCCCGCGCGACCCTGATCGCGCCATGCCCAGTGCAAGAAGCCCTGGTTATCGACGTGACCGGGCACGCCCGCGCGAATCTCCACGTCGCCGGACGCATCTATCGACGTGACGCGGCAGCGCAGTCCCAGCACGTGCGGATCGGCAAAGCTGGCAAAGCGTTCGAAGGCCAGCTCCACCGTCTGACCGGCGGGACTGCGCCAGCGCACCGTGCGCGTCAGCACACCCGTGCGCAGGTCCAGATCACGGCGGTAATCCAGCACCTCGCCGCGCTCCATGCGGAAGCGCTCGCCGTTGATGAGCACGATCAGGTGCAACCAGTTCGGCGCGTTGACCAGCTCCGTGTTGACGATGGGCACGTCGTCGAAGAGGCCGTGCACCAGCGTGAGCGGCAGATCGCCGGGATAACCCTCCTCAAAGGCACCGCGCGTGCCCAGATAGCCGTTGCCGATGGTATAGACCGTCTCTTTATGATGCAATGCGTCAGAATCGAAAGTCGTATCTACGATGTGCCAGTTATCATCCATAAGGAAAGAATTCTCCGTGACAAGTGCGTCTTGCAAAAATGAGGGCTAGAAAGAGATCGGTCCGCCGCTGGACGCCCGCACAATCAACTCCGGCTCGAGCAAAACGTGCCGCTCCAACGGTTCGCCGCGAATCACGCGCAACAACATCTCCACCACGCGCTCACCCACCTCGGCGATGGGCTGGCGCACCGAACTCAACGGCGGCTGCAGATATTGGGCCATTGGAATATCGTCGTAGCCGACGACGGCGATGTCCTCTCCGGGACGCAGGCCGGTCTCGTACAGCGCCCGCATCACGCCCAGCGCCATCAGATCGCTGACGGCGACGATAGCCGTCGGTCGGTGGTCGGCGGGAAGATCAAGCAGCTGCTGGGTGACCGCCCGCGCCTCGGCCTCGGCGTTCTCACCACGCCCGAGCCAGGCCGCGTCCCACTCCAAACCGGCGTCATCCAGAGCGCGACGATAGCCCTGATAGCGGTGGTGTCCTGCCAGTGAGCCCTCGGGCCACGTGACAAACCCGATGCGGCGATGGCCCAACTCCAGAAGATACTGCACCGCCGCATAGGCACCCGCGTCACCATCGACGTCCACGTACGGAAAGTCCCACGCCGCATTGGCCCGCCCAAAGGCGACGAAGGGAAAACCTCGCTCCAGCAGACAGCGAATCCGCACGTCGTCCTCGTTGGTGTCCGAAAGGACGAAGCCATCGACGCGCTGCGAGAGCATCAACGCCTCATAGGCCTGCCAGACATCGTCGCCGCTGTCACCGGCAAAGGTGAGAATGTGATACCCGCGCGCTTCGGCGGCCGCGGCCATGGCGTAGATGAAGCGATCCAACACCGGGTGCCAATGATCCTTGGGCAGGGGATGCCAGCTGTAGCCCAAGATGCGACTCTCCTGGCGGCGCAGACTGCTCGCCATCACGTTGGGCCGGTAGCCCAGCTCTTCGGCGGCGGCAAAGACGCGCGCCCGCGTCTCGGGGCTGATAGCATCGCGGCGGTTGAATGCATAGGAGACCGTCGCGATGGAGACGTTCGCGCGTTGGGCCACGTCCTTGATGGTAACGCTTTTTTTCTTGGGCATAGGTTTTCTGGACAGAGGACGGGCTGAATCGACGCCTCTGGGACCGTGTAGCTTAAACGTTTAAGTTCATCATATAACATTCGCCGTCGTTTGTCAAACAACTCGTGCGCCAGGGGTATAAGACAAATGGGAAATGTAGCCGCGATTTCTAAATCGCGCACTCTGAAGCGCGAAATGGATTTCGCGGCTACTATCGCCGGTTTACAAGACGGCGATCTTCTTTTTTCCTATTTTCTGTCCTATACCCACCGCGTCCTGGCAACTTGCTTTCCAATCTCCACGAGATTATACTGGCCATACATCATCGTGTCGAAAAATCCGATTCTTTATGAATATGACTAGCTACCTATCACTTTTACAAGGCTTGCAGCTTAACAAACTTCAACTCACTCAACACGCCATTTCGACTGCGTTTATCCTGAGCATGGCCCGAGCGCAGTCGAGAGGCGCAGTCGAAGGGCGAAGGAAGCGTGGCGACCAAAGCGAGCCTGTCCCGAGCGTAGTCGAGGGATGGAGACCCTGGCCCAGAGGCCCAGTGGCCGGGGAATCTCTCCATTTCGCCGTATATTTGTCTCCGAACGGGGGAGATTTCTCGACTCTGTGCCAAAAAGCGGCACTTCGCTCGAAATGACGGTGAAAACAAAGACTCCAATCGACAAAGTGATAGGTAGCCAGTGAACATGATACAACATGATGTTTGATTTCCTTTCAAACGCCTGTCTATAGTGACCCGAAGCGAAAAAACCGATTCTCAGGAGATTCCATCATGAGCAAACAACCCGTAGAGCGCATCCTCCGGCTGACCGGGGCCGACGACGGCGCGCGGCTGGCCCTCCTGGGACCCGACGGTGCAACGCTCGCGGAGACGGCGCTCAACTTGGATCTGGACAGCCTTCAGAAACTCATCGATCCGCGCGCGTACGGGCAAGAACTGGCCCGCACCCTGCTCACCGATGACGTTCGGTCCGCGCTGCGAGCCGAGGCACAGACGCGCATCCGCCTCGTCATCGACCCGAGCCTCGACGTGGCGCACCACCGCGTGCGCTGGGAATGCCTTCTGGCAGAGGCTCGACGCGCAGCCGTCCCGCTTTCGGTGGGACCAGGGACGCCCTTCTCCCGCCTGCTCCATCCCGACGCCGACGCGCACGCGCGCAGCCCGCAGGTCGATTGGCCGCTGCGCATCCTCGTCGCCATCAGCAATCCCCGCAACCTGGACGCCTTCGGCCTGGCGACCGTCGAGGCCGACCGGGAGTGGGCCGAGCTCCAGCGCGCGCTGACGCCGCTGCGCGGTCTCGTTGAGATCACGCGCCTGGACGCGCCCGTCACCGTCGACCGCATCGCCCAGGCGCTGGAAAAGCCGCCGGCCATCTTCCACTTCATCGGGCACGGCGTCTTCAAGCGGAGCACGGGCGAGGCCGCGCTCTTCTTAGAAGACGCCGCCACGCGGGACGCCAACGTCGTGCTCGCCAAGAGACTGCTGCAACGCCTGCGGGCCGTCGGCGCTTTGCCGCACCTCATGGTGCTGACGGCCTGCGAGTCCGGCGGACAGGTGCGCGCGGGCGCGCTGGTCGGCCTGGCCCCGGCGCTGATCGAGGCCGGAGCAGGCGCCGTCGTCGCCATGCACGAGAAGGTCGGCATCGACGCCGCGCGCGAGTTCAACTACCACCTCTACCGGCGGCTGGCGACCCACGGCGTCATCGACCTGGCGGTCAACGAGGCGCGCAGCTATCTCCTGGACCGGGGCGGCTGGAGCTGGAGCATCCCCACGCTCTTCCTGGAGCGCCAGGCCGAGCGCATCTTCGCCGCGCCGCCAGACGCGCTGGAAGCGGAGCCCGCCGCCCCCGGCGAGATCCTGATCCTCATCCCGGAGTTTGTGGGCCACGAACCGGCCTTCTTCGAGATTGACCTACGCGACCGGCTGCGGGAGCAGCTCGACGAGGCGGCGCTACAGCACGTGCGCGTCGTCTGGCTCAAGCAGACGGCCTTCGGCCCAGGCGACGAGGACGCCGTCCGCCGGTTGGCCGCCCGCTACGGCGCCGCGTTAGTCATCTGGGGCTGGTACGACCGCAGCCGCTTCCGCGCCCGCTTCAGCGTGACGGCGTCGCTCTTCACCTACCGCGACCCCGGCGCCCGCGACCAGCTCGACGTGGGGCAGCGCTTCAGCCAGGGCGACGACTTCGCGCTCTACGTCAACGGGACGCTGCCCAAACAGGTGGACGCGCTGGTCTTCTTCACGCTGGGCCAGTTCACCTACTGGGAAGGCGCCTACGACCGCGCGCTGGCGGCCTTCGACAGGGCACTGCAGGCGGCTGCCGAGACGACGCTGCCCAAGGGGCTGGCGCACGCCTACTTCTACCGGGGCAACCTCCACGCCGTGCACCGCCAGGATCGGCCCGCCGCCATCGCCGACTACGAGCGCGCGCTGGCGCTAGAGCCCGACTTCGCCAACGCCGCCTTCAACCTGGGGGACGCGCGGCGCATCCAGGCCAACGTCCAGCGCCGGCAGGGCAACGAGGACGGCGCCCGCCAAAGTTATCAGGCCGCCATCGATGTCTATACCCAGGCCGTCGACGCCGCGCCGACGTACGCGCGCGCCTACGAGCGGCGGGGGCTGGCCCACTTCGAGCTGGGCGAATACGACGCGGCGGCCCAGGACTACGAGCGAGCGCTGGAGCACGGCCCGCGCGCCGAGGCGCACTACCAGCTGGGGCTGGCGCTGCGGAACCTGGGCCGATTCGACGAGGCGCTGGCGCAGCTCGAGGCCGCGATCCTCCGCGCGCCGGGGACCGCACGCTACCCCTTCGGCGCGGGCCGGCTCCAGGCGCACCTGGGCGCAACCGACGCGGCGGTTACTCACTTCCATAGCTACCTCCGCCTCGCGCCGGACGACGATAGGGCCGACCGGGTTCGCGATTGGCTGAACTCTCATGGTGCAACACCTTGATGGAGATACTTTGCGTCACAAGTCAGGAGTCATGAGTCAGGTCGTCATGACAACATGACTTATGACTCGTGACTCATGACTAACGAAGGAGAAAACTATGCCTAACGAAGACTTCAACGACGAATTCGGCCCCGATCCCCTGGATCGCGGCAGCGCGAAACCCATGGGCGCGGGCGGGGGTGGCGGCAGCACCATCGATCCCTCGTACGAGGACGCGCTGAAGATCCTGGGGCGTGAAGGCGCCATGCCCAGCCCGTGGGCGCAGCGGGCGCTGACCATGGACGACGCCGAGGGCGCCGACCTGGCGCGGCGGCTGACGCGGCTGCGCACGACCTCCGGAACTGGCTCGCAGGCCATCGAGCCGGCGACCGAGGTGGGTGAGGCGGTGCAGGCCTTTATCCGCACGCTGCACGATCCCCTGGCGAGCGCCAAGCAGCGGCGCGCCCGGCGCGAGGAGATCGAGGCGCAGGGCGACGACGAGGTGATCGCTGCGCTGGCCGAGGTCTGCGCGCACCCCGGCGTCAAAGCGCGGCTGGCGGGCGAAGATCCCGGCCCGGATTTCGGCGAGCTGCCGGATTTTATGAGCGAGTAAAGGGGAGAGACACCCGGTCGTCAAATCGTCAACGGATTTAACGGATGAACCGGATTAAGAAAAATCAGTTGCATCCACTCAATCCGTTGATTTGTGAGATCATCAACGTTCAAACGTTACTGCTGCGACTGCGTGAGGCGCAACTTCGTCAGATAACCTACTCCAAGATCCAGATCCCCACGAGAACGGGTGATGCTACGGAGCCGGAGAGGTGCGAAGGACGAGGGGCAGGTAGATCCGACGGACGGCAGCCGTCGTCGTCACCGTGACGCTGGCGGTTTCCTGCGGATCACCCTGCGACGTGGCGGTGACGGTCACCGTGTCGCTGTCGCCGTCCCCGGCATCGACCGGGAGGGTGACGGTGAGGGCCAGCGACGCGCTCACGCCGGGCGCCAGCGGCCCCACGGTGTCTGAGACAATCTCTGTCGGCCAGACGTTGTCAGCCAGGGTCACGTCGAAGGTGTCGCTGACGGTAGCGGTGTTGGTCAACGCCAACGTGTACGTCACCGGCGTGCCCGGCAAGGCGGCGCGATGATCCGGGGTCGCGGTGAGTGCCAGCGCCGAAGTCTGCGTCACCGGTGTGCTGACGCCCTGGGTGCCCACCGTGGGCGCCGACATCTGCAGCGCCTGGGCGCGGTAGTCCGCGTTATGAATCACCGTCCCCTCCGGCACGCCCTGTTGCACCTGGGCCACCAGGTTCAGCGACATCGTGCCCTCCGGTGCCATCGTCAGCTCCGACCAGCGGATGCCCGTTCCATCAACCGTCGCTTCGGGCGAGGTGGAGACCACGTCCACCCACGGGGAAAGCGTATCGGTGACAACCAGGCCCGTCAAGGGAACGACGCTGCTATTCGTCAGCGTCAGGGTATACGTCAGGACATCGCCGGGCTGAACCGGGTCGGTCGGCCCGGATAACCCGATGTGCAGGTCGATCGCGGCCGGGGGACATCCCAACCACGTCAATCCCGTCTCCAACACGGCGCGACGCTGGGGCTTCTGGCTGATGCCCTCGACGCCAAAGCCCATGAAGAGCGTCCGGTAGGCCGCCGTGTCGACCGCCAGGGCACCGTACCCGTCACCGGTGTAGGTGAAGACCGGCGTCGCATCGCTCAGCGGGGCGATCACGTCGGGGCTCTCTTGATTGTCCGCGCCGTCGCCGCCTTCGAGCGAAAGCGTCTGTCCCGCGTAGAGACCGCCGCCCGTCAGGTCGGTGCGACCGGCATCGTCCGCCACGAAAGATGCGCGGAGCAGCGTGCCCAGGAAGTCGCCCGGCTCTCCCGAGATATCCGCAGCGATGTTCTGGCCCGTCAGGAACAGGTGCCCACCGCCGTTGAGGTAGATGCCCAGCGCAGACTGTTCGCCCAGACTGAGCGTGCTGTGCGTCGTATCTCCAGTGAACCAGAGGACGGTTGGATAATCCGCCAGCTTGCCGGCAGACGGGGTCCCGTTCTCCTTGACACTCCAGGTCTCATAGTGAACGCCTGCCGCCACCAGCGCGGCATCGTAGTAGACCTCATAATGATACGGGAGCGCTGTGCCGCCGTAGTCGTCGTCCACGCGCAGCAGACAGGGGAGCGTGGGCAGAAGCACGTCGGTGGTGGTGGTCTGCTGGCTTGTAACCGTCAGCCCCGAGAGCGTGCGATCCGCGTGTCCGGGCGCCGTGGCGGTGACGGTGTAGACGTCCGCCGGCAATCGGATGTGGTAGGCGCCGGATAGATCGGTGGTGGTCGTGAGGGCGGTATCGTGGACGAGGAGCTCCGCCATCAGGGGTAAATTGGTCCCCAGCTCTCGCACGGAGCCGCTCAGCGTGCCCGTGGGGATCTGAGTCAGCGTAAGATGCTGGGTCGTGGTCATCCCCGTGCGGGCGACGACGCCCTTGACGGTGGAGGGCCAGTATTTAAACGCGCTGGCGGTGATGGTATACGTGCCGCTGAACACAGGCGCCGCGTACTGCCCGGCGACGTCCGTCGTCGCCGTGAAATGCCCCGTCGCGCCGTCCAGGACGACCTGCACGTCCGCCAGGGGCGTGCCGCTATCCGCCTCACTAACGTGCCCACGGATCAGGCTGTCCATCTGGACGTCGACGAAGACGGCCGAGGGCGGACCCCAACGGCCCGTGTCGTCCTGTCCCCGCACGAAGATGATGTGCCGTCCCGCGGCCCAGCCGCCGGTGGGGATGTCGGCTTCCACCGCCTCGACGCTGCTGTCAAAGGCGCCGTCGCTTGCCGTCAGGGGGATGCCCGTCCCGCCCTCCCACGGCGGCACATCGACGTAATACTCCGCACGCTGGATGGAGTTCTCCCCGTTGTCCTCGTCGTTGATCGTGGTGGTCAGATGGATCGGCCAGCCGCCCAGCACGTCGTTTGGCGCAGCGGTGACCGCACGCGCATCGGGGCCGTGGGAGGTGAGGTACGGGGTGCGGGCGACTTTAGCCGCGTAGAGAAAGGCGGGGATGTTGGGCTGAATCAGCGCGTCGTAACGGGAGCAGGGAGGATAGAAACCATCGCCGGAGGAACCGATCTCGAAGGTATAGGAGGCGATGCCCAGCACCCCGTAGGACCAGTCATCGGTGGAGCCATCGACGGTGTAGAGCCCGCTCGCCTGCTGGGGGAGGTAGTTGTTGTAGGAGGCCATCTTGCGCCCTAACGCGGAGAGGCCGTCACTGTTCGGCGCCGGCGTCGAGGTGTGCCCCCAGGGCCAGAGCACCAGGTTGCTGTAACTGTGCAAGGTGATCAGCACGCCGGTCGCATCCAAGGGCGCCGGATCGTAATCGCCGGGTCCCCGCTGATCTGGAAAGAGCGTCTCCACGTAGTCCTGTACCACCTGCGTCTCCGATTCGGAGGCCAGGTAGGGACCGCGATAGGTCTCCGCACACTCATTGCCGCTTGATCCTCCGCAGCACCCCCACTTGAAGCTGTGATTGCGGTTCAGATCGACGCCGTAATCGTCAGGCGAACACGAGCCGTAGGGATGGGTGTTCTTCCGCCACCAGGCCCAGGGTTCCCCCGGCTCGTTCTTGACGTGCCCGTCCGGGTTGGTGCTGACGGAGACGTAGATCTCGTGAGCATCCAACAGCCACGTGACGTCAGCGTCAGTGCCGTAGCGGCCCACCAGATAGTCGATAAAGACCATCGCCGCCTCATTGGTGATCAGCTCGCGACCGTGGATATTGGCCATCAGGAATAACCTCGGCTTGTCACCGGAGATCTCCCGGTTGGTCAGGCGGACCACTTTGATGGGTCGCCCCTCATAACTGTAGCCGATGGTGGTGAGCTCGGCGACGTCGGGATGATTGGAAACGACCGTATTCAGATCGGCGTACAGCTCATCCATCGTCCGGTAGCACGGATAACCGGGGATCGTATCAGGATGAGCGGAACGCTCCGCGTCGATCTCATATTGATACCCCGCGCGCGCCAAATCTACGTATTGGTGCGGCTGGACCCGCGCTATCAGATAGCCCTCATCGTGGTGGACCTCCCACACGTCGAGGGTCTGGGCGAGCGTCTGTACCTCGTCGATGGTATCGAACTGGATACGGACGACGACGGCTTTTTCGGGTGGCGGAGGTGACGAGGATGTCTGCGCTGACAAGCCGGCCGAGGTCCCTCCCAACAAAACGATACTTAAAATCAACAATACAAGACTTTTCTTCATTATAGATCTCCTTGCTGTAACAAATCAGGCTCTGGCTGGATCAAACCTCTGGTTCCAGCGGGTTACGTCGTCACGCTTTGCTAACAGAAAATGGGGCCACCGGACGCGCCGGTGGCCCCTCTATATCTCAGCCTATCTACACACCACGTACTCTTACTTATAGATCAAGGGCAAGTAGAGCATGTAGAGAGGTCTGACTTGAACCGTAACATCGTCCGTGAACTCTTCGCCGTCCACCATGGCCGTCACAGTGTTGGTGATCATGTAGCCGTATGGCGCATCTTCGTCCACTTCCACCTGGAAGGTGAAGACCTTTTCCTCGCCATCCGCGATGTCACCACTCCACTCCACCTTACCCGGCAAGTCGATGTAGGTCAACCCGCCCGTTACACTGCCCTGAATGTAGGTCGTGTAGGTGGGAACCATATCGCTTACCTCGGCCATGACCGAATCGTGCCCGTTATTGTTGAGGGTGATGGTGAAGGTGATGGTATCGCCGGGATCGACGATGTCGCCAGGATTGGCGGTCTTGGCCACGACGAACACCACCGGCTGTGCATCCACCGTCGTCGTCAGCATGCTGCTGGCCGACTGGGTCGGATTACCTTGCGAGGTGGTGGTTATCGTCACGACATCGCTATCGCCGCCGTGGGCACTGAGGGGAATGTCCACCTCAGCGGTGAACTCCGCGCTCTCGCCAGCACCCAGCGGGCCGACCGTCGTCGGGACCGTCGTGGTCCAGACGTTGCCAGAGACAGCCAGGTCGAAGGTGTCGGTGGTAGAACCGTTGTTGGTGAGGGTGAAGGTGTAAGGAACGGTGGTGTCCGGATCACCGGACGTGGTAGCTACCGTCGGCGTCAGCACCGGCTCATAGGTGACGACCGTCATCTTGACGGCAATGTCCATCTGACCGGCCAGCGGATCATTATGCAACATCCGCAGCGTGCCGGTGTAGACACCCGCATCCAGTCCGGCGGCGTCGAAGGTCATGTCCACAGGCATGGAGCCCGTGTAGGCGTTTGTGCCTACCATGACCGGATGGACGACACCAGAGGTCGGATCCACAGCCAGCCAGGGGATATCGAGACCCGACAACACAGCCTGGACACTTGCAAAGGCATCAATACGCCCGTAGCCAAAGACGTAGTTCGGGAAGTCGGGACCGGCACCGCACCAGGAACCGTTCTTCAGGTTCAAGGTATCGGTTACAGCGTTCATGGTGACGATGTCCCAGATCATCTGACGATCAAGGGTCGGATCGACCGAGCGCAGCAACGCAGTCAGGCCGGCCATGTGTGGCGCCGCCATCGAGGTGCCGCTGTACATCGCGTAGTCGCTGTCGCCAGTCGCAACGGAGGAGGGGACACCCTCGCCCGGAGCGGCGATGTCGGGTTTCTGGACTGGGAAGACGCCCGTGCCAGAGCCGGGGCCACGGCTGGTGGAGCTGTAGTTGTTATCGGCGCTGTCCGTGCCGCCGACGCCGATGACGTTGTCGTAGCTACCGGGGGAGCCGAGCGTATCGCACCCCGGTCCGGCGTTACCGGCGGAGAAGACGGGGATGATGTTGGCCGCATTCCAGGCCTCGATGAAGCTATAGTACCAGGGATCCTCACCACCGCCACCCCAGGAGTTGTTGACGACGTCGGGGGCTTTGGTGGGATCGGGATTCTGATCATCAAGGTCGGTTGGCGCGATGATCCATTCAGCGCAACTGGTGAGAGCTGTTTCAGAACAACCGCCCGGACCGCCAGGATAATATCCGTCGCAGCCCATGCAGGCCATCCATTCCGCATCCGGCGCCATGCCGATGTCCATATCGAAGGGATCGTTGCCGTCGCCACCGATCATGGATCCCATAGTATGGGAGCCATGTCCATTTGAATCGCAAGGTTCAATAGTGGAATCGAACTCTGTGCCACACTGAGCCGGATTTCTTGCCTCGGGTGACAGAGCAGCCCAGTTATAGTTGTGATCGAAGACACCGCTACCCAGGTTGCCTCGGTAAGAATTCGCCAGAGCTTCGTGAGTATAACGCACGCCGGTGTCGATGTTGGCGACCACAGCGCCTTCACCGGTGACGTTCAACTGATCCCATACATCAGGCGCATCGACGATGTCGATGTTCCAGGTCGGATCGGCGTTGGGGCTCTCCACCTTCGGTGTGTAGACCAAGCGCTGATCAGGATCGGGGATGTACATGCGCGTGTAGACCCCTCGCACTTGCGCCACATCATCGCGTGCTTTCACAAAGTCAATCACTGCCTCATCGCCACCACGGACCAGGATCGAGTTGTTGATCCAGAAGACTTCGTACTCGATGCCTCGGCTCTCCAGGTAGTCGATAATCTCGGCCTGAGAGCGTTCCGCCGTGCTGGTCAGGGCGTCGTAGACGAACTCGCGCCGGATGTCGGTGTTGAAGATGGTGTATGAACGGCTGAGATCAGCCCGCTCACGCATCCAGATGAAGAAGTCGGCCCTGTTTTCGGCCTGCAGTTCGTCGAGAACCTCCGCGTCAATGACGAACGGATCGTCAACCCAGGTTACGTCCTCCTGAGCCACAGGCCGTCCCTCTAGCGGCGATCCAGCCGGGATCTCCAGGATGTTGGAGACGTTCAAATCGGTCATGCCGTAGTTCTCTACCATCGCCTGGTCGGTCATCGTGTAACCAGAGATCACAGTCACTTCAATCTGGTCAGGCGGGGTCATCTGAATCCAGGGTGCCATCAACTTGACTTCCATCTCCGCCGTCACCGTCTCGCTGGCGTTGAGCGTGACAGAAGCCTCGTCATCGTGGTAGTCCGGGTAGCTGGCGGTTAGGTCGATGTCGAGCGGTAGATCGCCGGATTCGAAGTAGTAGACGAATTCGCCGGAGGCGTTGGTGTGCAGCTCTTTCATCCCCAGGGTGTCGGACATCACAACCGTCGCGTTCTCGGCCGGAATATTCAGGCCAAGTTTATGACGATCCATCATCACCACACCTTTCAGCACACCCATGGTCGGATCAACTTCGACCGTCATCTCCACCGGGATGTACGCACCGGTCTGGAGCGGGTCGTTGTTGTCAAGCCACAGCCAGGCGCTGTAGGTGCCGGGCTGATCGACCACAGAGGCGTCAAGGCCGATGGTGCTGGTCGCCTGCTCGCCGACGCCCAGGCTGAAGTCGGTGACCGACTCGCTCAGCCACGGTACGTCTGTCGGCGCCAGGTAGAGGATCGCATTGTGCATCAGGGTGGGCACGTCACCGTCCCAATCGTTGCCACCGGTCAGCAGCTGGTTGAACGCCACCACATCGGGTAGCGCCGCGATGTAGATTTCGCCATCATCCCAGAAAGCGACCGCTTCGGCACCCGATTGGAGCATGTGGCCCACGCCATGGACACTAAAGTCGTCCACGTACGTCACGTCGGCCATGATGGGATGCGTGCCCTGGTAGACACCCAGTGAAGCACCCGGCTCTAGCACGTCGGAGTAGGTCAGCGGCGAGTAGCCCTCCGCCTCCCAACGTCCGCCTAGTTCAAAGGCCACGCCTGCGCGGAGGTACATCGACGCCTGTGCAAGGATGACCTTGCCGCCGTTATCAACGTAGTCGGCTATCACATCGCCCAATACATCATTGTCGAGAGGCCAATTGTTGTTGTTGCCGACGAAGACGACGTCGTAAGGCATGAGGTCCGCCAGTTCCGGCATGGCGTCCATCGGGTAGACGTCCACGTTGAGGTCGGGGAAGGCCGCCAGCATCGTGTCGAACCCGTCCAGCGGGTTGCCCCATCCTACCTCGGCGCTGATGATGAGCACATCAATCTTGCCCAACGCCAGGTTCTGGAGTGAGACATCAAAGCTGCGCGTCGGCCGCGCCGCAGGGGCAGCCAGGTACTCGGCCTCACTGGAGAGAGCCGATTCTGTGACCTCAGGTACATTCACCTGTACCGTCTGCACGGTGGGCGGTGTGTATGAACCGGCCAATTCAAACATCGACACATGCAGCATCTCGTTGCCCGGCAGCGTGTTGCTGATCGTCAGCGTGACGTCCGTGGTGTTGCCCCAGGGCAGTGTTTCGGAGATTGCTTCGGGGTCGGCGTTGAGGTATGGGCCGATCAGCTCCAGGGTCGCGTCGTGATCCAGGTCATCGCCGTTGTCGATGGTGATTGCGGCGACGTCGCTGATGTAGTCGGTGTAGGAGATGGTAACGGAGTACGTGCCGGTCTTGGAGGGCAGGACGTAGAGTTCGTAGAAGCCGCTGGCGTCGGTTTCCACCGCGAAGGTGTTGGTCATGTTCTCGACATGGACCAGCGCGCCCTCCAGCGGCATATCCATGCCTGCAGCGGTACGGTTGCCCAGCACGGTGCCGCTCAGGTAAGCCTGATCGGGATTCTCGAGGACGGTGAAGGTGACCGGGATAATCTTCCGAGGATTCAGGACGTCATCGCCCATCACGTCTTCCACAGCCTCGTAAACGCCGGGGGCCGGCGTGTAGTTCGAGTCCAAGGTGACGGTGACGGTCTCGGTGGTGTGGGAGAGGACGGCGCCGCTGTTGACGGACTCCGACTTCCACATCGGATCGATGGTAATCATCACGTCGTCCACGTAGTAGCCGTCGTAGCTGTTGACGCTGGAGTCGGTGTCGAGACCGAAGCGGACGCGGAAATTGGAGACGGCGTAGGCCGGCCCCAGTGTGACCGACGGGTTGATCCAGTCGCCGGTGGAGCCAGTGTACAAGCCATGGATGATGTTCCAGGTCGCGCCGCCGTCGTTGCTGGCTTCGACAAACCAGACATCCCATCCGGTCTCGACGTCGGCGTACTCCCACCACTCGACGGTGACGTTGCCGCCGGCGTAGGCGCTGAGGTCGATGTCGGGCGATTCGATGTAGGACCATTCGGAGTTATGGTAGTTCCCGCCCAGGTTGGTCGCCCAGACGTTGAGACCACTGTGCGCTGCGCCCGGTCCGGTGGTGGGTTCGCCCCACTCCCAGGAGGGATTAGCGCCGGTGACTGTGTAGCCGCCGTCATCCGCCTCGAAGTCCTCGAAGTAAAGCAGGCTGTAGTCGTAGATGTCGTAGTTGAGATTGGTCTCGCCGTCGTTGGTGATAGTCATCGTCGCCGTGGCGACCTCGCCCCACAGGACCGTCTTGCTGATCGTATCGGGCGCGACGAGCATCTCCGGCCCATTGTAGACCAGCTCCACATCGTGGACGACCGTCGTCGTTCCCACGGTCTTTGTAGCCACGTCGGTCAGGTAGTCGGAGTGAGAGACAGTGACGGTGAAGGTCCCCAGGTCATCGGGGTGGATCATACGCTCGTAGGTGCCGGCTGCGTCGGTGGTGAGGGTGTCGGTGAAGCCCGTGGTCGCTTCCAGGAAGATCGTGGCGCCCTCAA
>DAOTUH010000412.1:0-2563 GCA_034437255.1 Anaerolineae bacterium
TGCGCTGGGCATCAGCGTCAACACGGTAGCGCAGCATGTCAGTCATCTCCTGGGAAAATTGGGCTGCAAAAACCGCGTCGAGGCCGCCGTCCGGGCGGTGAAAGCGGGCTGGCTGCGGTGGATATAACAAGTTTTTGTTATATCCAGGCCGAAAAATAACAAGAAGTTGCTATTTACAGGCGCCTCCTGATCTGGTAGGGTGATAGGTGGGCCGGTGCGTGTCAAACTACTCACTAAAATCACAGGAAGTCGTACCAATGAAACGGAAGTGGATGTCTGCGTTAAAGTCTGTCAGTTTAGTAGTTGTCCTACTATCCCTGCTGTTAAGCAGTTGGCCAAGCGAGGTGCTGGCTGAGGGTCCTCCAACGCCAGAATCAAATGAAAGCGCCGAAAGTCAAATGCGCAACTGCATGGATCCCAACTATGTCTACACTGAGGAAGAGCTTAGAGCCATCGCCGCCAAGAATAAGCTGGTAGAGCAATACGCTAAAGAGCGAATTGGGCCTCGCTATATTGGCAGAAAGATTTTACCTGTGGGTATATGGAAAGAGCCTAATGATTATGCTCATCGCAACTACTGCGGTCCGGGAGCAACCCAAGTAGCCCTCGACGCACGGCTGCCAGCGAGTCAAGTACCAAATATTGATACGCTAGGTGAGGAACTGAATATTGATCCGAACGCGGGCGTCTGGCTCTGTCACAACACCGAAACCGATATTCGAGATGTGTTGAATGATCATCTAAACACAAATTGGTACTGGTGCGACGGCTCAGGGTCAGAAACAACACTATACTACCGCATCGTACGGAACATAGATCATGATTATGCTATGGTCACCGGATGTGTGACAAATGAAATGCCCGGCTGGCAGCGAGACGTTAATCACATTGTGACAGTTTATGGTTACTATGAACCATCCGGTGCCGCACAGTACGTCTATTACACGGAGACGGCCGGTTCGGTAGCCGGTTATGACGGCTCCTACCGGCAGACGGCACTAAGACAAGATTTTTGGGAGTACGTAAGTCCCAACGATGCCCAAGCTTGGTAGTGAACACAAACAAATTCACCATTCACCAAAATCGAAGCAAACAGCCGGCGGGATTAAATCCCGCCGGCTGCATAAAAGGAGCTAACCACATGCAAATCTCCCTCTATCCTATAAGAATCTTAGTTGCGATAGTTTTTATCCTGCTCTGCCTAGATGCCTGTACGACAACTCCGACGTCAATCACGGAAAGTACTCCTCAAGCGACTTTGTCCCCTTCACCGACGAGCGCTATAACGTCCACGCCTACCGCATCGCCTACACTTTCGGCAACGGCAACCGCTACCGCGACGCCCTCACCCACGCCAGTACCGAGGCTTTCTCCCACGCCTATTGCGGCAACGCTAATCGAGACCCACACTTTGCGCTTGGAAAAGAAGCGGGCGACGCAGGTCACTCTCGACGAAACCCATATCTACTGGGTAGCGCGCCGAGATCCCGACACCATCTTCCGCTATCCGCTAACAGGGGACGGAGAGATCGAACCCGTCGTCCACACCCAGTTTGAGGGTGGCGAATTGTATGTCATGACCCCGATTCGGAGCGGCGACTGGCTCATTTTCTTCGACACGCCCGGCTCGGCGCAGGGGACCACGTGGGCGTTGCGCGCCCTGAACCTGAGCGAGGGGAACGAAAAGATACTGCTTGAAGATCCCGGGGATCCCGTCTCCTGGCCGGGACCTTACGTTGACGCCGACGGTGACTGGGTAGTCTGGACCCGCACGCGCCACGCGGAGGAGAAGGCATGCAGCGAGACGATTTTAGCCCTCTACAATCTTCAAACCGGCGAACGCCGGGAGCTGGAGCGGGAGTGCGCCGAGGATAATCGTATGTGGACGATGCCCTACATATCGGGGGAGCACATCGTTGTTGAACAGGATCTGCCCGATAGCAAGGGCAGCGACAACAACGTCTATCTCTACGATTTGACGACCGGAGAACGCACGGCGCTTACGACTGATGGGCGCAGCAGCATGCCGCATATTTCCGGGGAGTGGGTCGTCTGGCGAGGTGGCCCCCGCCATTCGTATGGTACAGAGACCGTGCTTTACAATTGGCGAACTCAAGAAAAATTCGAGCTCACTCATCAACCACGTCAGTATGGTCTTCTGAGCGGACGTTGGCTCTCTTGGACACCAAGAGCACTGAAGCCCTTATATGTTTACGATCTGGAAACACGACAACTGCTGCTCGTGACGACACCTGGAGAAAATCAGGACATCGAAGAGGTGATGATACACGGCAACACGATCGCGTGGTCGCTTGACCTGGATTTTGAACATTCCGCGCCGCACGATTCTCTATTGGTCTGGGGAACCCTGCAGCCGCCGACCGAGGCAATCACGCAGTAGATTCAGGCCAACACGAAATAATGAAATTCAGACGAAAATTTCGCGATCACTCAACGGCGCCCCACCACATGTTTTACATCCCCATATTCCTTGCTCTTGTAGGCCTTATGAGGGGGTGTGTCCTCGCGCCTAGTTTTCACCACGTCATAGATACCAGGGAGG
>DAOTUH010000413.1:0-2861 GCA_034437255.1 Anaerolineae bacterium
TAGCTCATGGCGTAGATGGCCATGATGAACATCACGATCAACTGACCCTGCCAGAACTTGGGCGGCCCCTCGTCAATGGGAATCCCGCTGATCAGACTGAAGATGTAGGGGAAGAGCAGCAATCCCGCCAACAGCAGGAGCGTCCCCCATTGTTTCTTCAGCCAACCACGTATTTTTTTGAAGGCCAACCAACCGCGTGCTTTCTTCAAGGCCGGCGCTGCTGCCGACGGTTCATCCGCTTTTTCAGTGACACGTTCCAGTGCTTTTTCGCTCATCCATTACTCCTTCTTGCCCAATAAGCCGGCCGGTCGCGCAAGCAGCACGATAGCCATGATGATGACGGTCGATGCCTCAGAGATGGCGGGCGTCAGACTGAAACGCAGCGCCAGGTAGTCGCCGAAGGCGCGCGCCAAGCCCAGCAGCAGCGCGCCCACCGCCGCGCCCGTGGTGCTGCCCATCCCGCCGATGACGACGGTGATGAAGCCCTGCATGAGGAACTTGTCGCCCATGATGGGCTCCACCGGGATGAAGGGCGCCGCGCCGATGCCGCCCAGCGCCGCCAGCCCCGTCCCCAACGCGAAGACCAGGGTGAAGACGCGCCGGACGTTGATGCCCAGCGCCTCCACCATCTCGCGGTCTTGCACGCCGGCGCGGATGATCATGCCCAGGCGCGAGTAGTTGAGCAGGATGGTCAGCCCAACGAACATCAGCACGCCCAGCACGATGATAAAGAGCCGGTAGCTGGGAAACGTCACGCCCAGAATGTTGACCGTGGTATTGCCGCCGCTGAACCAGGCCCAGAGGTTCTCCGCCTTGCCCGGCTGCGAGAAGAGCGGCGGGCGATTCATCTGATAGGGGAGCGGGTCCCAGAGCACCTGAATCAGCTCGGCGATAACGAAGGCCAGGCCCATGGTGACGATGACCTGGTAGAGCGGTCGGACGTAGAGTGGCGCAATCAGCGTGGATTCAATGGCGACGCCCAATCCCGCGCCGACCAGCGCGCCGGTCAGCAGCGCCAACACGAAGCGCAGATTGCCACCCATCTGCAGCACGGCGACGGGCAGCGCCTCCCGCGTCAGCGTGGCGACCACGGTCAGCACCAGCAGCGCCACGACGGTGATGCCGCTCTGACGCACCTGGTCGCGGTGGACGACTTTGGTCTCGTCGCCGGGTCGCGCCTGCGAGACCGCGATCAGCGCGCCCGCCAGAATCAGCAGCACGGGCCGATACCAGAATTGGGCCAGCGGCTCCTGCGGCGTGATCTCGCCCAGCGGATCGCCGGCAACCATGACGGCGACCATGGCGGTCTCCGCCAGACTCTTGAAGTCGACGCCCCAGACGCCTAACAAGCCCACGGCAACCGCCACAATGATCAGCGCAATCTGCAGTCGCTGCTGCCAACGCTCCGGGATCTTCCAGTTGACGACCAGCGGGTGAACCAGCGCAGTGGTCGATAAGCCGGTCAGCAACGCCATCACCAGCGGCGCCAATCCAAAGAGAAAAGTCGGATTGGTGTAGAACTGCCAGCCCGCGTAGGCGCCGATCATGAACATGGAGCCTTGGGCAAAGTTGAGCACGTCCATCAGGCCAAAGACCAGCGTCAGCCCGGCAGCGACCATGAAGTAGAGCGCGCTCAGCGTCAGGCCGGAGAGTGTGGTGCGCACGAAGGGCTTCTGTCCCATGGTCCCCCACCCTACCACGCTGAGCACAAGCAGAATGCCGATAATGGTAACAAGGGGACGGTTGTTCTTGAGTGCTTTCATAAAGGCTAACCTCCTATCCGAACCGACGCGCCCAGATAGCGCTTGACCAGGTCCGCGTCGTCGACCAGCGCAGCCATCTCGCCGCTGTGCACGGTCTGCCCGTCGTCGATAATGTAGTAGTACTCGCCCAGCTGGCTCGCCATGATGAAGTTCTGTTCCACCAGCAGGATGGTCGTGGTAGTGCTAAGCGCTTCAATGGCGTCCATCACCTGCTCAATGAGGATGGGCGCCAGGCCCTCGCTGGGCTCGTCGATGAGCAGCAGCCGGTTATCAGCCACCAGCGCGCGGGCGATAGCCAACATCTGCTGCTGACCGCCGGAGAGGTGAGTGCCGGGCAGCTTGTAGAGCCGCTTGAGGTCGGGGAAGAGGCCGAAGATAAAGTCGGCGCGGCGCTCCAGATCGCCCTTCTCGCGCTCGGCGATGCGCAGGTTCTCCTCGACGCTGAGGTCGCGGAAGATAGCACGGTGCTCCGGCACGTAGCCGATGCCCATGGCGGCGATATCGAAGGCGCGCTTGCCCTGAATCTCCTGCCTGTCGAAGGTGACCGTACCCAGGCGCGGCGGCGTCAACCCCAGGATCGACTTGAGCGTCGTCGTCTTGCCGGCCCCATTGCGGCCCAGTAACACGGTGATGCTGTTGCGCGGCACCGTCACCGAGACGCCCTGCAGAATATGGAACTGGCCGATGAAGGTGTGAATGTTCTCCACGGTCAGGATGTTATCCGACTGATTTTGCATACTTGTCTCCTGATTTGCCTAAGCGTGATGCGTGGTCCGTGCCTGTCCTGAGCATAGTCGAAGGATTGCGTGATGCTTAACCCTTGAAATTATCACGTTTCACTGAAGTCTCCATAGAGCGCGCCGAGGTACGCCTTCTGCACGGTCTCGTTGCTCGCGATCTCTTCGGGTGTGCCCTCGGCGAGGATGCGGCCCTGGTGCATGACGGTGATGAAATCGGAGATGCTCATGACCATGTCCATGCGGTGCTCCACCAGCACGATGGTCTTATCGCCGCGTTCCATGATGTTAGCGATGATCTCCAGCAGCGCGGGCACCTGCTCCGAGGACATGCCCGCCGTCGGCTCGTCCAGAAGCAGCA
>DAOTUH010000414.1:0-8018 GCA_034437255.1 Anaerolineae bacterium
CCTCGGCGGGGTGCGCGTGGGCTTCCGCGCGGAGCACCCGCGCCGTGACGAGCTGGAGGTGACGCTGACCGCGCCCTCGGGCACCTCGGTGCGGCTGCTCACCGACGACGAGTTGAGCGGGACGGCCTACGGCAACTACGACGTTCTGTTGGACGACACGGCGACCGGCTCGTACGCCACCCGTCACGACGATGTGCTCGGCGATGCCTCGGTGCGCGCGGCGCGGCCAGCCGCGCCGCTGGCGGCCTTCGTGGGGCAGGAGGCGGCCGGGGAGTGGCGCCTGGCCATCTGCGATAGCGCCCCGGACGCCAACGCCGGCGCGTATCTGGGCAGCCGGCTGCAGCTCAGCCCCGAGCCGGCGCGGCAGGTGGCGCGCACCGGGACGTGGGCGACCGTCTTCCGCCCGGCGGCGACATTGGACTACGTGGCGCAGGAGTTGGAGGTCTTCGGCATCGACCTGGCGGGCAATCGTACCGCAGAGCCGTTGACAATCCCCGTGATTGCGGACAACGTGGCGCCCGTACTGACCGTGACGCACGTCACGACCCGCGCCACGTTCGCGCCACGTCTGGACGTGCTGGCGGGGGAGCTCGCCGACGGCTCGCTGGCGGCCGGTGCGGGTGCGGGCCTGCGCCTTTCGGTGCTGGTCGAGGGGCCGGGCGGCAGCTACGCGGAAGTAGCGACGGTCGCGGGTATGCACTGGCACTACGCTTTGCAGCCCGCGTCACCGGGGATGTACCGGCTCTCGGTGACCGCTTACGATGGGGCCGGCAACGTGACCACGGCCGGGCCGTTCGAGGTGCAGGTCACACCTTGGCAGGAGATCTACTTGCCGCTGGTGGGCAAGCACTACGTCGAAGCGCCGGATCTGGTGGTGAAGCGGGTCGACGCGGGGCCGGAGGGCGTACAGGTGGTCGTCGCCAATCGAGGCCACGCGGCCGTCGTGGATGGCTTCTGGGTCGATCTCTACGTGAATCCCACCGCGAGGCCGTGGGCGGTCAACGAGACCTGGGAACAAGTAGGCTCGCAGGGCGCGGCCTGGGGCGTGACGACGCCGCTACAGCCTGGGGAAGCGCTGACGCTGACCGTGGGCGATGGGTTCTACTACGCGGGATACAGCCAGCTCAATTGGCCGCTGCCGGTGGACGTGCCCGTCTACGCCCAGGTAGATTCGGCGGGCGATCCGGCCTACGGCGGCGTGCGGGAGGATCACGAAATCCTGGCGTGGGGCTACAACAACGTCGCGGAGACGAGGGTGAGCGCGGCTGCCACGCTGGTGAGGCACCCCAGTCTGCGGATGTACAAGTTGTGGGGCGCTAGGGCGCAGGCGTTACCTTCTCGGCGCTAGGCGTACTTTTCCAATATCTGGTTGGTCTTCTGAGGTGCAACGCACTTGGATGCGTAAGTGTGTTGCACCTGTGCGTTCAAAAATCTAAACGGGTACCTTTTCCAGTAGTCAAATTCTAAGTTGAGGTGCAAAAATGAGACCTGTCTTTGGTGAGTATCTGGCAATCTTTTCGTGTGTGGTACTGTTGATGTTCTTGCCGCCGGGGCACGCGCTATCGGACCTGCCGCCGCGACCTACCGCTGAACCGACTGGGACGCCGACAGTCAACCCGACCGCGTCCCCGGCGCCGACGTCACGGCCCCGTGGCGCGTCGATCCGGCTAGAAGCGACGTTCCCGGCGACGTGGCCCTGGAGCGAGGTGCATTGGCAGACGCCGTGGACGGCCGTGGAGTGGCAGGACGCGCAGGGAGATTGGCACCTCGTCGAGGGGTGGCAGGGGCAGTTCGACACCGTCGAGGTGACAGAGTCCGTGGTCGGCGTGAAACCCTGGTGGCTGGCGCCGGATCTCTACGGCGCAGGCCCGTTTCGCTGGGTGGTCTATGCGGAACGGGGTGGTGATATACTGGCGCGAAGTGCGCCCTTCACGCTGCCCGGCGCGGGAGGCCAGACGACCTCAGTCGTGGTGCGGTTGCCGTAGGCGCGTATCTTCTCAACGTTGTCGCAGCCGTTATAGCTACTGCTTTGTCAAGTTTCAATTGATGAATAGCACCGCGACTGCCCTGGCCCGATGGCCCAGTGGCCATGGGAAGTCACTAACGGAGTCGCTGGCGCGCCGGGCGTCGACCTACTACGTCGACGCGTTTTCCGTCCACGAAGGTGGACGTTCAGCCGGAGGGCTTCGGTAGAGTACTTCAGTGCTCTGTTGTTTACATTCATCAAATCAGGACTGACAAACCACTACATTCACGGCGCTGCCATGGCCCCCCCCTGGGCCATGGCAGCGCCTACTACCAACAGCTAAAGCAATGTTTCACCTAAATCTTAAGAACCTTGTAGCTTACTACAAGCTCTATCGCATACGAAGTAACAAAGCATGGCATCGTAGGCAAGAAGTGGACGGTTTTGATAGTCAAAAACGATTATCGAGCCGCGGGAACTATGTACGGGATGCTGTATCGACGTCCTCACAGCCCAATTGCCAGCCACACCCATGCGGTTGGCGAATCAGTTCTGTGGCCTCGGCTGGTCCCCAGGAGCCACATTCGTACAGAATAGGTTCGCCTTTGTCCAGTAGTGGATCAAACACCGACCAGGCCAGTTCAATCTCGTCGGCGCGAGTGAAGAGCGACGCATCCCCCTGCATGGCGTCCAGAAGCAACCGCTCGTAAGCTTCCGGCAGCGCTTGCTCCCCGAAATCCTCTCCATAACGGAAGGCCATGTCTACAGGCGTGGTGTACATGCCAGCGCCCGGTTGCTTCGTCTCAAATTGGAGGTGGATGCTCTCGTCGGGCTGGATGCAGATCGAGAGCCGGTTGCGGGTCAGATCGACGTTTTCGGGGAAGAGCAGGTGCGGCACGCGCTTGAACTGCAGCGTGATCTCCGTCCGCTTCTCAGGCAGTGCTTTACCGGAGCGCAGATAGAAGGGCACGCCTTGCCACCGCCAGTTATCGACGAACATGCGGATCGCGGCATAAGTGGGCGTGTCGGACCCAGGGTCTACGCCTTCCACGTGCCGGTAGCCCTCGTATTGGCCCAGCACGGTGTCGTCCGGCTCGATGAAGCGTAGAGCCTGAAGTACCTTCACTTTCTCATCGCGGAGGAAGCGCGCGTTAAAAGCCGGTGGCGGTTCCATGGCCGTGAGCGTGAGCAGCTGTAGCAGGTGATTCTGGAACATATCGCGCAGGACGCCGGCGTCGTCGTAGTAGCCGCCGCGTCGGCCCACATCCACGCTCTCAGAGACGGTAATCTGCACGTGATCCACGTAGTTCCGATTCCAGAGCGGCTCAAAGATGCCGTTGGCAAAGCGGAACGTCAGGATGTTCTGGACCGTCTCTTTGCCTAGATAGTGGTCGATGCGGTAAATTTGGTCTTCTTGAAAGACCTCGTGGATTTGCGCGTTCAACTCCCTGGCGCTTTCCAAATCGTGGCCGAAGGGCTTTTCTACGATGATGCGCACCCAGCCTTGATCATTGCGGTTGAGACCTGCGTGCTCCAACTGTTCCAGGATCATGGAGAAGAGCACGGGGGGCGTGGCCATGTAAAACACGCGATTGCCCTCTGTGCCATGCTCGGCGTCAAAGTCGGCGAGCCGTTCTTCGAGCCGCTCGTAGGTTTCGGGATCGTCATAGCCGCCCTGAAGATAATGGTGGCGATCCGACAGTTCCTCCCAGCGGGAGCAGGCCCCCGGTCTCAGCCGGGCGTAGGTGCGCACACCCTCACCGAGCCGTTCGCGGAACGATTCGTCGGTGAATTCACTGCGGGCCACGCCCAGAATCTGCGTTGCATGTGGTAGCGCGCCTTCACAAGCGAGGCTGTGCAGCGCGGGCACGAGTTTGCGCTTTGTGAGATCACCGGATGCGCCAAAGATGACGATGACGTTCGGCTCACATTGGAGCTGTTGCTTATTCATGGAAACCTCCCTTTCGTTTATATGCTAAACGTTCGATATGCTACGTTTCTGACGTGTTGATGATTCGACATCGTACCTCACCAGCGCAGTCGCTCGTTGATCTCCGCGAGATGCCCCACTTCTCCGGCGTCGAACCACTGGCTTATCAACTGCCGGGAGATGGAGATGGGGGACGGGAGTCCAATGTCGCCGTGCTCTAACGCGGTTTTCAGCGCCTCCCGCGAGATCCACCGGACATCTTCGAGCTCGTGATCGTTTCGGTGGGTCTGCGGGTCGGCGGCGTCGGCGAAGAAGCCGACCATCAGGGACTTAGGGAAAGGCCAGGGCTGCGACGACCGGTAGGTGATGGCACGGAGCGTTACGCCGCTCTCTTCCCTGACCTCGCGTGTCACGGCCTCTTCTAGGCTCTCGCCGGGCTCGACAAAGCCCGCGATGATGGAGTAGCGCTTTGGCGGCCAATGTGGCTGGCGAGCCAGCAAACAACGTTCTCTGTGGGTGACCAGCACGATGATGGCCGGGTCGGTGCGCGGAAAGTGGGTCGCGCCGCACGCCGGGTTGGTGCAGATGCGCAGGTGGCCGCCGTGCGTGCTTTCGTTGGGATGCCCGCAGACGCTACAGAAGCGGTGCCGGTGGTGCCAGTAGACCATGGCCTGGGCATAAGCCAGCAGGCCAGCGGTGCGATGATCCGCGCGCAGGGCCACCTGCCGTAGGTCCTGGAACGTGCCGCGCGGCGTCAGCGCATCGGGCCATGCTGCCTCGTGAGAGTCGAAGCCCAGCGCGACGTAGTTCACGCTCTCTACGTTGCCCAAGAGCGTGACAGATTCGGCCTGTGTCAACACGGGCGCCGCGTCGGCCGGCGTGAGCGCAGTGGCCTGGAGCGCGCTACCCTCGGTGATCAAATGCTCGCCATTTCGCACTACTAGAAACCGGGTTGCTGACGCCTGCAACTGCTGGGCGATCCACGCCGGGTCTTGCAGTTTCTCGTGATGGCGCTCTAGACCGTAGTCGGTGAAGGTGTTGCGCGTGCTTTGGTGGACTCGACCCATGGCGTGCTCAGCCGGGCAAGAAGGCGCGTAGATGGGCGTTGACCTCGTCCGGCGCCTCGTTCTGCACCCAGTGACCGCAGTTGAGGATGGTGCGCACCTGGATTTGGGGCACCCACTTGACCAGGTCGTAGGTCAGCGACGTGCTCAAAGCCACATCGTCCTCGCCCCAGAGCAGGAGCGTGGGCACCTCAACGTGTCCAGACGATGGCTCGTTCGGGAATCGTAGGGCCGCGCGGTACCAGTTAAGCATGGCCCGCATGGCGCCGGGTTGCGCGAGCGCGCTTGCCATGCGTATCAGATCCTGTTCATCGAAAGCCGACGTGCGCGTCGCCGTGCGCTGAAAAAAGAGCCGGGCTGTCGCCAACGGCGCGAAGGTCAAGAGCGCTTCGGGAAGCCAGGGCAGCTGAAAAAAGAGCGCGTACCAGGAGCGTAGCCGTTGATGCCAGCCCCGGCGCAATTCTCGGGCGAAGGCTTTAGGGTGTGGCGCATTCATCACCACCAGCTGCTCCACCGCCTCGCAATGTTGCATGGCAAAGCGCCACGCGACGATGCCGCCCCAGTCGTGCCCGATGATTGTCGCCGTTTCGTGTCCCAGCGCGTGGATCAGGCCGAGAACGTCCTGGGTCAAATGCGACGTCCGGTATGCCCCAATGCCCTCTGGCTTATCGCTTAGATTGTATCCGCGCTGATCTGGCACGACGACGTGATAGCCCAAATCGGCCAACAGGGGGATCTGGTGCCGCCAGCTAGTCCAGTTCTCTGGGAAACCGTGGAGCAAGAGGGCGAGTGGCCCGCCCTCCGGGCCGGCGACGATGGTGTGCAGCCGCACCTCGCCCACCGAGATGAACCGGGCTTGTGCCGGCGTGGGCAACGCCTGAAGCGCGTCGTACGTTTCCCGGCTAATGCGGTGCACCAGCGCGGCGCGACGGCGGTGGGCGCGGCGTAGTACCTTTGAGGTGAGACCCGCCGCAAGGCCCGCGACAACGCCCCAGAGCAGCAACCGCTCTGTCTTCTCTCTCATGGTTGACCTTGTTGCCTCAAGTGGTTGACTAATGCGACGACGAGATTTTCATATTAGCCTTTCTTGGATTTTGCGAGGTGACCACCTGCGTCGTAAGTGCATCGCACCTTTCTCAGAACACTAAACGGGTACTTCACCGATTTTCTGTATCCTGAAGACTCTCATGTAAGACACGGAAAACACGGACTGCGCTTATGGTTTTGCCGTGTTTTTCTGTGTTCGTCCACGTCCAATTTGAGGCCAGCCTGATATATTCACCAGCTTTTCCCGGTGAGGTCACGTTTTCGTACCGGAACTCTCACTCTCAATCCAGGACCTTGGCCTTGATCTCGCGCTCGGCTTCGGCAAGGGGGATGCTTTTGACCGCCGCGACTTCCCCGGCCAAAAACTTGATCGCTTCCTGATAGACTGACTTATCGCGCGTCTTCAACCCGCCCTCTTCTTCCTGCATCCAGAGCAGGTCGCGGATCACCTCGGCGACCTGTAAAACGTCCATCTGGGCGATCTTCTCATTCAGGTAATTGAAACGCTTGCGACTGTGGATTGGCAGTTCTTGAGTATCGCTGGCCAGAATCTGCCAGACCTGTGCAAGTTCCTCTTCTTTGATGGCGGGGCGCAGCCCGATCTCGTCCGCACGTCCAGTTGGGATCATCAGGCGCGTGCTGGTTTTGCTGAGCAGTTCAATTTTGTAAAACGGCACCGTCGCATCACCGATGGAGCGCTCGACGATGCCCACGATGATGCCGGCCCCGCGTTTGGGGTGGACAATCGCGTCACCTATTTGGTACATATTCACTTCCTTACTACACATAGTTTGGAATGCTCGCTCGGATCAGTGACCGGCAAAGCCTGGATGATCGGGAGCGGGCATACAGATGATCTCCATAAACTTCAGGTCGAAGAAAGCCTGGGCGTTGACCGGTTGCAGGACGACGGCCGTATCGGCGCCCCGGCCTGTGCCGGCTACCGCGACGACGGGCGCTTGCACGCTGACAAGTCCGGCGTCGGCGGCCATCAGCGCGATCTCGGCCACGACCTTCATGCCCTGGCCGAAGCGACGCAGCGTATACGCGATGATCTCCTCGGCCTGGTGGGGGCCAAGCTGCTTGCGCACGGCGCGTCCCACACCGCCGAAGGCGTGCTGCGCGGTCAGGATCTTCACGCCTCTGTCCTCCAGGATCTTCCGGTGTGCCGGCTCAAGTTCCTGTTTATCGGGTGTGTTGAAGCCGGTAGCGTGGGTGACCGCGACGATCTCGATCTCGTCGGACATGAGTTCCGAGGCTCGGACGGCGGTGAAGCCCGTGGTCGTGGCAATAAGCAGTGTCTCAATGTCCAGATCCTGCGCGCGCTGATAGGCCAGGCGCAACGTGGTGGCCGTGTTCTCTTTCCCCGGCTGCTCAAAATACGTGCATGGGGTGCTCAAGTGTGTCATGGTTTCTCCTCGGTTTATGTGGTTGTGACGACGCTTACATTAAAATTGGACAGAATCCGCTGGATGGGAGTGAAAATGGTCACCCGTTCCGATCCGGCGAACAGCAAGCCGACGGCACGTTTGTCCATGTCTAGGATACACGAGCCGGAATCACCTGGCTGGCTCATATCGCTGGTGAACACCTGGTCCGTGAACTGAATCATGCGTCCATTATAGCTCACATTGGCCGTGACGTCGATCTGTTGCACGACGCCCTCGGTCAGGCCGGTGGTGCGTCCCATTTTTTGCACTTTCTGGCCTAACGTGACGTTCGCCGTGCCCGTGGGCCGACCGATGTTCATGATCTCCGGCACAATCAAATCCGAGGACAACGGGCGGGCCAGCGCCGCGTCCATCAGATTGATGCCATCCGTCTGCTCAATGGTCTGCAGGCGGTGGCTGGATTGGGTAACTTTCGCCAGGGTGTTGAGCAGATCGGTGATGGATTGAGCGATACCGCATTGTCCAGGCTGCTGCCCAAAGTCCAACGGCACAAAATCCTCCAGCGTGGCGATTTGATCGTGACTGGTTCCCCCGTCCAGCGGCCCCGGTTGCAAGATCGC
>DAOTUH010000415.1:0-5567 GCA_034437255.1 Anaerolineae bacterium
TAGAAGCTCTATCTTCCCAAGGAGGCACACATGAACACACCGGCAACTCTGGAGCAGAAATTCCTAGGTGCCATGATCGGCTGTGGAGTGGGGGACGCCGTGGGCGAGTTGGCTTTCTCCTACAAGACGACCTCTGCGTTGAAATCTGCCGTCCAAAACCGCAACGTCCTCACCTACACCGACGACACCGCCATGGCTCTTGGGCTTGCGGAGTCATTGGTAGAGAGAGGCGAGGTCGATCCCCAGCACCTGGGCGAGACCTTCCGCACCAACTACGAGCGGGAGCCCTGGCGCGGCTACGCTATGGGCCCGCCGTCGATCTTCCGGCGCGTCGCCCGCGAGGACGTCGCCTATACTGAGGCCGCGCGCGACCTCTTCGGCGGCGAAGGCTCCTACGGCAACGGCGCGGCGATGCGCGTCGCGCCCGTGGGCCTCTTCTTCCACGACGCCGACGACCTCTACGAACAGGTTCGCCGTTCCGCCAGCGTGACGCACGCGCATCCGCTGGGCGTGGACGGCGCCGCGTTGATCGCCTGGGCCGTGGCCTGCGCCATCGATCTGTCGCCGGATGCGCCTTTCGACCGCGACGTCTTCGTCCAGGGGCTTCTCGACGTCGCGCGCACCGACGAGTTCCGCTCGCGGCTGGAGGAGATGGCGACGTCCCTCGAGCAAGACGCTCCCAACGACGTGGTGGGCCTGTGGCTGGGACCCGGCGTGGCAGCGCACCGCTCCGTGCCCTTCGCGCTCTACGCTTTCCTGCGCTACCCGCACGATTTCGAGGCGTGCTTCTTCTGCGCGGCGCTGCACAGCGGTGACCGGGACACCGTCGGCGCCATGGCTGCAGCGATCTCCGGAGCGTATCTGGGAGTGGAGACGATCCCGGCGGCGTGGCGGCAGAAGCTCGAGAACGGCGACCGCATCGCGTCCCTGGCGCGCTCGCTCCACGAGCGGTCGGTGGAGAGATAGGCCCCCATGGCGAAATTGACTTCTTCTTCTGACCCCGTATACTCTGCGTACATGCCTGTTTCACAGAAGCGCCGATCTATTCAGATATAGTGAGAGACGGTATGTCACGACAAGTGGAAAAACACTACGTGAAAGTCAAGTTGCAGGAACAAAAAACTGACTTTGCCTACTGGCAGAGCGAGCCCTATCATGCTCGCTTGGCGGCGTTAGAACAAATTCGGCGGGAGTATCACCAATGGCGCTATCATGCTGAACCAAGACTTCAAAGAGTTTATCGCGTCATTGAACGCTAATCAGGTCAGGTATCTAATCATCGGCGGATACGCTGTCGCGTTCCACGGCTATCCACGCTATACCAAAGATATCGATATCTGGATTGAGAGAAGCGCGGCGAACGCGGCAAGGATGGTCAAGGCCCTGGAAGATTTCGGCTTTGGCTCACTGGGGTTAGAGGTGAAGGACTTCTTAGAAGTCGATCAGATTATTCAACTGGGTTATCCACCGGCGCGCATCGATCTGCTCACCAGTGCCCCAGGTGTGGACTTTGAGCAGTGTTACGCCTCACGTGTTGAAGTCGATATCGAAGGTGTGCGTGTCAACTTCATCGATCTGGACAATCTGCGGCGCAACAAACGTGCAGCCGGACGGATGCAGGATTTGGCAGATCTGGAAAATCTGAGGTGATAGCATCGTTGTTTGTGATGCATGGCGGCGGCCTTTAGGTCGTCGCTTTTTCATATCTGGCATGATTTGTCAACGTTTATCGTTTCGGAGGGAGTGAGCGCATGATGAAAGTGAGTTCGAGAGCGTTCTTGGGGCGGCCGGCGATGTTGGCCTGGCGCCTGGGCCTCTTCCTGCTCTCCGCCGCCACGCTGCTCTTCGAGATCGACCTGACGCGCCTCTTCTCCGTCGCCCAATTCTACCACTTCGCCTTCATGATCCTCAGCCTGGCGATGCTGGGGTTCGGTGCCAGCGGCACGGTGCTCGCGCTCTTCCCCCGGCTGGGACGGCGCCGCCCGCGCCTGACGCTCGTTCTGTTGGCCGTGGGCTTCGGCCTGACCGCCGTCGGCGCCACCGTGCTGACCAACGTCGTCCCCTTCGACTCCTTCAGCATCGCCTGGGACCGCACGCAGGTCGCGGTGCTGGCCCTGCACTACGTGGCCCTGGCGCTCCCCTTCTTCTGCAGCGGCGCGGCCCTGAGCCTGCTCTTCGCCCTGCAGCCCGAGTCCGCCCCGCGCCTCTACGCGACGAACCTTGCCGGCTCGGCCGTGGGCTGCCTGCTAGCGCTCCTGGTGCCGGGCTGGGTGGGCGGTGAGGGCGCCGTCGTCGTCGCGGCGCTGTTGGCGGGCGTGGCGGCGCTGGCGTTTGCCTTTTCGGCAGGATTTACAGGATTCAGGCAGGTCAAGCGCGGAGACGAAGGACATACAGCGCAAGTGGGGTGGTGGAGGCTTGCGCCAGTCGCGCTGGCGCTGATTCTGCTCTGCGTCATGCTCCTCATCGTCCGACCGCCGTGGCTGCGCTTGCACATCTCCCCTTACAAGGCGCTGAGCTATGCCCTGCAGTATCCCGGCGCCGAGGTGGTCTTCCGCGAGTGGAACAGCTTCTCGCGCGTCGACCTCGTGGCGAGTGAGGGCATTCGCTCGCTGCCCGGGCTGAGCTACCGCTATCAGGCTGCACCGCCGCCCCAGCGCGGCCTCTTTATCGACGGCGACGATCCCAGCCCCGTGCTCCAACTCCCCGTTGAGGCGCTCGACGCGCCGGACGCGCGGCTGGCGTTCACCGGCTACCTGCCGCAAACCGTGGCCTACCGGCTTCGACCGGACGGCGACGCGCTGGTGCTGGAGCCGCGCGGCGGGCTGGCGCTCTGGACGGCGCTGGCCGAGGGCGCCGAGCGCGTCACTGCCGTGGAGCCGAACCCCCTCGTCGTCGAGGCCGCCGGCGCGATCACCGCGCATTCCGCCGTGACGACCGACGTCGAGGAGCCGCGCAGTTTCGTGCGGACCGGCGCCCGGCGCTACGACGTCGTCGCGCTGCCGCTGACCGCGCCCTATCGCCCCGTCCGTTCGGGCGCCTACAGCCTTGGCGAGGACTACCGCTACACTGTCGAGGCCTTCGCCGACTACCTCGCGGCGCTGGAATCCGACGGCCTGCTGGTTATCACTCGCTGGCTCCAACTCCCGCCCAGCGAGTCGCTGCGGGCCTTCGCGCTGACGGTGGAAGCCGTCGAGGGCGCGGGCGGCGACCCGGCCCGCCAGATCGTCGCCTTCCGGGGCTACGCGACGCTCACGCTCCTCGTCCGCGCGTCGCCCTTCCCCGCCGAGGAGCTGGATGCCATTCGCGCCTTCACCGCCGAGCGCGCCTTCGATCTCGTCCACGCGCCCGACATCCGCCCCGAGGAGGTCAATCGCTTCAACTTGTTGGAGGACCCGGTCTATCACCGGACCTTCACCGCGCTCCTGGAGGCCCAGGATCGAGAAGCGTGGTACGCGGACTACGCCTTCGCCGTGGCGCCGCCCACCGATAACCATCCCTTCTTCGGTCACTTCTTCAAGTGGTCCCAGGCCGGTGAGGTAATGGCGACGCTGGGGAAGACCTGGCAGCCCTTCGGCGGGGCGGGCTACTTCGTCCTGTTGGCGCTGTTGGCACTGGCCCTCGTCGCTGCCATCGTGATCATCCTGCTGCCCGTGGTGCTTAGTCGCGGAGGCCAGGTGCGTGAGCGGGGCGCGCTGCCCGATCTGCTGCGGGTGGCGGCGTACTTCGGCCTGCTGGGCCTGGCCTTCCTGCTGGTGGAGATGCCGCTGATGCAGCGCTTCATCCTCTTCCTGGGCCATCCCTCCTACGCGCTGACCGCCGTGCTCTTCGCCATCCTCCTCTTCTCCGGCGTGGGCAGCGCACTCTCGCGGCGCGTGGCGCTGCGCCGGGCGCTGGCGATCCTCGTCGTCCTGGCGCTGATCTACCCGCCGGCGCTGGACGTCCTCTTCTCGCTGACGCTGGGGCTGCCGCTCTGGGGCCGGCTGATCGTCGCCGTGGTAGCGCTGGCGCCGCTGGGCTTCTTCATGGGCATGCCTTTTCCGCTGGGACTGGACCGGTTACGCGACCGGGCGCTCTTCTACGTGCCGTGGGCCTGGGGCGTAAACGGCGCGGCTTCGGTCATCGCCTCGGTACTGGCGGCGCTGCTGGCGCTCTCGTTCGGGTTCCGCGCCGTGCTCGTCGTCGGCGCGGCCTGCTACGCGGGCGCGTGGTTGACCCCACCCCGGCCCTCCCCGTCACGGGGAGAGAGCTAGGGACTCTCGCGTGTGAAGGGCACGAAGGCGACGCCGCCGAGGTTCTCCGCTGCCAATTCGCCGTTCTCCTTGGTAAAGCGCCAGAGCGTCTGGTAGCCGCCGGGCGGGCCGATGGGGATGACCAGCCGGCCGTCGGCAGCCAGCTGGTCGGCCAGGGGCTGGGGCAGATGGTCGGGCGCGGCGGTGACGATGATGGCGTCAAAGGGCGCGTGCTCGGGCCAGCCGTCGTAACCGTCACCCTGCTTGACGTGGACGTCCTCGTAGCCCGCTGCCTCCAGTTGCGCCTCGGCGCGTTCCGCCAGCTCCGGGATGATCTCAATGCTGTAAATCTCCAGATCCAAATCGAGCTCCGCCAGCACCGCCGCCTGGTAGCCGGAGCCCGTGCCAATCTCCAGTACCTTCTCGCCGTCCTGTAGGTCCAGCAGCGCCGTCATCCAGGCGACGATAAAGGGCTGCGAGATGGTCTGCCCGTAGCCGATGGGCAGCGGGTGGTCGGCGTAGGCTTGATCGACGAGGTCGTCAGGGACGAAGCGGTGGCGGGGCGTCTCCAACATCGCCTCAAGGACGACGGTCTCCGTGACGCCGCGCGAGATGATGGTGTTTTGCACCATGGCGTGACGGCGTTCGGCGTAGGGCGTGTCGGGGTCGGGCGTAGGGAGGGAGAAAGGCGTCGAGGTTGGTACCGGTGCCGGAGATGGCGTCCCCGTCTCGGCGCCGCATCCTATCAGACTGACCAACAAGATCAGCAGCGCAACTATCCTTCGTAAGCGCATGGTGACTCCTTTCTGAGTTGTACCTCTGCTTCTATTGTAACGGCTGCGATGAGTTGAGCAAGGAGGCAACTTGTGTTACAGTGAGGGTGTCGTCACTCGCGTCTGCGGAACCGTCATTTACTAGTGCTTTGTCAAGTTTCAATTGCTGAATAGCACCGCGACTGTCCTGGCCCGATGGCCCAGTGGCCATGGGAAGTCACTAACGGAATCGCTGGCGCGCCGGGCGTCGACCTACTACGTCGACGTGTTTTCCGTCCACGCAGGTGGACGTTCATCTGGAAGGCTTCGGTAGAGTACTTTAGTTCGTTGTTTAATCAGGACTGACAAACCACTAGATAGATTGACAGGGAGTCCGTCATAGTCCTAACGAAAGAAATATCTAGAATTGCCCACCCCATATCTGGGTTAGCGTGGTCATTATTCTCGTTTTTGATCATCAAGTTTAGGTAAGATTTCCAAGCCGGTTTCGTGTAACAAGAGGTTCGTAGTCAGGCACGGAACCCGTGGAGTGCCGTTTTACGCTGTCCGACGCCACTCCGTTGCA
>DAOTUH010000416.1:0-3878 GCA_034437255.1 Anaerolineae bacterium
GCTGGCCACCTACGCCGGCGGAGACAAGGAACCCAAAGGCCTCCCTTTCGACGTGGAGCCGGAGATCGAACCGGAGCCGGGTGCGTGGCGGGGTCAGGTCAGCGGATCGGGCGCCCTGGCCCAGGGTGACGGTGCCACGGCGCTGGGTGAGCGCGCTGTCCAGGCGGAAGGCGACGTCGGCGGAGACGTGGTCACCGGCGATAAGACCACGGCCTTCGACCCGCGCGGTCAAACCATGCACGGCACGCAGACTAACATCCAAGGCGACGTCAGCGGGCCGGTTCTCTCTGGGCAGTTCAACGGTCCTGTAGCGACAGGTAATGGAGAAGCAGTAGACATGCGCGGTTCTCATGGCGGTGTCTACAAACCCGGCGGACCGGTCAAGCAGCATTTGGGCGACAACATCCGCATTAGGGGCGACGGCAACGTTGTCGGCGATCATAACCGCGTCAACGTGAACAAATCTCAGACGACCGGTGTCACCGTCGAGGCATTCCGGCGCCTGCTGAGAGAGATTCAGAGCGTCGTGCACTCCTCAAGCCTCGACCCCGAAACACAAGAAATGGTTGAGAATGACCTTGAGGCGGTAGAGACGCAAGCGAGTAGAGAGCAGCCCAATCGCATGGTGATCTTTGGTAAGCTCAACAGCGTGCTCTCCATGCTGGCCACGGCGGATGGCGTGTTGGGACTCGCAGAACAAGCCAGGCCACTAGCGGAGCGTGCGTTGCAGTGGGCGCAAACTCTATTCTAATAGGTTACGTGCGGAATCAGATAACATAACTTATGCGTTGACTTTTTCCAAAAAACAGCCTAAAATGGGGTGAACCGGGCGCTTTCGCCCCATTTATCTCCGCCAAAACCATTCGCATAATAACGAGAGGTGCGCCATGACCGCGTTTTTAGAGGCATTCGTCAGGGATGTGCGGGCCCAAGATCGCAGCCCGCACACCGTCAGCGCCTACGAGAGCGACGTGCGCGGCTTCTTCGCCTGGCTCACCGAGCGCCTGGGCAAAGCCGTCCCGCCAATAGAGGTCACGACTTTCGACGTACAGCGCTACCGCGATCATCTCGTCGACCTGGGCCGCAAGCCCAGTACCGTCAACCGCAAATTGGCCGCGCTGCGCGTCTTTTTTGACTGGGCGACCCAGCAGGAGCATGCCAGCACGAACCCCGCTAGGGATTTTGGTTACAAAAAATCCACATGTAGTGTCAAGTCCAGGAAAACTCCGAGTTTTACCGATTATTTCAGTGCTGTCAAGGGATTGACCTTGTGTCAGTCCCTTTGTACTTGATCTGTTAGGACTCTCTGGGGTTTAACACGGTTATGAGCAAAAAAAGGTTTTCTACCGTTATACCATTTGTGCAGCAAATCATAGCCACCCTGGCGAGCACTCTCTTGACATTGGCGTTGGATGGGAGTCAAATGGGCCGCGGCAGTATGGTTTCGATGATGAGCATCGTATGCTGTAACATGGACTTCAGGGCAATCGCTGGACCTATGCGCCCTAGAATGGCCTCAAATAACTGCAGAAATGATAGTATACGCAACCAATCGGAGGCCCTGATGCACACCCAAATCCTGCCCCTCAACGCCGACCCGGTGACCTTGCTGATCCCCGCGGACACCGACAAGGACACCCGCTAGCGCCTGGGCGCCTTCGCTGACTGGCTGCAGAAGCATGGGCGCCCCTGATAACTACCAACGCACGGATTCCGATTTCCTACCTCAAACAACAATCATGATGCCAAGCTATTTGCAGACAACTGGTATATACCAGTTGTCTGCAACTCTACTTGCAATTATTGGTGTCGCCGCTCAGTAGTGACTTGACATTCTTATGACTGTCTGGTAACCTCTACAGCGGTTGGATATGGGCTTAGTTCGGACATTGCCGATATCGATGGTTTTCACTCCTCAGGTGCCATAGTCAGCCTAAAGAAGCTCGTATCTGCAAGTATAGCGCAAGGAGACGTCAATGGATCAAAGGCAGCATGCTGGAAACAGTCGAGCACTCCTTGAGACTCTGGAATCATTGACGCCCCAAGAAGTCATTGCTATCGACCATGCGCTGACATCACTGGGGGCTTTTGGCGAAGTACGCCTGGTCAAGATCAAGGGAAGAGTCCGTTTTATCCAACAGCTGAAAAGCAATGACCTACAGCATGTCTGCGAGGTGGCAGAATAGACGTTATCTTTGATTGAGTTCGTACTCATCGATAGATAGAAACCCAAGGCTCCGCTAGAGGTGAGAAATCCCAGGAGTCGTTTCGTCTTGTTAGGATAAAATCAATTCAGCATGATCGATCCACTAGACACGCAGAAACGAAGATTTTTGGTAAGGAGCAGCTATCGCAAAGAACACGCAAGTGAAACAACATCCCATAGAGGGCTTACACCTATACCTGGAACGCCAGGCTGACTCCCTGAAACATTACATACTAGAGCAAACGCTGCAGGCGTTCTTTGGTTGGGTGCCTACGGTGGTGGGGATAGGACTCCGGAGCATCGCCTACCGCTTGATGCTGCAGATGAATGGCACGGCGGCTATCGAATGTGCCGTGCGGCTGCGCTTCGCCAGCCATATCCACCTAGGACACGGCACTTATCTGGATCAAGGCGTCTACGTCCATGCATGTCCGGCAGGGGTCGAGATTGGGCCCGGAACGCTGGTGATGCACGGTGCGGTGCTACACGTCTACAACTTCCGAGAACTGCCCCACGCGGGTATCCGCATTGGGAAGGAGAGTCTGGTGGGAGAGTATACTGTCATACGGGGGCAAGGCGGCGTGACGATGGGCGATCACGTCTATACCTCGCCGATGGTGCAGATCATCGCCGTCAATCACGTCTTTGACGATCCCGACCGCTCTTTTGTGAAACAAGGCATCACTGCTGAAGGCATTAATATTGAGGACGACGTTTGGATCGGCTCAGGTGCCGTGATCACCGACGGCGTGCGGGTCGGAAAGGGCGCCGTGATTGCGGCAGGTGCGGTGGTAACAGATGATGTTCCGGCCCACACTGTCGTGGGTGGCGTGCCAGCCCGAGTCCTGCGGGAGATCGATGGAAGGCCCGGTCAGAGACGAGGCAAGATCTACAAACAAGTGTAAGCGTACGAGTGTGCAAACGGAGGAAGAAAAAAATGGCGATTGCTTCAACAAAGTCGAGGAGAAGTGTGCCTGCTGCCGAGGATTGTGGTTCAGCGGAGTCGGGAATAACCCGCATGCTTTCTGTAGTTATTCCAGCCTATAATGAGGAGGCGGGCATCTCTGAGATCGTAGAACGTGTCCTGGCAGTGGGTTCAGCACTTGAACAGTTGAACGTGACCCTGGAACTCATTGTCGTTGACGACGGCTCCTCGGATCGTACATCGGAGATTGTGCTGGGTTATCCGGAGGTGCGCCTCCTGCGCCACAACCCAAATCGGGGCTACGGTGCGGCGCTGAAAACGGGTTTCTGCGCCGCACGTGGGGATTTACTGGGCTTCCTTGACGCTGACGGCACCTACCCACCAGAGTTCTTTCCGAAACTCTGTGCTGAGATTATGGACAACGGTGCCGACGTCGTGGTCGGCTCTCGCAGATCAGGCGCGTCGAGCGGGATGCCCGCCGTCCGTCGGGTGGGTAACTTCATCTGGTCGAATCTCGTCTCAGTGTTGAGCAGCCACCGGGTCATTGATCCGGCCAGCGGCATGCGCGTCTTCCGCCGTGAGGCGCTGGATCGCCTCTATCCGCTGCCCGACGGGCTCAACTTCACGCCGGTGATGAGCACGCGCACGGTTCACGAAGGGCTAAACCTCGTCGAGATCCCCATGCCCTACGAGGAGCGTCAGGGTCGCTCGAAACTCAACGTGATCGAAGATGGGATGCGTTTCCTC
>DAOTUH010000417.1:0-12857 GCA_034437255.1 Anaerolineae bacterium
CTCCTAAGCGTAGCAACCAGAAAAAGAGCTTGCGTTCGATTTCATACGCGGTGGCCTGTTGGGCCGTGTCATTCGTGACATAGTCAATCAGTTCCGTGAACTCTTGGCGGATTTCATGTATAATGGTATCTGAGTTGAGAGTCATGTTTAGCCTCCTGGTGTTTGTTTGATTGAACATACTTTACCAAGAGTCTCGTGACTTTCAACTCATTTCTTTTTTTCTCTATTCGGTTTTATGTTGTTTTTTATTGATTTTAAACGCACCCATTTCATATTGTGCACCTCCTAGGTCTAGTATAACATCTGTGAGGTGCTTCACCCAATTATCAATAAGAGCCATTGTACTATGATTCAGCATCATAACGGGGAGTAAAATGATAGCCTCAAGACGTTCTGGCAAAGGCGTACATACTCTTTTTGATAAATTTTTATTTTGGGCCATAATCCTTATTGTTGTCTGGTCAGCGGTTCCTGCTCTAGCAAAAGAAGGAGCTGCAGAACTTAATGGGATCGAGATGACGTTCTGGATCAACCTCTTTGCACTTCCAGTGGCTACTGTATGGCTTCTCCCTAGAAAGCAGCAACGAATCCTGGCGAGTTATTCGCTGGGAGCAATTCTCAAGCTGGCGGGAATTGGCTTTCTGGGTAATCTTCTCTATCAGACCCTTTACTTCAGCAGCTACCAAACCATCACTGCAATTGTAGGAAGTGTCATGACGCGGTTCAGTGGCCTTATCTTTGTTGTCGCTTCTGTTGTCCTTCTCAAGGAAAAACACCACTGGATCTATTTCTTCGCGATTACCTTAGCGACATTCGGTGCTGTTCTCTCGACGGTACAACCTGGTGCCCAACTTGAATTCTCTTTTACTACGGGTTTTTGGCTCATGGTCGTTGCCACAATTTTCAATACTCTCTATCAATTTGCCAATAATGCTATTAAAAAGGATTTCCCAAGTCCCAACGTCAACCTCTTTGTCTTCAAGGTGGGGACACTTCTGGTCATTGGCTTATGGGCACTCTTGACGCAGCTCAATTGGCCAACGTCGCGCCCATACTTGCAGGTTGATTTGACTCCGCATGTTAACGAGCTCTTCATTCCCTTTCTGCTTGGAGCGCTGGCAGACGGCGTGGGCTTTTTTGCCTTTTTAAAGATGCTTGAATTGGGAAACTCGGTCAAGGTCACCATCATTACCGCCTTAGTCGCTGTGGGTCAGGTTTTCTGGGCTGTCTTAGTTGCCCCGGAAACAGCCTCATTCGTTAATGCCATATTGGGACCGACGTTGGTGATTATGCCTATCGCCATCGCCGGATACCTGGATGCCAAGAATAAAATATAGCATTATATAGATAAAATTGTTCAAGATGTTTCTCTTGGCTCGCACAACATTCTACTCTTGACAGGAATCTATCGAAGCAATCTCCCGACCCCGATGCAGAGTTTGTATTGTAGGAGATTCGATTGACTCTACTGAAAAAAGGTCGTCTAGCTGGTCAAATTCAGCTAATTTGCTAGAATAGCAGCGTTCACGGCTACATACCTGCGAGCGGGCGATTTATGTTCCGAACCAACGATACCCATGGCCAACAGAGTTTCTTTGACGGTCGCGAGTGGCTGCCCGACAAGTTGCGTCAAGCGTTGGACGATTCCTGGGCGGACACGTTCTATCAGGAAGTCTTTAGCCAGATTCCCGAGGAACAGTTTGCGCCCCTCTACAGTGACGATGAGGCCTCGCGGCCCAATACACCGGTCAATGTGCTGATGGGCGCAGAGATCCTCAAGAGTGGCTTTGGCTGGAGTGACCTGGAGTTGATCGACCACGTGCGTTTCGACCTGCAGGTGCGCCATGCGCTGGGGCTGGATGACCTGCGCAAGGAGGTTTTCACGCTGCGGACGCTGTACAATTTCCGGCGCCGGGCGCGCGAGTACGCGGCGAAAACGGGCATCAATTTGTACGCCCAGGTGTTCGAGCATGTCACGGATGAGCAATTGGCCCAGTTGCCCATTGACACGGGCTGGCAGCGGATGGACAGCACGCAGGTGCTGAGCAACCTGGCGAACTGGAGCCGCTTGGAATTGCTGATCGCGGTGGTGCAGGACGTCTACGCGGCGCTGTCCCCGGAGCTTCAAGCCGAGTGGGCAGAGGAAACCGCACCCTATCTGGAAGGCCGGCCGCGCCAGGTGAGCTATCGGTTGAAGAGCAGCGAGACGCAGGCGCATTTGCAGCAGCTGGGGGACCTGCTGGGGGCCTGGGAAGCGGTCCTGGCACAAGCGGCGCCGGAGAGCGAGGCGTGGGCCTTGGCGCGGCGGGTGCTGGACGAACAATATGAAGTGACTCCCGAGGGCCGCGTGTTGCGTGCGGCGGAGAAGGTGCCCAGCGACAGTTTGCAATCGCCCCATGATCCGGACGCGACCTATCGCGTCAAGGGCGGAAAAACGTATCGTGGCGGGTACGTGGTGAACGTGAGTGAAACGGCAGACCCTGACAACGAGGTGCAACTGATCACGGGGCTGGAGGTCGAAGGCAACCGGACCGATGACGCTGACTTGTTGGCGGAGGACTTGGCCAATCAGAGTGACCGGGATATCCCGGTCGAGCAAGTGACCGTCGACGGGGGCTATACCGGCCCGACCGCCGAAGAAGCCTGCGAAACTCACCAGGTGGAATTGCGTCCCACCCGCTTGCGCGGCGGGAAGAGTAACGAAGAGCATTGGGGGTGGGAGGAATACACCTGGGAGGTGGATGAGGAGGGCCAACCGGTGCGCGTCACCTGTCCAGAAGGGCAAACGGCGGAGGTAGCGCCCGGCCCGGGTGCCGAGCGCTACCTGGCCCGCTTTGACCGGACGACGTGTGAGGGGTGTCCTTACTTCGAGGCGGAGTGTCGGGTGCAACCCCGGGTGCACAAGCCGCCCACGCTCTACGTCGGACAGCGGGATGTGGAGGTGGCCCAGCAACGGCAACGCTTGCGACCTGAGGATCGCTCGATTCGCGCGGTGGTCGAAGCGACGGTCCGCTCGCTCAAAGGCGGCCTGCGGGGGGACAAGCTGCCGGTCCGCGGGTTGACGCGGGCCCGGATGTTCCTCTACGGGGCCGCGCTGATGGTCAATCTGCGCCGCGTACACCGTTATGAACGGGAAAAAGCAGCGGAAGCGGCTGAAAACGCTGGGCCATCCGCCGAAAAGGACCCCGTTTTTGTTTTTCGTCCCGTGGATGCAATTTTCGCTTGTTTTCACCATATTCGCGCAACTTTCGCTTCGTTATTGGCTCCTAAACCAAAATGGGCGCTTACGTGAACAAATCGTAGTATTTTCAGTGGAGTCATTTTTGGATCATCGGCAGCGACAAAAAAGTGCTTCCACTTTAGTTCAACATCGACGCGCCCACACATTTCCTGCTTGATTCCACGCCAGATTTTGACCGCTTCGGGGACTTCGTGCTTGTGTATGACGTATCCTCCAAAAACAAAGGTGTTACTGGTACCAAATGCCATTCCTGGCGTGCCCATTTCATCAGCTACAAAAATGTATTTCATTGCTCAACCGCTACAGGTGCCGTCCGTCTGATTAGCTCATCTGCACGTTTGATGAGGGACTTACTTAGCTCACTGTTCTTCCGGCCCCATACACTCAAGACTTGCCAGATCGGAGCGTCCTCACCTTGATCTTCAAGTTGATCTAAGTAGCTCTTAAGTACCCAGGTTATTGCCATAGCAAATGGATCTCTTCCCCAATTGTCGCGTTCCGTGAAGGCAATCAGAATTTTCAACGCCTCCTCGAGGTCATTAACGCTTGAAGTTGAACCTCCAGGTATCAGACTCAAAGCAAAGAACTGAGAAACCCTTCGGAAGGCCTGCTCTCCGATTTCGTCCAAAGATTTATCCCAGCGCTCTTCGACCTTATAGAGATGATTGACAATATCCAGCTCTCTGCCTAAATGGGTATCATTGAACGCTCGGATCCTGATAGTAAGTGGATGTTCTGTGCGCTCGCGCCCTTCACGTGGAGAGAAGGTGACATAGGCTCTTTCACTCAATCCAGTTCCTTGATAAGGAAGTATTAAATCCCGAACTGTTACCTCTTCATCTTCTAATTTCAATGGATCGACTTGACCCTTTATAAAGCTATTACAAGCTGAACAAATAGGTATTAGATTGAATGGATGGCAGGACAAATGAGGGTAGATAGATCGAGGAAAAAAGTGTTCTACACTAGTGTGTACCTGTTTCTTTGTTTCCGTTTTGTATGCAGAACCATCGCACATTGTGCAAACATACAAGCTAGGGTTCCTATAAGCGAATTCGGCTGCGAAGTGAATGCGTTTGTAATTCCGATCTCGCCGACGCGGAAAGAGATACGGATATTGCTTAGGCTCATAAGGATGTGAGAAGAGATAATTGGAGAAGCCTGTGTTGCTCCAAATGTCATAAAAGGCGTATAAGAAATCTTTTGCACCTTGTTTCCAGTCTTCATCCTCATCAGAGCATGCGACCTGGAAAGACTCTTCCTCATAGGGACGGAATAACAGAATTACGTCTTTCTTGATGTCGGTGACAAAATCCCTCTTAGCATCTGGTCCTTCAGAGAACGATTGTAGGCTTGTGGCTAGGTTTTGTTTGCCTAGAACCCACTCTGCTATTCTTTGAGAACGGTCTTGTCCATCGGGGATATTGAATCTTCGCTTTTTTTGAAGATACTCTGTCAACTTACCGGATTCTAAATTTGCAGCGTCTCGGGATACTGCTTCCAGGACCGAAATCTGTATCGCAACAATGTCTGTCAGGAATCTGAGAGCGTCGGGGAGTCTTTGCACTTGAAAAAGCATATCATTGCCTCGCTGCGAAGTGCTCTAACTCTAGTTGTACGCGATAACGCCAATAGCCGGGCGCTATGGAATCACGTAAGGATTCTAAGTCACCCTGATTATTCGCCTGCCCAATTTTCTCGCGGATGAATCGCACGCTGTGCTCGCCGCTTGCGTGGTGCGTACCAAACACATGCATCATGATGTCACTAGGGTCTGCACCGAAAGTCTCCATTGGTGGCTCTGATCCGTCTGTCACGTAATTGCCATCACGGGTTAATACAAGTATGTTGCCTCGTGAGACATCAGATAGAGCAATACTAGAATGGGTGGTAATTACAGCGTGACTACTCTTCCCTCTCAAGATACGATCCAGCATATTGACAACCTCACGCTTCCACACATCATTGAAGTGAACTTCTGGCTCATCCATCAAAATGAGAATGTCATCTTCTCTGAACAGTGCGAACAAAGCCATACGAGCCAAGAAACTACGTTCACCATCGCTCAGCCAGTCCCAAAGATGTAAGATCGGTTCGGTTTCGGTATCCTCAACCGACCTGCGCTTAAAGAAGAGGTTGACCTCCTGCAGGGGAGGATCTTGAAAAGGGCGATGTTCATACAGACTGTTAATGGCTTGAAAAAGAGAGAGAGGCTGTCCTTCGTAAATCTGATAAATATTATCAGATTTAGGTACGTCATCTTGGGCCTGTTGTTCAAGATCAAAGACGAGCAGTTGATCTGCACCCTGTTGAATCACGCGCTGTGCACCTTGGCGCAATCTGGCAATGGTCTCTTCCTGTACTGGCAAAATCAATCCTTTGTGTACGCGACAGCGCAAGGAGAAGCCCACAAGCTTCTCTATCCCCACCGACTCTAACGCTTCGTGAAGGGTTTCCTTTTCACCGGCGTTATTTCGGCTGTGAGAAGCGAGCAATCCGCACAAGGCCACCGCTGGCAATCGATCATATTGAATAAAAAGCATCCGCTTACTCAACTCCGGTGTTTCTTTTACCAATTCGAGATCGATCTGTTGAGGAATATTCCCTGGCAACTCTTCTAAATACCAGTCGGTCAGGTCTTCTTGATCAGGCAATGCGCCTGCCGCTTGAGGCTCGTTTTCTTCAAGTTTCAACAGAACTTTCCATGCTTGCTCGTCACCGGTTGTGTACATCACAACACGTCGGGGTAGATACCGCTCCGGCAATTTCCCCTCTGCTTCTGGATCATCATCAATCCGGTATCTTAGTTTCTCATCAAAGGGAGTATCTTCGTTTGAGAAATTGCTAATTCTGATTTGGGTTTCATTCTTCAGCTCGTATTCCATCTCAATAGGCACTGGGAACCAGTCGTTTTTCTCCAGCCACACAAAGAGTCTTCCCAGGAGATGTAAAAGCGTGCTCTTGCCCGTTCCATTAACTCCTGCCAAAAAATCCAATGCATACTCTTCTTTTGGGATATCTTCTGAGCGTCGGAAATCCACGGCAAGATCTTTGAGTACACGATAATTACCAACACGGAAATTTAACAGTCTCATACTTCATCATCTCCATCTGGTTCGTTTTCGATGACATCTTCTAAGGGGGAGGCTAATCGGTAGAATCGCTCTTTCTCAACTACAACCGATATCACATCGCCCATCCGTTCTAATAAGTTGAGGTTCTGTTCAATCATGTCCCTATTAACCGTGTCGGATTCTCCATATTCTTCTCGGTAGGCACTCAAGACATCATCCGGCCGAAAGTGAACGGGCGTACCATTTTGAGTCTGTTCTTCGACGATTTGCAGAATGCGCCTTTGCGGTTGGTTCAAATGCTGTGCCAAGATAGGAGCGAGTGATTCTTGCGGAGGTACTGAAAGCTCAGAACGGGGTGGAGCTGCGATCATACTCAAAAGCCCATCAATCGTGCGATTGAGCTGGGATTGGTTACGCCGGATATCCGCCAGTATCTCTGTGGCTAACCCAGGCTCTTCAGAGATCGTAGGAATCAAGTATTCGCGTGGTTCAAAAGAGCGAGCGACATACTTTCCATCCTGCTCCTGCTGAATTTGTTCTCGTCTTACCAAAACGCCGATAATCTCTCCGCTCTGAGTTAGAGTCAAGCCACGGGGCTGTATGCCGGATTTTACCTTGATCGGTTCTCCTTCACGCACCAGCAGTCTTGGAGGGTCTTCCGTCAGTTGCAACAATAGCAAACCATCATCTGTTAGTAAGGCGATCGTGTCATGGTCATCGACCTTGTACCGCACCTGATAAGCAGGGATCTCATTTGCTGTAAGATAGACTAGATAGGCATCGACTACTTCCTTTTCGTCCTCACCTTCACCGGGAACCTCGGTCGTAAGGGTCAACACTCCCCCCACAGATTCACCAGCAGCATCGTGCAGAACGCGCAGGCCAAGACTCTCCAATTTGCCACTGTCGAGCTCACTCAGTTCTCCTTCCTTATCAACGGACGTTAATAAAGGACTCAAAGAAGTGCCTTCAGCATCAATAATGACAACGGTCGAATGTAAAGCAGCCGCCTCGTCCTCAACGGCTTTTAGCCGGAGCTTTTTAGAACTGCCTTTTTTGATAATGGCTTCCCCGTCATCATAAGTGAAGGAGCCGACTTTGGGGTCTTTATTCGTAACGATATCCCATTCACTAGAGAAAGCATCCTCAAAACCTTCCGAACACGGCAGAGTAAGCCAGTCGATAGCTCTATCTTTGTGGGCTACACCAGAAAAACACGCAGCATCATCTTGCGACAGATGCAACCAACCAAGCGTCTTCTGATTCTCATCCAGTGCAATTGATAGAACTCCCCGCCTCAAGGCTTTCATTTGGAGCGTCACATCGTCGAGATCGGCACTCGGCAATATAATGCTTCCGCCAGCACCATTTTCAGGTTGCAGCCTCGTTCCACAAATGAAGGATTGCCCGTTCCCATTTGCTAAAGTCATTTCCCAGTTAGCTGTGCGAAAAGTCGTGAGTGCGTCTGCCAATAGCGGCAGTTGATTGCGTGAAGGGTTAGGTGGTGGTTCCGTTAAATCCCTCTGGGTTCCCGACGGATAACCATCCTTTTCCAGTTGGAAGAACCAAACTGGTGACTCAGGTGTCTGCGCAACTTTGCGAAAAAGTATCAGGTTGGCGCCAGTGCCGTTATAGGGTTGCATGACATCCTCTGGCAGGCCGACCACGGCTTCTAGATCATGTTTAAGTAACTCAGTGCGCAACTTCTCCTCAGCCCCACCACCAAACAGAACCCCACGGGAGACCAGGGTTGCGGCTCGTCCATCCTCTTTTAGCAATTGAAGGGATAGTGCGGTCAGCACCGTTTCATTGCGCTTACCGAAGTCCTCATCAATTCCAGAAGCCTTTACCTCCGCCGCACTACGCGTGCCGCCAAAAGGCGGGTTCATCAACAGGTAATCGAATTCGTTTTGTTGCTCTGGCAATAATGTCAGAGCAGAGGCGATTTGAATAGTCGGCTCTTGTTCATGCAATTTTAGGTTGCTCCATCCTAGGGTGGCCCAAGTCGGATCGAAATCACAACCATAAATCTCAACGTCCTCAAGCTCTTGGTCTTCAATATCCTCTACAGCTGCAACAAGGAGCCCTCCACTACCACAGGCTGGGTCAATGAGCTTCGTATCATTGTTAAGGTCGATCAGTTGTGCCATTGTTGCCACGACATGACGAGGAGTCGGATACTGCCCGCCAGTGCTGCTCTTAAGCAATTCTCCGCGCACATAATATTGGAACAACTCTCCAACATCTTCCTCACAGGCCTCAAGTGCACTTCTTAGATCCTCTATGATCTCTTGTAATGGCTCCAGATTTAGACGGGATGGAGGAGGTTGAGGCACAATATCCTTTAATGAATTGTCGCCGCCAATGCGTCGATTGCGAAGCTCCTCAAACCGCTGGGCTCTTTCGTCATTGTTGGCTATACTGCACAACTCATCCCAGGATTCTCGTTCCAATAATAGAAACGCTATGTGTTCGGCAATCTGTGGATCACCGATAATACCTTGCTTCTCAAAAACACTCTTGGCTTTGCGTAATGAATCAACAACATCTGACATGCTATAATTCTCCGTGAAATGCTTGGTCTAGGATAGCTTGCTCAAGCCTTTCAAGTAACTTTTGATTGCTGTTTTGTATCTCAGTCATCTCTCTCACTTTTGCCTGTATGTCATCCAAATATGCAACTATTTGACGTTGGCGGCTTTCATCAACAGGTATAGGCAACCTAAGACTACCTAAGACTTGTGCATTTACGTTAGGTTGAGCCGCACCTCTTGGAGTAATTTGCTGCCAGTAATAGGGAGATTGAAAAAACCAATAGACATATTCTGGTAATGCGAACTCTTGGATTTGAAGCCTGATAAGATAGGAAGCAAACACTGCTTCTGGAGGGTCTTGCACCAAATACGTTTTTCCAGTGGTAGCACCTGATCGTGCGAAAACTAAGTCGCCTTTTTGGAGTCTGTATTTTGCTAAGTCTTTTACGTTGCATTCACAGTACGGTACTTCATTCCAGTTAACTGAACGGTCCTGTATATCTGAGATTCTCAGAAATTTTGGCCCAATGGGTTCATTGCTGGCTGATTGGGTATAACCATATTGAGGTTTATCGCTGATTTCCGAGACAGATTTGATCTTCCATCCCTTCGAGAGATTGGCATCCACTGGTTCAAAGAATACTTCACCTAGCACAGATCTCATTAACCCTTCAATATTCTCGTCGATATTTGAGTGACTGGCACGTGCCACAGTGACTTCTTCCAAAAATCGGTTGATTTGAGTGACGAGATGCTCTTGAACGTCAAGAGGTGGGACAGGTATCGGATGATCAGATAGAAATTCTTTAGGTACTCGCTGTTGCCCCACTGATCCACGGAAGTAAGTTGCTGCTTCGCGACGGAAACTTCCCTGGCGAACATAATAATGGACCCATTCTGAAATAACTTGCTCTTTGGGCCTTAAGCGATGAAATTCAGTAGAACCAAAACCAATACCATCAATCAGATTGTATGCAATAGCGGACTTACCATTCTCCATTGAGGGTGTGATTTTGGCGAAGAGAACGTCGCCCTCTTCAAAATAAGTGTAGCCATGCATAACTTCACGATAAGGTCTAACTTCCATGTCGGTGATAGCACCTTTGTCTTCATTCACCGCAGCCATGGGGACAAATGAGGTTGGTACATCCTCATCACGATCAAATCTTGGTCTCCTTGGATTGACTTTACAGACCTCATCAATTCGATGCCATTCCCATTTATCAGGTAGAGCCCACTTTTCCATATTAAGATTCCTCTCCATCACTGACTAATTCGTGCAAATCTTCCAGAGTGTCTTGAAGCTCTCGAACTCGTTCTAACAGTCGAGCGGTCAGCTCAGTCGGATGGGGTAGGTCGACGCTGGTGTCGCGGCTGGGATTGCGCGCGCTGAGGTCGTACTCCCGATCCTTGATGGCCTTTACCGGCTCGATCCACGAGTCTTCAGTAGGAGTGGGTCTTGCACCTGCACCCTTACGGTGAGCATCCCACGCCTGCCATAGCTCCCGCGCTTCATCAAAGTGCTCGTCGGCAATGGGGCTGCCCTTACTGAACTTCTTCAGTCCTTGCGGCAGAGGTAACTCATAATACCAGATGGCCTCGGTGGGTCCGGGGCGTTCGAAGAAGATCAGCGCCGTCTTAACGTCGGAATAGGGCGCAAAGGTCCCCGGCGGCAAGCTGACAATGGTGTGAAGATCGAACTGCTCCAGCAGCTGTTCCTTAACGTCGGCAAAGGAGCCGGTGCGGAAGAGCGTTCCCTCAGGCACCACCATGCCGCACCGCGTGCCATCGTAGGGCTTCAGTTTCTTCATGATATGCTGGAGGAAGAGCAGTTCAGTAGCGTTGGCCTGGACAGGGAAGTTGGCCTGCACATGACGGCCCTCCGTCCCTCCGAAGGGCGGATTGGTCACCACCACGTCAAAACGCGGCTCCACGGAGCCCAAGATGCTCTCCTCAAGTGTGTTGGTCCGACGGATGTTGGGCGCCGTCACCCCGTGCAGGACCATATTTAGCGTGCCCAACAACGCCGGCACCGCTTTCTTCTCATGCCCGAAGAAAGTCTCTTGCTGCAACGTGTGTTCATCCGAGACCACGTCCAGCTGCTCCTGCATCTTCTCATAGGATTCGACTAGGAAGCCACAGGTTCCGGCAGCGGGATCATAGACCTCTTCGCCGATTTTGGGCGCCACCAGATCGACCACAAAGCGTACCACAGGCCGCGGCGTGAAGAACTCACCGGCGATACGGTTTTCGTTACCCAGCCGACGCAGCAGCTCCTCGTAGACCTGACCCACTGTGAAGATATCATCGCGGTTGTGGAAGTCGATCTCGTCCACAATCTGCAGTACTTCTTTGAGGTTGTAGCCAGAGGCAGCCACAACGACATTGCGCTCGGAGAAGACGCCGCTGATCGTCTCGCGCACGGGACTGCCACTCAGGGTTTGCAGCGTAGGGATCAGTCGCCCATGTACAAACTGGAGCAATGCTTCAGCGTCCCAGTCCTTGCGCGCCCAGTTACGCCAGCGCAGATCCTCCGGAAGAATGGGATCATAATCATCGCCGGCTAACTGCGCTTCCATCTCCCACTTCTCTTCCTGGGCATCGAGAAAGCGCAGGAAGAGGAGCCAGGCAAGGTGTTCGATGTACTCCATGACACCTCCGCAGTTATTGTCGCGGCGGAGGACGTCGCAGGCGTGCAAGATGTCGTTGGCTAGGGATTCGCGGGTTTGGTGCGTAGTATTTTTCGTGTTGTCGGTCACTATTTTTTACTCCTATCTTCTACTCTATGATTGCTGATGTGCAAGCCAGATCTCTTTGAGTTCTTCAATTGAGCAGGGCGGATCACTTCTGTGAAGCATAGCATGGCAGTTCGGGCAAACTGGGCGCAGATCTTCAATTGGATCCACCCTGTAAGTACGGTTAACTTTCGACAGCGACTTCAAGTGATGCACATGGATGAATCCTGCGCCGCGCTCCCCATAAACTTGTTCGAAGTTCATCCCACATACGGCGCAATGCAGGCCATAGTGCTCAATACAGCTATCTCTCGCCGCCGAGCTGCGTTCATAAGCATTGACTGAAATGGTCTTTGCTGCGCCTTCAGGATATCTCCGTGGTGGCAATTCATTAGGAAGACGCTCAGCCTCACTGTCTGTGTCGGCTATGGGACGGTAAACGAGCGAATAACTATAACGGTAATCTGCACTGATTGGCTTGTCATTCGCCATTTTAACTAATTGAGTCATTGGAAAGGGTTGCTTCAGTTTCCGACAGTGTCCAATCACATACAATGTCTGGACTTCTTTATTCCACAGAGACTCTCCATGCGTTGATTCGAGGCACCAGTTCAGTAAATTCTCTGTTTCAGGCTCTTCTCTTTTGGGATCCAGGTATATCGTATGTAAGGTCGCTTGATACTCAACGTTGATACCGTCTTTGCCGATCGGTACGAAGTATATGGGAAGGGTATCGTGATATTTCATCGCCTCAAATGCGCTCACCCATGATTTCGCAGCTCTAAACGTGATGAGTCGTTCGGGCCTCTTTCTGGAAAGTCGCACAGCTTCATCCAAGAAACCAAAATGGTTTCTGGCGAGCACAGCCATTGAAGTATCGCGTAGTTTGTATTTGGGAAGCGTCATCTTCTCACCTCAGTACAATATGGTAGCTTAGGTATACAGTCGCGCCTGCATTTCTCGCAGAGTGTGACGCAGTTCATCCACATCACCAAAGCGCTGGGTTACGCCCACAATCTCCCCCATATTGTCAAACGGAGGCAGCCGGAAGACCTGCGGATTGGCGATCTGGTCTACGCCACCCACCTGGTATTTCTCCAGCAGTGCCAGTAGGACCTCGCGAGCCTCTGCGCTGTACAGCTCTAGGAAGCGCTGCTGCCGGTTGCGGAAGGCCTTGGCCCGCTGCTCTCGGGTGCGAAGGGGGGCATCGTAGGTCAGGTGCGCCAACAGATCAAAGGTGTCCGCGTCGCCCAGCCCCTTGACCTCGGCCAAC
>DAOTUH010000418.1:0-11540 GCA_034437255.1 Anaerolineae bacterium
TATTACTTTCTGAACGGTAAAGCCAACCCGGATCAATAAAACTTACTATCAGAAGTAACGGCTCAAAGCTCATGAGGAAATCCGGCATCGTTTCAACCCGTACAGATATTCGTTCTACAATTTCTGAGCAAAGTGCAACTTGAGTTCGACAGGTGGTCGTTTTGAGCCTACAAGAGCCACTTTTTGATGTTTTCGCGTTCTGTGTTGAGGTCATGTCGTCTGAGGTGTAAACCGATCTTTTTCCCAAAATGGCTGCTTTTGAACCGATGCCGAAAATGGTCAAATTTGTGTTGCGGACTCATAGAGTGCGTTTTGCATCATAAGACGCATGGACTCCCTAGCTCACACTTACAAAAGCAGCAAGTCCCTTATTTACAATTCAAAGTGTAAATAGCGCCGTCTCACGCTGTACCGTGGTTGGTTCTCTCTGCTGACAATTGATTTTCGCATACAAAATATAGCCGTCCACTAGCCTCAAGACACCCGAGCGGGGGGAGTTGACGCGAATCTCGGCCTTACCCTTGACAGGGTTCAGAGTTGAACGTATAGGGGATTGTTTTAGGGAGGTAAACGATGTGGACATCTTCTCAGTTAGCCGAAGCAACCGGGCTGACACCGCAGCACATCACGAGGCGGATTCGTAAGGGGAAAATCAAAGCCGAGCGCATACCAGTGGCTTGATTCATTCCAGACGAAGAGGCTGAACGATTCATCGCCGAGAGGCAAAAAGGGGATGAATCAGAGTCACAAGAGGCTGCAGACTAGTCCAAAATCGTTAGGGGCCACGCACCCCTCGCCAAAGGAAAGCGTGACCCCCATTCGCACCTTACCAGCTTCATAGCATGACACTACGAGCCGTATCAGTGTTGACCCCATCACGGCAGCGTTTCGCGTTCAACGCTTGAACGTAACCTGCCTTTTTCTGAGGTCGCAGTACCCCCTTCAGGACTTGAACCTGAAACCTTCTGGTCCGCAACCAGACGCTCTATCCAATTGAGCCAAGGGGGCATGTAAGGCGGGGAGGCAGGGATTCGAACCCTGGGTGGAGCTAATAAACCCCACAACCGCTTAGCAGGCGGCCCCGATCATCCACTCTGGCACCTCCCCAGATGACATATTCGCTTGTAAAAAGCGGAGGGAGTGGGATTCGAACCCACGGTGACCTCTCAGCCACAACGGTTTTCAAGACCGTCGCCTTCGTCCGCTCGGCCATCCCTCCCGTGTGCGTGACGATCGACCCGCTTCCTCACTGCCCAAAAGTATACCATCCCTTAGCGGTTTGTCAACGCAATCTCAGTCGAAGTCAGGGCTTTATTATTCTCACTACACTTGTATCCTTGCTTGAAGTGGATCGCTAAATCCAGGTATGTGAAGTGCTTTTTTGGCCGCTTACGGGGATCTGGCGATCCTCTCGAAGCGAGAATGATAAGATCCTAAGACGGGTGCCTGGACCTGCCTGTTTGCTCCGACCTGTATCGTTGACATTCCCTTGGCACTGTCTATAATGATCGTCACCATGATAAAGGTGCTCACAGGCCCGGATGCCTGGGGCAAGATGGGGGAAGCCGGTCGAAGTCCGGTGCTGTCCCGCAACTGTAGCAACGGTGATAATTGCACCGTTGGAGCCAGACTACCCGCCTTTATCGCATACGCACAGTGTACCTTCGCGGAAAGGGAGCGTATGAAGGGTCTCAGGAGTTATCGGCTCTTCCCCAATCGGCGTGAGGGGAGGGGCTTTTTCTTTTGGCACTTCAGACTGAAGGGAGAAAATTTGATCATACACACGGATTTGGAGAGGATTCAACTGTGCGCCGTTTACTCGCCGGGCTGATCTACGCGCTCAGCGGTGCCCTGGGCGTCTTCGCTTTCGTCGCCCCATTTTTCCTGCCGGGTGTCATCGTTGGGGATCTAGGCCAGGGTCAGTTCGCGCCGCTGCTTACGGTGGCGCTGGTGGGCCTCTCCGTGTTGGCGCTGGTCGTGGAGCTGCAAGGCCAGACGTTGAGTGCCAAGACGGTGGCGCTTTTGGGCGTGCTGGTCGCCGTCACCAGCATGCTGCGCTTTATCGATATCGCCATTCCGCTGCCTGGCGGCTTTTCCCCGATCTTCGTGCCCATCATCCTCGCCGGCTACGTCTTCGGCGCCCGATTCGGCTTTCTCATGGGCGCGTTCACGTTGCTGGTCTCATCGCTGATCACCGGCGGCGTCGGTCCCTGGCTGCCGTTCCAGATGTTCGCCGCCGGCTGGGCCGGGCTGACTGCCGGCTGGCTGCCACATCCAAAAAACAAGTGGGGATCGTTAGTCCTGCTCTGCGCCTTTGGCTTTTTCTGGGGCTTGCTCTACGGCGTCATCATCAACCTTTACTTCTGGCCTTTTGCTCAGGGACCGGGGGCTCAGTCCTGGACGCAAGGACTTGGCCTGCGCGACACGTTGGCTCGCTATGCCGCCTTCTACGTCGTGACCTCGCTGGGTTGGGACCTGGTTCGTGCTGCCTGGAACGCGGTGCTGCTTCTGGCGCTGAGCGCGCCCACGATCAAGGTCTTGACGCGGTTCCGGCGCCGCTTTCACTTCGAGGTGGCGCGTGGTTGACGCGGGCGCCTGGCTAACCTGGGCGCTGACGGTGTTGCTGGCTGCGTCCTACAGCCGCAACCCGCTATACGGCATCCTGCTGCTGTTGGTGACGGTATGGGTGTACGCGGCCTGCGCTGCCGAGAAGGAGGCCGCCGTGCCCCCGGCACCGCTCCGGTTCGCGCTGGTAGCCATGCCCCTGGCGGCGCTCTTCAACGCGCTCTCTTCCCACGTCGGCACGACGATCCTGTTCACCCTGCCGGAGTGGCTACCTTTGGTGGGTGGCGCGGTGACGCTGGAAGCGCTAGTCTTCGGTGCCATCAATGGCCTGAACCTGGCGGTGATCTTCAGCGGCTTCGCGGCTTTTAACCGGGCACTGAGCACGCGGCAACTGCTTCAGTTGACGCCGCGCGTGTTCCACGAGAGCGGTGTCGTGCTCTCTATCGCGCTCACGTTCGTGCCGCAGACGATGCAGAGCCTCCGGCGCATCCGTGAGGCGCAGGCCGTGCGCGGGCACCGGGTGCAGGGCGTGCGGGATTGGATCCCCATCCTCACGCCGCTGCTGGTCAGCGCCCTGGAGCGCGCGCTGGCGCTGGCCGAATCCATGGTCGCCCGGGGCTACGCCGCCGTCGCCGCGCCATCGTCGTTGCGGATGCAGCTATCGCTGGCGTTGGGCCTCCTGGCGCTGCTGGGCGGCTGGCTGACCTATGTCTTCGCCCCCGCCGCGCGATCTCACGCCATTGTAGCGCTCGGCCTGGGACTCGTCGCGCTCGGTGGCACGCTCTGGATGGCGGCGCGGGCCGTCCGGCACACCGCTTACCGGCCTCGCCGCTGGCGCGCGCGCGACACGCTCATCGTGGCAGGATGCGTGCCCGTCCTGTTCTTGCTGCTCACCCGGCGGGCAGCCGTCACCTACAGTCCCTATCCCACATTCACCTGGCCCTCCTTCGACGCCCTTATCGGCCTGAGTATTCTGGGATTGCTCGTCCCGGCCTTTCTTACACTTTCCAGATAGGGCTAAAGTCGAATGTCAAATGTCGAACGTCAGCATCCGTTGAATCCGTTGATTCATCTTAACGACCTGACCTACACGTACCCTGGCGCGGAGGAACCGGCGCTGAGCGACGTCACTCTGGACATCGCCGAAGGACAGTTCGCCCTGGTGGCGGGACCGTCGGGCAGCGGTAAATCAACGCTACTGCGCTGCCTCAACGGGCTGGTGCCGCACTTTAGCGGAGGGACGGTGCGCGGTGAGATCACCGTCGCCGGGCTGGATCCGGTCACGGACGGGCCACCAACGATGAGCCAGATCGTCGGCTTCGTCGCGCAGACCCCGGAAGCGCAGTTCGTCCTGGATCGCGTCGAGGACGAGATCGCCTTCGCGCTGGAGAACGCGGCGCGGCCACGCGTCGAGATGCACCGGCGCGTCGAAGAGGTCCTGCAGCGGCTGGACATGGCCCCGCTGCGCCACCGGGCGCTCTCGACGCTCTCGGGCGGCGAGAAGCAGCGCGTCGCCATTGCGGCGGCCCTGGCCCTGCGCCCGTGCGTGCTGGCGCTCGACGAGCCGACCTCGCAGCTGGATCCCCAATCTGCCGACGAGGTGCTGCAGGCGCTGGTGCGGCTCAATCACGACCTTGACTTGACCATTGTGCTGGTCGAGCATCGCCTGGAACGCGTGCTGCCCTACGTCGATCAACTGATCTATCTTGAGGCCGACGCGCCCCTGTTAAGCGGGCCACCCCGCGAGATCCTGGCCGAGATTCCCCTGACGCCGCCGGTGATCACCCTGGGCAAGGCGCTGGGTTGGTCACCGCTGCCGCTGACGGTCGAGGAGGCACGTCCTTACGCACGGCAGACCACGGCTAGCGCCCCAGCCCGTCCAACACGTGCCGAATCGAAAGAGTCCCTTCTACACCTAGAGGGGGTACACTTTGCCTACGATGGCACGCCCGCGTTGCGCGACGTCGGTTTCAACGTGGACGCAGGTGAGCTGGTGGCACTCATGGGGCCCAACGGCTCCGGCAAGACGACGCTGCTCAAGTGCATCGTGGGGCTGCTGCAGCCGGCACAGGGGCGGATCACGCTGGCGGGGCGCTCGCTCGTCGGCCGAGAGACCGCCGACATCTGCCGTAAGATCGGCTACCTGCCACAGACGCCCGACGATCTGCTCTTCGCCGACACGGTGGTCGAGGAGCTGGCGGTCACATTGCGGAACCACGGCCTGCTGGCAGATCCACCGGTGGCGCCCTCGGCGTTACTGGAACGGCTGGGGCTGGCGCAGGTGCGCGAGCAGTATCCTCGCGATCTGAGCGTGGGGCAGCGCCAGCGGGTGGCGTTGGGCGCCATCACGGTGACGCGCCCGCGCGTCCTGCTGCTCGACGAGCCGACCCGCGGGTTGGACTACCGCGCCAAGGAGACGTTGGTGCAGTTGCTGCGGGCGTGGCAGGTCGAGGGAACGGCGATTATCCTGACGACACACGACGTGGAGCTGGTGGCGCAGGCGGCGGAGCGGGTGGTGATGTTGCGCGACGGCGCGGTCGTCGCCGACGCCGCGCCGGAGGTGCTGGCGCCCTCGCCGCGCTTCTCGCCGCAGGTGGCGCGGCTCTTTCCGGGCCGGGGGTGGCTGACGCCGAAGGACGTGCTAGACGGGGAGGGGCGCGGTGAGACACCGGCCCCAGCGGGGGACACTTAGCTCCCGCCGGTGTCCCCAGGGTGGCTGACGCCGGCGGACGTGCCAGACGGGGAGGGGCGCGGTGAGACACCGGCCCCAGCGGGGGACACGGGCCCTAGCTAACGTTGTAGCGGGCGTGGACGCGACTCCGCAGGGCTTGCCCTGATGGGGCAATGTCCAAGGACTCCGTCGCTGACTATGAAGCGATGCATCAAAAAAGGACCTGTCTTGGATAGGCAGGTCCTTTTGGGATAGTGAGCGTGTTCAGGCTTTCAGTTTCATCTCCTCGCCACAGCAGGAGAAGGTGCAGGGTTCGGCGCATTCGCAGTCAGCTGCGTCCTCGCCGCATTCCCGGCACTCTTTGACGACCTTGAGCTCCAGCCCACACTCTTCACAGACGTAAATCTGACCGAGTTTCATATCGTGACAGTTTGGCATCGCTACGCTCCTTTCACTAAGATGCGGTGAGTTAACAAAAACAGCGTATCATCATTCGAGCCGATGTCAATGCAACGAAGCAAAGTCGTAGAGTCTTATCCTTCTCGCTCCGAGAGGATCGCCAGATCTCCCTTAGCGGCCCAAAATCACCTGTAAACGTGGATTTGGCAATCCACTTCAAGCAAGAATAGAAATGTAGCGAGAATGATAAAACCCTGGTGAAGTCGGCTATCGCTGAATGATCTCAATGCCGCCCATGTACGGCTTGAGCACGTCCGGCACGGTGATGGAGCCATCTGCCTGCTGGTAGGTCTCCATAATGCCGATCATTACCCTGGGCAGCGCCAGGCCCGAGCCGTTGAGCGTATGGACGAACTCCGTTGGAGCGTCAGGTTCGGGGCGATAGCGCACGTTGGCGCGACGTGCCTGGAAATCCGTCGCGTTGCTGATGGAGCTGACCTCCAGCCAATCTTGCTGGCCCGGCGCCCAGACCTCCAGATCGTAGGATTTGGCCGCTGCAAAGCCGAGGTCGCCTGTGCACAATTCCAGCTGGCGATACGGCAATTCCAACATCTCCAACAGTCCGGCTGCCTGCCGCGTCATCGTCTCCAGCGCCTCGTAACTCGCAACAGGCTCGACGAACTGGTACATCTCCACCTTGTCGAACTGGTGACCGCGCTTGATCCCGCGCACGTCGCGCCCGGCACTCATCTTCTCCCGGCGGAAGCACGCCGTGTACGCCACGTAGCGACAGGGCAGCTGCTCCGCGTCGAGGATCTCGTCTCGGTGGAGATTGGTCAACGCGACCTCAGCCGTGGGCAACAGCCAGAGATCATCCTCGACGTCGTGGTAGAGGTTATCTCCAAATTTGGGCAGGTGCCCGGAGGCTACCAAGTTCTCTCGACGCACCACAAAGGGCGGGTAGATTTCCCGATAGCCGTATTGGTGGGTCTGCACGTCCAGCATCCAGAAGATCAGGGCGCGCTGCAAGCGTGCGCCGGCCCCCTTGAGCACGTAGAAGCGACTGCCCGCCAGCTGCACGCCACGCTCAAGGTCCAGGATGTCGAGCTCCGGCCCCAGATCCCAGTGCGGGATCGGCTCAAATCCCTCCGCTTCGAAGTCGCGGCGCTCTCCCCAGCGACGAATCTCCACGTTGTGTGTCTCATCCAACCCTACCGGTGAACTCTCATGCGGGACGTTCGGTGCTCGCAACTGCTTCGCGTAGAACGCCTCCTCGATCTCACGCAGGTCGTCCTCCAGCGCGTCGATCTTCGCGCCGACCTCGCGCATCTCTTCGATCCGGGCCTGGCGTTCCTCGGGGTCCTTCATCCGCCCGATCTGTTTGGAGACGCGGTTGCGCCGCGCTCGCAGCGCCTCGACCTCCTGCAGCACCTCGCGCCGCTGCTCATCCAAGCGTAGGATTTCATCGACCAGGGACGGGTCGTCGTCGCGCTTGCGCAGGCCTTCACGGACCGCTTCTGGATCTTCGCGCATGAGGTTTATCTCTAGCATATCTGCCTCCTTCTGCCGTGGTGGTTATCGTTGGCTCACGTCACGCAGTATGCCACCAAACGTGCACTTTGTCCAGCTTGCTGCCGATCCGAGATGGATTCAGGATCGCGCGCTTTGCTTGAGCAGGAAAAATTACCCATGCATCGCTGAATGTTACCCATTGACATCCGGCTTTCGAATGTTATAATCGAGCCATGTAAGGTGTACCTTATGATTTATTTTGATTAGAGATCAGAGTTAGAAGAAAGCCAGTATCATTCCAGGTGCCAAGATGCAAGAAAGCGGAGAAAACTACCTGGGTGCCATCTACCGGCTGCGCACCGATGCGGAGATTCCTCTGCCCCTTTCGGAGCTGCAGGCGTATTTCAACTTCTCACGGGTCTCCATCCACGAGATGATCCGCAAGCTGGCAACGAAGGAGCTGGTCGCGTACCATCCTTATCACGGGGTGACGCTGACCGACGAGGGCGAGGCTGTCGCGATCTCTCTGCTACGCCGTCACCGGCTGTGGGAGCGATTCTTGACCGATCTGCTCGACGTGCCGTGGGAAGATGCGCACGAAATCGCCTGCCGATTGGAACACGCGGTCACGGATGAGATCACGGAGCGGTTGGCCGATCTGTTGGACGACGCCGAGGCCTGTCCCCACGGCGCCCCACTTCAACCGGGCGAGCCGGGGGAAAAAGGGAAGCGACTGCGAATGCGTGAGCCCGGCAGCGAGTGCCGCATCGTGCGCATTGCACCTGAGACGTCGGAACTGTTGCACTATCTCCACGCTCACCAACTCAGCCCGGCGAGTCAATTTCGTGTGCTCCAACAGAAGCCGGAAAGCACCCAAATCGAGATCGACGATGTCATCGTGGATCTGCCTGCGCACGTTGCAGAGGCCATCTGGACCGCGGACATCGCGTCTGCTTCGTCTGCTTAAGGAGGTTCCTACGTGACACCACTTATTCAACTGAACAACGGAGAAAGCGGCCTGGTCCGCGCATTGCGTGGTGGGCGCGGCTTTGTCAGCCGCCTGGTCGCCCTGGGATTCACGCCGGGCGCGACCATCACCATGGTACGGAATAACGGCTTTGGCCCCGTCATCGTCGCCGTGCGCGGTACACAGGTCGCGCTGGGACGCGGTGAAGCGCGGCGCGTGCTGTTGACGCAGAACGGAGGTGTCTGATGTCGCTACCGACGTCCATCAATGTGGACACACACGCCGTAGCCAGTGAACAGAGGGAGACAGAAATCATTACCGTCGCCCTGGCCGGTCAACCCAACGTGGGAAAATCTACACTCTTCAATATCCTGACCGGCCTCAATCAGCATGTCGGCAACTGGCCGGGCAAGACAGTAGAAAAGAAGGTCGGCACGCTCGTCCAAGATAGATGGACGTTTGAACTCATTGACCTCCCCGGCACGTACAGCCTCACGGCCAACTCCGATGAGGAAAGGATCACGCGCGATTTTATCATCCAATCCCGCCCCGACGTCGTCGTCGCCGTGGTGGACGCCGCCGTGCTCGAACGCAGTCTCTACCTGCTGGCGGAACTCCTCCTGCTACCCGCTCCCGTGGTGCTGGCCCTGAACATGATCGACGTGGCCGAACAGGAGGGCATTCAGATCGAGGTCGACGTCCTTTCCGCCGCCCTGGGATTGCCCGTCGTCCCCATGAGAGCGACGCACGGGGAAGGCGTGCAAGAGCTGGTCGAAACCATCGAAGCACTGCTGAACGGTGGAATTCCATATCATCCGCGCCACCCGACCATTCTACCTGCTCATGAAGCGGTGATGGCGGAGATTCTGGACCTGATCGTAGACTACGTGCCCGATCCTTATCCGGCCCGGTGGGTCGCGCTGAAGTTGTTGGAAGGCGACGAGGAGATCATCAGCCTGATGCAAGCGCATCTACCTTCCGAGGTCTGGCACGACGTTCACGCGCGGCTCTACGAGCACGAGGACGCGATTCTGGATATTGCCGGCGCCCGGTACGCCTGGATTGAGCGTATGGTGCGCGCAGCCGTCGTCCGTCCCAAGGTCGGCCAGGTGGGATTTACCACGCGCCTGGATCGTGTGCTCACCCATCCTCTGTGGGGCACGCTCATCCTACTCATGGTGCTCGGCGGCGTCTTCTGGCTGACGTACACGGTGGGCACGCCTCTGCAGGGGCTCCTGGAGAGGTGGCTCTCGCAAATCGCGGAGGGAACCCGGAGCCTAATCCTGCCGTATGCGCCGGCCTGGCTCGCCGACTTGCTCGCCGACGGCATCATCGGCGGGGCAGGCATGGTCATCACGTTCAGCCCGATCTTGCTAATTTTCTTCGCCATCCTGGCCGTGCTGGAGGATACAGGCTACATGGCGCGCGTGGCCTATCTGACGGACCGCTTCATGCACCTGATGGGGCTTCACGGCAAGAGTTTTATCCCGCTGCTGCTGGGTTTCGGCTGCAACGTGCCCGCGATTCTGGGCACACGCATCATCGAGACAAAACGTGCCCGCCTGCTGACCATCCTGTTGGCGCCGCTGGTGCCCTGTACAGCGCGATTGGTCGTCACCGCCGTGCTGGCCTCTATCTTCTTTGGGAACGCCGCTGGCTGGGTCGCGTGGGGGTTGGTGGCGGCCAACCTGCTCACGTTGGCCGCTCTGGGCATTCTCTTGCATCGCTTCATCCTTAAGGGCGAACAAATAGCCTTCATCATGGAGCTTCCCCTCTACCACGTGCCCAACCTGCGGTCCATCGGCCTCTATGTCTGGCAGAACATGGTGGCCTTTATCAAGAAGGCCGGCACCGTGATCCTCACGGTTTCCGTGTTGATCTGGGTGGTTTCATACTTCCCCACCGGCGATCCCACCGAGAGCTACCTGGCTATGTTCGGGCGCTGGCTGGAGCCGATTGGCGCGTGGATGGGCCTCTCCTGGCAGTTCATCGTGGCGCTGCTCACCAGTTTTATCGCTAAGGAGAACACCATCGCCACGCTGAGCGTGCTCTACGGTGACCTGCCCTCGTCGCTGCCCGCGCTCATCAGCGCGCCGGCGGCGCTGGCGTTCCTGGTCACACAGATGCTCTTCATCCCTTGCATTCCTACGGTCGCAGTGATCAAACAAGAGACCGACACCAAGTGGACCTTGATCAGCGTGGGCCTGCTGCTGGTGATCTCACTGGGTGCCGGGATATTGGTCTATCAGATTGGCCAACTGTTCATGGGAGGATAGTGCATGCTCAAACAACTGCTGCGCGAGCTAGAAGAGAACGATCGAATGCAGACGCTGCAGGATCTTGCTGATACCCTTGGCGTTTCACCTCCGTTGATCGAGGATATGATCCACCGTCTTGCTCAGCAAGGGTACCTCACCGAAGCCGAGCAATGCAGCGACGGATGCGGCGTGTGCCCGCTAAAATCTGCATGCGGCGCGCGCCAACAGGCGACACGTTTCTGGACGCTGACAACAAAAGCAGAGCGCTTGCTCTCCTCCTGACGTAACCGTTTAGGTTTGTGAGCGTCCAGGTGCAACGCACTTACGAATCGAAACAAACCGCGCTACAGAATTTTACGAGCACAGTTTAGGAATCCCAGGTTTGTGAACGTCAGCGAAAGTGCGTCGCACCTCAGAAGACTAAACAGATATCTCCTGACAAAGCAAAAGCCCCCGATTTGATCGGGGGCTTTTTGTTACTCGGCTTTTTGGGTCAGCCTACATCATGCCGCCCATACCGCCCATGCCGCCGGCGCCGCCACCAGCGGGCATAGGTGGCTCTTCTTCAGGGATGTCGGTGATGAGCGCTTCGGTGCTGAGCACCATCGCAGCCACGGAGGCCGCATTGAGCAGCGCGCCTCGGGTCACCTTTGCCGGATCGATGATACCGGCCTTGAGCATGTCCTTGAATTGACCGTCAAGCACGTCGTAGCCGATGTGATCGTTGCCCTCGTCCTTCTGACGACGGCGGACTTCGGCCAGAATCACGGCCCCGTCCTCACCGGCGTTCTTGGCGATCTTGCGGATGGGCATTTCCAGCGCTTTGAGCAGAATCGTCGCGCCGGTCTTTTCATCGGGGTAAGGCATATCGAAGTCAGCCAGGACACTCATGACGTTGAGCAGAGCAACCCCGCCACCGGGAACGATGCCTTCTTCAACGGCTGCGCGGGTGGCGCTGAGCGCGTCCTCGACGCGGTGCTTCTTCTCTTTCAGCTCGGTCTCAGTCGCCGCGCCCACGCGGATGACCGCCACGCCGCCGGCCAACTTGGCCAGGCGCTCTTGCAGCTTCTCGCGGTCGTAGTCGGACGTGGTCGTCTCGATCTGGGATTTGATCTGGTTGACACGGGCCACGATCATCTCGTCGCTGCCCTGCCCGCCGACGATGGTC
>DAOTUH010000419.1:0-17205 GCA_034437255.1 Anaerolineae bacterium
CTGGCTCTCTTGATAGAGCATCAAGCACGCTCAGACAATTTCAATTAGAATCCACCCAGAACGCCAGATTCCCTGATCGTCAGTATCGCGGGCCCCAACAATACAATCAGGATCGTGGGAAAGATGAAAAATACCAACGGAATCATGATCTTAACAGGGGCCTGGCGGGCTTTCTCTTCGGCTCGCTGTCGCCGCTTCATACGCATCTGTTCAGACTGAATGCGCATGACCTTCGCCATGCTGACACCCAATTGATCGGCCTGAACAATAGCCGCTACAAAGGATGTCACGTCAGATACATCAAGGCTGTTCGCCATATCACGCAGTGCTTCACGGCGCAGCTTGCCCAGCTGCATCTGTTGAACGGTGCGAGCAAACGCCAGGCTGAGCTCGTTATCCCATTTCTCGGCAACTTTAGCCATCGACGCATCAAACCCCAACCCCGCTTCCACACAAATCGTCAGGAGATCCAGCGCATCGGGCAACGCTTTGATAACGTCTTCCTGCCGGCGACGAATTTTGGACATGAGCAACAACACAGGAATATAGTAACCTAGCGCAACTCCGCCGACCGGCATCAGAATACGTTGATATGCCGGTGAGTCCGAGGCCGATGTAGCCAGCAAGAATCCCAGGCCGCCCATTACAACGGCGCCACCTAAACGAGCTACGAGGAACTGGGCCGGCTTTATTTTGTGAGCAATCCCGGCCAACTCAAGCTGATGCCGTGCCTGCTCCATAGTCTGTTGAGGTGTAAAGCGCTGCGCAATCTCCGAAAGACTCTCCAACATCGGCACGATTACGCGCTCACTGAAAGGTTGGGAAAGCTCCAATTCTTCCAAAGAAATCGGCTCACCCAACGCTGCCAGCTCGTCAAGGCGATCCTCTAGGCTCTGTGAGGAACGCCGCTTGAAGACAAAGAAGTAGAGTAGCACGCCTCCCAGAACCACAATGCCGAAAATCAATAGGATCTCCATTACTCCCCCCCTGACTCAGACCTCGATACTGGTAATCTTATTGATGACAAAGTAGCCGAGTCCAATAAGCAGCAGACTTATCCCAATCATGATCCATCCACACGCGTCTTCGAAAAGAGGGCTGACGAAATCCGGGTTGATGAAACTCAGGACACCGACCAAGGCAAAGGGCAAGAACGTAATGATGACACCTGTGGCTCGTCCCTGCGCGGTGAGAGATTTGATCTCTCCCTTGATTCGCACCCGTTCGCGGATGGTAAAACTGATGGCATCTAGGACCTCCGCGAGATTGCCGCCGACCTCACGCTGGACGCTCATAGCCGTAATCACAAGATCCAAATCCGTGCTGGGCATGCGACGTAGCAGATTGGCCATGGCCGTATCAAAATTAACGCCCAACTGAATTTCGAGCACCACGCGACCGAACTCATTGGCAATAGGATCTGGCATCTCATGAGAGATGACCTCCATGGCCTGCAGTGTACTGTAGCCGGCCCGCAGTGAGTTGACCATCAGGTTAAGCGCATCTCCTAATTGACCATTGAAGGCCTTCAAACGCTGGCCTTTTCGAATACCCATGTACATTCGAGGCCCGAAGACCCCAAGCAAGATGCCCACGGGAATAAGCAGCGGTTTTCCGAGAAGGTAAAAAAGTACACTAGATCCAAGCGCGATGGTGACAGAGAGAACCAAGAACTCGCCGACCGTCAGTTTCCAATCAGCGCGGGCCAACTGAGTGGACAGATTTTGAGCAAATCCTCGACCCGCAACCGCTCGATCCACGGCTGCGCCGATGAGCGAAGCGCTATCCTCTCCCGGTCCTACTTTGGTCTCAAAGTCTGAAGGCTCAATACGACCGCCAATGCGCTCTTCAACCAGACTCTGCCCGGCAGGTTGTCCCACCAGCGCATAAACAAGGAGGCCTATCGCCAAAACAAAGATCCCACCAATTACCCACCCCATATTGCTATCACCACCCTACTGGTGCTTCTCACTATATAGCACCGTAGCATAAACTTCACACCTGATTCACTCTTCCACATAACGCTTTTCCAGATAAGTGGACGGCGTAGCTGAGCAACCGCAGCTTTTAGAAGCCTTGGCGCAAGCGGCGACCAGCGCCGAAGATCGAAGGAGGTAGATGGATACCGGTATTCTCTATGCGTTGCATAAACTTGGGGCGAATACCAGTTGGTCTGAGCCGACCAACCACCCTTTCGTTCTCAAATCCAGTCTGCTCATACTTGTAGATATCCGCCGTCGTGACAACGTCACCCTCCATGCCCTGAACCTCTGTGACTGCCACGACTTTGCGGGAACCGTCTCGAAAACGCTTCAGCTGGACAATCACATCAATCGCCGATGCAATCTGCTCACGAATAGCGCGATGGGGCAGTTCCATGCCCGCCATCAACACCAGCGTCTCCAGACGGGAGAGCGATTCGCGCGTGTTATTGGCGTGCAACGTGGTCAAACTGCCATCATGACCCGTGTTCATCGCCTGCAACATGTCTAGTGCCTCGCCGCCACGACACTCACCTACGATGATGCGATCAGGGCGCATACGCAAGGAGTTGATAACCAAGTCCCGGATCGAAATCTCACCCTTGCCCTCAATGTTGGGCGGGCGGGATTCCAACGTCACCACGTGCTCCTGACGCAACTGCAACTCCGCCGCATTCTCGATCGTCACGATACGCTCGTCGCCGGGAATAAAACCCGATAATACGTTGAGAAAAGTAGTTTTTCCTGTTCCCGTACCGCCAGAAACGATAACGTTCAGACGCGCAATCACACAGGCTCGCAAAAATTCCATCAGTTCTTCGCTGACCGATCCAAACCGGACCAAATCGTCAATCGTTAACGGATCTGTGAAGAATTTACGAATCGTCAGCACCGGCCCCACCAAAGAAATAGGAGGAATCACCGCATTGACACGCGATCCATCCTTCAAGCGCGCATCAACCTTGGGGCTGCTCTCATCGATACGCCGTCCCAACGGAGCAACAATACGCTCAATGATTCTCATCAAATGCTCGTTCGATTCAAAGTTAATATTTGTGCGTGTGATTTTACCTCCCCGCTCCACGTACACGTTTTTGCAGCCGTTGACCATAATCTCTGTAATTTTATCATCGGCCAAGAGCGGTTCAAGAGGACCCAAGCCCAGAATCTCGGCAACAATCTGCTCGAAGAGCCGTTCACGCTCCACACGACTGAGCACGATCCGCTCTTCTTCCAAAATCGACATGTACATCTGGCGAATGGTTTCCCGTACCTCTTGGGTCCGAGAGACATCCATGGCAGGATCAAGCTCGGCGACCAGGCGATTCTGGACCCGGGTCTTCAGGTCCATATAAGCATCGCGAGACGAGGAAACCGAACGCCGCTTAACCGAGGGAGATTTTTCTTGCGTACGCTGTTTGGTAGAGGGAGATGTAGAAGATCCTTTTTTCTCCATCCTGCGTAATAAAGACACAGTAATAGCCTCCTCTATCATCCACTTGCTCTACAGCAAGCGTCCAAGACCTACCCGTTTCTGCGATGATTCCTTCGCAGATTCCTCTTCTTCCTCGGACTCCTGCTCAAATTTCTCCAATACAGATTGCGCCAGTTCTGAAATTGCCTGACTGATGGGAGCGCGTCCATCTTTAAGAATAAAGGGAACCCCATAGTTTGCGGCTCGTAACGCCGTCCGCTCCTCCAACGGAATCTGCGCCAGTGCAGGCATCATTGCACGCTCAATCGCTGCGGGTTGAATACCCATACGCTTGTCGTCCACGGCGTTGATGACGAGTTGGACCTTCTCCATAGGATAATTGAGCTTCTGTAGCAGCTCGACAAACATACGCGCTCCCCGAATCTCAGGAATGATGGGGCGAGTAAGTACCAGAATCAAATCACTAATATCCAACAACGCCAGCAGTACGTCATCAACCATATGAGCCGTATCAACAATCAGATAATCAAAGTACCGTTGCATAAAGGTGAGGATCGAACGTACACGCTGATTGCCCCCAGCCTCATCCACACCACCTTCGCGCATCAGCTCTGCTTCCTCAGGAGCCGATGGAGCCGAGAGCACTTTCAGACCGGACGGGTGCGGGACCATGACCGCTTCTAACAGCTCTACATCCATCTCCTCAGCATGAGGAGCTAAATCTGATAACGTACGTGTGGGTTGAAGCTTCATGAAAATGGCCACATCACCAAACTGCAGATTCGCATCAACCAACGCGACCTTCGTCATCTCTCCAAGAGCTTTCTTCATGGCTAGAGCAGTGTTCACAGCCACAGTAGTGCATCCCGCGCCACCTTTGGGACTGAACACTGTGATAATTCTGCCCTGAGTTTCAGGTTCCGCAGTCGTCGCGGCAATCACAGTCCTTTCCTCTATCGACGAGATGGCCCCTTCCGAAGCGGAACGCGGCTTGAGTTTAGCAACACGATGAATAGCATCCAATAACTCGTCCGCGCTGGGAGGTTTCGTCAAGTAATCCCGGGCGCCGGCCAACATTGCCCGGCGCATATAGTCAGACTCTCCTTGCACAGACAACATCAAAACTTGGGCAGAAGGATAAATATCCAATAATTTATTTGTAGCAGTAATGCCATCTATGCCTGGTAAATTGATGTCCATCAACACGACATCCGGGCGGGCCTCCGGGACTATTTCAACCGCGTCCTCTCCGCTGCGCACCATGGCAACGACTTCAATCTCAGGATCGAAAGAAAGCAGCTTGCGCAGCTGCTCTCGCGTCTCCGCGATATCATCGACAATCATGACCCGGATAGCTTTGGCGTTTTCAGCCATAAAATATCTCTCTTCTCTTTACTCTTCTACAGGCGTCGGCGGTGCTTGCACCGTGGGAGTGGCGATTTGTTCTTGCTGCTCCATCTTAATCGGCAATTCAGGTGGTGAATTGGGAATCTGATATTTATCCAACACATACCGCAACCAGATCGGCTCGGTAATGACCGGAGCATCGTCGCCCACCGATCGCAAAGCCAAATCCAAGTCGGCCCCCATCTCATACAAGTATTTCAGAACCAACGCATCTTGAGGTGTCACCAAAAGCGTCACGTAATCATTTTCTCGGGCCTGTTGCGTCTGAGGAGAAGCAGGGGGTTGCTGAGGCTCTTGCCCTTCCCCAAGAATGCCCCCCTCTTCTTGCGGGGCTTGTGCTCCAGTGCTAGCCGTTTCCTCTTGTTGCTCCCAAAGGCCTACATTCCAAACAATGGCATCCTGCACGGTCATCTGGACGATCAGATACGTGGGTAGCTGACCTTCGGAAGGCACGATAAAGGCATCCTCGCCACCGGGCAAGGGTTCAAAGCGACCGTACAAATATCGCTGACCGGGTTGTAGCCCACCTTGTACCTGGCCCTCTTCTCCTGCCACACCTCCAACAGGTTCCAGTGGCGTGAACTCATTTGGAAGTCGGGTCTGGAATTCCTCATCGACAGGTATAAGACTGAAAGAAGCCAGAATATCCACATGATCGCCAGGCTGGATAGCCCAAGCGACACTTCCTTGAGCATTCAAAAGAATGGAATAAGCCCGGCGCCTTTCGTCCCCAAAAAGAGCTGCTGAGGATCCGCTCACCGAAAGCTTGCCACCCGGTTCACCCAACATACTGGGCAATATCGGCATCCCTCGCGGAATATCTATACGCACATACTTACCTTCAACATCTTCAACTTTGTCGAAATAACCTTGGTCGATAGGTAAAGCATCTTCAGGCCAAGGCTGCTTCACAACCGCATTGTCCTCAACACGTATCTGTGTCCCAGCTCCAATATTCTGGACCGCGACAACGATTTCCACCCGGGCCACTTCAGGCGTGGGGGTTGGAGCTTCGACCGCTTGCTCACCTTCCCCAAGCAGTCCATCAAGCCCACCGCTGAACCAGAGGTAGCCCCCCGCCAGGGCGACTAACAGCAAGATCAGAGCAATGATGATAAGTGTCCTGTTGCCACGCATTTAAGGCCTCCTTATGCAGAATCCAGGCACAATAGCATACTTGAGAGATAGGCAATCAACGATGAGCTACCCTAATCTTACCATATTATAACACAAAAACTTTATCCATAACAGTGTAGCACGTCTTGCCCTTATGTCAACAGAAACCTTGTCGAAGGTAAACGAAGCAGTTCCAAAGGCACGCAGGCAAAGTAGCGGACCTCCAATCAAGTTTGCCACGCGCACCAACCCCGGCTTCATTTACCTTAATTCAAGTCTAAGGGCTCGTAAAAGAATACCTTCCCACGCAACTGCAACGCGATATACCCTGTTGGTACTTTCGTGATCGAAATTTGCGAGCCTCAAACGTGTTTGGGGGCTCCTCCCATATTGTTTCGGTTGTGCAACCAGTGTGTGACCGCATGAATGAATATGGACTTGCTGGTGCGCATTTAGGACCTGAAAAACAAGCCTCAAACACCAATAAACGACAAGTGTGAGCCGCCGGGTGGCTGAAGCGGGGCCTACCTCGCCAGAAGCCGCCGTCTTTGACCACACCCAATAACGATTTAAGCACCGATACAACCCGGACGACTCCACACGGGGTTGGTCGGCCCCCTTGTTCGTCCCGAATCAACTTTTCCCTGCCGACACGATGTAACCGTTTCGGCCTTCATATACATTGCCCATTCACTGCATGATGCTCCTACATCTGCTGAATCTGCTCGAGATTTCGCTCTAACCAGTCCAGAGCTTTCTGATCCAGTGTCCCTTCATCCAGAAATACCTTGGCTCTGGAAATCGCTTCCTGCATGAAGAAGACGGATTCAGCCTTGCGACCTAATTTCTGATACACAAGCGCCAAACCGTGATATCCGTCATGGTGTTCGGGCTGCGACATTATAAGTTCCTTGAACTTTAGTTCGGCTGCTTCGAGACGGTTGTTTTCCAGCAGCGTCAGCCCCTCATTATACCACTCCAGATCGTCGTTTTCGTGGGGTTTGATATACGCTATCTCTTTCTTGATTTCGTCCAGATAGTCTGTGCTCATTGCTCTCTCCTTGAACTCTTACCGTTAACACGGGCTGCATTGCACTGACCGACCAACTAATATCGTATCTGTTTAGGTTACGTAAGAGAGGTGCAACACACTTTCGCCGAAGTCGACAAGTCAGGACATGTTAATTCATACCCGAAAGACTTCATGGCACAGTCTTTTGGATTCGCAAGTGCGTTGCGCCTGGGCTACTCATAAACTAGACGATTACCTAGTGTTCTGTCAAACTTGATTTGATAAACAGCCCAAACGAGTACTTAAGTACTCTACCAGGGCCGTTGGCCAACCGTCTACCTGCGTGGACGGGATCTCGCGTCGACGTAGATCGACGCTCGGCGCGTTAGCGCCTCGGATAGCGACTTCCTATGGTCACTACTGGGCCATGGGGCCAGGGCAGTCGAGTTATCACCGGCTGGTAAGACGCCATGCACGTTCATCAATTGACGCTTGACAAAACACTAGCATCTTCACTGTACTTGTTAGCGGCATCGGGAACTTGTTATTTTACAGGTCCTAAGCCCGTTCTGGGTAAGGTGATTCTAAATGCACCTACAAACTAGGGATAAAATCGGCTGTGCAGGACCTATCTCTTCAATAAGGCGCATGTACAGGTTGAGGGAACAGCTTTCCAGACCATTCTTGCCAGGGCTGATCTTTTCCCTTTTATCTGTGTAATCTGTGGATAGATCGCCCACTCCCCAAAACCCCCATACGTCCCGCCTCAATTGATTCCTACTCTCGCTCCACGTACCTCAAATCAACTCTCTTCTTCAACGTCCGGGTTCTCCGAAATCGATAGACTGAACGTAACTCGCATACCTTGACCAGGTGCACTATCAAATGAGATTTCTCCGCCTAACATTTGAATGCGCTCACGCAAAGTAGGCAGCCCCAATCGTTTCGCTTCTGGAGCATTGAGGGCGCTTCCAAGTTCAAACCCCTTCCCGTCATCTTCCACTATGACGCGTACGTCTTCATCGCCAGCATCCAACGATATCTTGACATTTGAAGCGTCCCCATACTCTGATGCGATATGATGCAACTCTTGAATGACTCGAAAGATAGTTACCTCTTTGTAAGAGGCAAAGCGTCGTTCTTTGCCGGTGACGTTAAGGGTAACACCAGAAAACCCACTGTCCTTCAAGCCATCCACATAGCGCTTGAGTGTCGGCACCAGCCCCAGATCATCCAACATCATGGGACGCAGACTGAAGATAAACGCTTTGACTTTCTTAAAAGTGCCTACCACGTTGTCCTTCAGTTCGGTAAGCTCCGTGCGAGCCTGCTCTGGATCTCGCTGGAAAAATCGTTCACATATCTCCGCTTGTAACACAAGATTCGTCAAGGATTGTGCTGGACCATCATGCATCTGACGCGATAGACGTTGTCGCTCTCGCTCCTGTGCTTCGATAATACTCACCACCATCGCTTTCTGTGACGTGGCTCCCTCGCCATCAATCTGATCTGCTTCAACCTGCCGTTCATAGCCTAAATGCTCTAGAAGATCACTGTAAAGTTCGGCCAATCGCATCTTGTTCTTCTGATCACTCTGCAGTTTCTCTAACTGTCCCCGCATCGTAAAAAGTCGCTGTTGGCTTTCAACCAACGCGTTATAGGCAGACTGGATATCTTCACGCGGAATCGTCTCGAACTGATTTTCGACTTGCCGCATCGTCGCCACGGCATGAGCATTCCGCTGCACCAAACGATCCACTTCAGACGAGGTCTGCTGGATCATCATATCGACTTCTTTCAGCTCCTGCTGAAGTTGCTTATACTGCTGGCGACAAGACTCGATGAATTGTGACCCGTTATCTTCGGACATAATTGCCTTCACCTACATTGTGTATGATGGAATTGGTTAATTCAGATGAACGTGGCAAAAACAAGTTGGAGTTTCTAGCGGTTGCAATCTTCATGCCCATTGATTTTTCTAGACAGACTAGGCCGCGTAGCCTGCAAAACGGATGCTTTTGGCCCGTTTTGAGGCATTCTTAGACCACAAAACGGGTCTTCAGCCTACCGTTCAGTGCTAAGACTGATAATGGCGACGTGAACCGCATCTTCTCCAACTCATTTTAGCCAGATTCAATTCAGATTTCAAATGACCCATCGGTATCCAGACGTTTACTGGGAAATCGCACCCAGCCACGCCGCAATGCATAGATGGCTGCCTGGGTGCGATCAGAGAGACCTAATTTCGACAGAATCGAGGTCACGTGATTTTTGACCGTCTGCTTGCTAATCCCTAACCGGTAAGCAATCCCCTTGTTGCTCAGTCCCTCAATGATCAGCTCCAACACATCCATTTCGCGTGGTGTAAGCGGAGAGAAAATATCATCCTCCGGTTCCGCCCCAAAGCGATGATAGCATTCCAGCAACCAGGTTTCCATCTGCTGTGGCGTCATGCGCTTTCCATCAATAACGTAATATCCGCCCGCCACGGCTCGAATCGTCGAAATCAGTTCGCCCGGCGCCACATCTTTGGAAAAATATGCTGACGCGCCAATACGAATGGCGTGATAGATTTGCTCGTCGTCATCGTATGCAGTGAGAATAATAAATTTGAGCGCCGGATGCTGATCCTTAAGAGTTTTCGTGACTTGTAAACCATTCACGCCTGGAAGATTGACGTCCATTAACGTCACGTCCGGTTTCACATCGGGAACGAGATTCAATGCCTCCTCACCGGTTTCGGCCTCCGTGACTACCATGATGTCGGCTTGGGCACTCAACACCTCACGAACTCCCTCACGGAAAAAGGGATGATCGTCGACAATGACCACCTGGATGGCCCCTTTTTCCGAACCGTTCACCTCTACCACAACGTTCCTCTCGACACAGCGACCATCACTTTCCTTCAGATAGAATCTTATATCAAGACGCTAACCGTAACTAAGGCTCTATTTTACCTAAGAGAGGTTGTCTCGCAGCACCTTACGACTAGTATACTATAGATATACAAATTTAACACATAAGCACTTAAGAAATTAATCAGCAGATCTAGAACGCCACAGACGTGCCAACCTCTACGCTTGACTCTCAGCCGAGAAGCGTTCCAGGCGCAACAGAGCCGACGGGGCTTCACCATCAAGTATCTTGCTCATCTGTTCCGCTGCCACAAAAGCCCAACTTGCGCCCCAGGCACCTAAACCACCGACAGAATACACCGAAGCATAACCGGGCACACCTCCAAGGATGGGCAGACTATCGGCGCTACACGCGATCCATCCTGTATAATGTCCTACAATGCGTGCGTCTGGACAAAATTGCTCGTTCACCCGAACCAATTTATCCCACGGTTCCTCATCCGTATCCCTGGACCAGGCGACCGTCCGCCACTGCTCGCTCAGGTCGCAGAGCAAAACGTCACCCGTATCAAAGATCCATGGTTGAGCCAACTCATCGGAGACCTTGGAGTGCACCACTTGCATCGGAGCCAGGGAGATCAACGTCTGGAATGCATCATCCAGATGGACGAGATAGGGACCGGCAGCCAAAACAGCCCGCCCGGCGCGCACGTAATGTTTATGGGCCCAGATATCCACGTATCGTTCATCATCCTTAAGCGTCTGCACTTCTACACCCGTTCGCAAAGTGATGTTTGGATGCTCTAGCAAAGCAGTGATCAAGGCAGAAGGCTCAAACGCTAAATCGGCTTCGGTACGTAGACCGATTAACAAGCCCGCTTCCGTCGCGTCATCTAGTTCGACAGCGAAATCTTCCTGTTCTAGCATCTGATACGAGCGTTCCCACAGAGCGGCTTCGGCGCTGCTACCGGTCGCACGGAAGCTTCCCACGCGGTGTACCGGCACGTTCAAAGCATCAGCTGAAGCCTTAAGAAGCGCTAAATTCTCTTGGGTGAGGGCCCAGATGCAATGTGCATCATCCATACCCCGACGCTCGACCAAGGAAGCGTAAGGTTCTGCCGTGCCCAACAATGCCAGTCCACACCCACGTACGCTCAACCCACCGACGTCTTCACCAGCTTCCAGCACCAAAACACTGTGCCCATCTTTGGCCAGTCGGTGAGCGACCGCGGCGCCTATCAATCCTGCACCGACAACCACAATATCATATAAAACCGGCATGGATTGCATCGGAACCTCCTTCACGGTCTTGGTGGTGCAACAATCAACTCAGCCTGGTCGAAAAACGCCGCATTGCTGACATCGGGATAACGAGGTTCCGCATAGAGACAAACCGTCGCTCGTCCCGACTCTCCAACGATCACACGCGGAGATGTAATCGTCACAATGCCGTCATCTTGATCAACAATAACCTCTCCCCAGCGTGCCCCGGCGCAACCATCTCTACCATTCGGATCAACACCCGCTCTTAAGATCAGCTCGTCGATGGAAGAGAAAGCGTTGGCCCGTATCTGGAAATAGGCCGTGCTGCCAGTTGTGACCGTGATCTGTTGGTAAACAAAAGCCCGGAACTTCAGCCATCGGATTGTCTCGATCTTAAGAGTGGACCCATTGATACGGCGGACAGGATCATCCGCTGACGTGAACGTAGGCTCTGCATAAGAGTTATGTGGATCGTACCCTCCACCCGATTCATAGTTGACAAAAGAATCCGTCTGCCAACCCGGAATATCATTGAACGCGATGCGATCAAAATCCGGATTCTCTAGCTCAACCGGGCCGGGTGTGGGTAGAGGCGTCGACGTAGATGTCGGGAACGGCGTTCGCGTGGGTCGTGGCGTACGTGTGGGCTGAGGCGGTAACGTAGGCGCTGGTGTGGACGTCACGGTCGGTGTCCACGTCGGGATATCGAGCGGCGTGACGGTCAGCGTCGGCGTAGACGCTAGTGTTGGGGCTGCCATTGGCTGTCGCATCCCGGTAATGACAACACCAGCCAAGGCACCGATCACAATCACGTCCAGGATTGCCAGAACTCCTATGATCAGCTTCTGATTTTGGCTCAAAATAACCTCCCTCTACCCCTAGTAGCTGCCGCGCAACCACAACCTCGCTCCTCATCGTAAGATTACAATTTGGCGACACTATTACGGTATCACAAAAGCCGAAGTAAATCAATCTAATTCAACCAGGCCGGCTTCAGGCGATGATAAGTAGCACCTCTAAATAAACGTAAGGTAGAGGCCGCAATCCGACAAAGATCGCCAACCCCTGACCTTCTAATCAATCATGGGTGTGGCATGCATCACACGATATTAACTTTCCTTAAACATAATCATACCCCAAGGCTATATCCGTGGCAAGCAGACTATGAATTGGGCAAACTTCTCTACCGTACATTTGCTCACCTTAGGCGCGGATAGGCACAAATGATAGCAGATAGATGATTTTCTATCCAAAACAAGGTCATAAAAATCGGGTTTTTTAACAAGAAATCTGTGTCTACCTGCGTTCATCTGCGTCCTATGGTGTTTGTACGATAGAGAATTGTTGCTGGCTCTTTTGGATTTCGCAGGGTGGTGGGGAGGTGTCATCCCCACTGCGTTTGGGACAAGTTTCCGAGCTGTAGAATTTGCATAGACGAAAGCAAGGCAAATGAAACCGGGGGTGATGCGGGTGGTCAACATGACTGGAGGCCACTTATTGCGTCTGTGCCACCCTGGAACTGCTTCGTCTGCCCAGAGCATTGAGACCTTGTCTTGGCATCGAACCTGACTATAATACAAGTGGAAGGTAACAAATCACTACAGGCCATAAGCCTTATGTGCGTAACTCGCAATTAGCCATGAATAACTCGCAAGGAGGAACTATGTCCGATATTGACACCAGGACAAGGATTGTCGCTGGCGCCCCCATCGAAGTTGGAGAACGGCGTCTGCTGCCATCCATCTTGGTCACCACCCTACACGCTGGCGCAGAGAAAAATGGGGTCTTCCATACAGCACGCCTTCGCCCTATCTCCTTTGTCGAAGAGGGCCCAGAAGGTAAACGGTGGCACGCAATCCCCAACACGACACAGGAAACGCTGAGCGTTATGGTCGCCATCGGTGTGAGTGTAGCCTTGATCAGCAGTCTTATGATTTTGCTGATCAAATTGATGCGCCGGTGATAACATAGAGCGTTTATATTTACCAGGTTTTCAAAGCAAACGCAAACCTCAAGGAGGATAATTGTGAAAGACTGGCACGAGATGCTTGAAAGAATAACCGGCGTCATCCATGATGCCGACGTTAACAAAGTGTTCGGTAATCCCAGAGAGCTCGGTGGGCGGACGTTGATCCCCGTCGCAGAAGTGAGTTACGGCTTCGGTGCCGGCTACGGGGTCACCGAGAGCGGTGAAGAGACCGAACTCTCTGAAAAACCGGGGGAGGAACTTGAAGAAACCGCTGCCACCGGCGCGGGTGGCGGCGGCGGGGCCGGTGCGCGGGTCCGGCCCCTGGCTTATATCGAAGTGGGATCTGAAGGCACCACGATCACGCCTATTGAAGATGAACAGAAAATCACGCTGGCCGGCATTTTGCTGGCAGCCTGGATTTTCGGCTGGATCGGGCTTGTGATTAAAGAGATCTTCGACTGATCGTGCAACGTAACCGACACAACGGCCTGGCCTGGTATGCCTTCGATGGGCCAGGTCACCGTTTTCAACACGCGCTGGTCACGCGACTGGGCGGCGTCAGCGAGGGCGCCTATGCTTCCCTCAACCTTGGGAGCAGCGTTGGCGATGAGCCGGCGGCGGTGCGCGAGAACCATCGGCGCCTCTTCGAGGTCTTCGGCCTCGACACTACGCAGGTGATCAGCCCCTACCAAGTCCACGGACGACACGTGGTTCGGGTCAACCGGGCCCATGGCGGCACAACCATCCCTGAGACCGACGCGCTCATCACCAACGAATCCCACACAGCACTGCTAATGCGGTTTGCCGACTGTACCCCGGTGCTGTTCTACGACGCTCCGCACCATGCCGCCGGGCTGGCGCACGCGGGCTGGCGAGGCACGGCGGCCGGCATCGTTCCGGCGACCATCGACGCGATGCGAGCGGCCTTTAGCACGGAGCCCGGCGAACTCTGGGCCGGCATCGGGCCCGCCATCGGGCCGGAACACTATGCCGTCGGCCCAGACGTCGTGGAGGCCATGAGCCAAACGGTGCCAGATCCATCAACCATCACCGAAAGGCGCAACGGGGAGATCTATCTAGACTTACCTGGCGCCGTCCAGGCACAGCTCGAAGCCGCCGGGGTCGGTCACATCGAGGCGTCACAGCTCTATACGGGAGCATGCACAACGGAGTGGTACTCTCACCGGATGGAAAAGGGGCACACGGGCCGCTTCGGCGTCTTAATAGGGCTGACGTAAGATCATATATCTGTTTAGTCTTCTGAGGTGCGCCGCACTTTCGCCGACGTTCACGAGCCGGGGACTCCTGAACCATGCTCGAAAACTTTGTGGCGCGGTTTGTTTCGACCCGTAAGTGCGTTGCACCTAAACGGTTGCAGATCATAAAGTGGAAACGCCTCCCAGGGTTAGCCTGGGAGGCGTTTCTTTATTGCCCAAGACATCACGGCAATCCGTCGATTTGAAACGTGAAGCCCAGAATATCCAACAACACAGAATCGACATCGATAGGAAGGGCAAATTGCAGCTCAATGACCTGATCGCTGCCAGCTTCAATCTGCCAGGGGAACGTGGGCGTCGCTACAAGTAATTCCGCCTCTCCCTCACTCGATGAGAGTGTGATATCCGCTTCGGTCACGTCAAGCCGCGACTCTCCGGTGTTCTGCACCCGGCCGTTGATCACGATGACATCCATGTTCTCATCGGCGAAGGCATCCGTCAATTCGACCTGAGGCTGTGGAGGGCCGGGGAACGGCGGCTCATAGGGCAACGAGAAACGGGCGGACTCCGCCAAGGCCGGATCTGCGCGGAAAATCCACGTCAACGGTGGCTCTGCGTCTTCCGAGATGCGATAGCCGGCGGACCCCTGGACCGTCTCCCCGGGCGCAATCTGATCCGGCAACGGCCCGTATTTCCCCTTTTGTGAGACTGTTGCATCCGTCGTGTAGCGTTGACCCTCACCATCCTCCAACACCAGATCGAACAAACGGGTTTGGACGGGATCGGCGCCTTGAGGAGTCACCTCAAACTCCACCACAAAGTCGCGTCCATTTTCCACCTCGTCGACGATGCCCGCATCAAGCACCAGAACATCCAATCCACCGATGTTCTGGGAAGTGCCCTCTGCCGGGCTCACGTCCGGCAGGTAACGCGCCTGCACCACAAGACGATCTGTCTTATCCTCCTGAACGCCCAACAGCACCAACGTCAACCCAGGCTGAGATTGCGAGAGAGGTGTGGTATCCGTGGACGCGTATCGTTGAGCCTGCGGCGAACCAAACACCAGCGTCGTGCCGTTGCTCAAGGTCAAGGTAATCCTCGCACCAGGCTCCAGGCTGGCCAGACGGGATTCTGTGGTAGTCGTATAAGGCAACCCGATCACGTAATTGACCACGGTGCCATACACCCACGTGGCAATATCATCTTGCCTTGCCGGTATCGGCCAACGTCCCCCCTCCAGCGGAACAGGGATCACCGGATAGACAGCACCCTGCAGCATAAGACGATTCGGCAGAGCCGGAGAGAGCGGGGTTCCGTTCTCTTGCAGAACCTGAAGATCAGCGGGGATATCTGGCGGCGAATCGAAAGTCGAGATCTTTTCCACCGAAAGGGAACCCGCATCGCCTTCCGGTTGAGGCGCGAGCCAGGTCTGTCGCAGAACCCCCAAGGCGACAGCGACGACCACAACAACGCCCAACAGTAATAGCAACAGGGCCCAAGTCGGTGGAAAGAAGCGTCCTTCCATCCGATCCGAAGTGCTGGACGCTGGCGGGGATTCGGATTCTGCCGACACGTCAAGCCCCGGCGATACCTCGGATGCCGCTACCGCCTCCGTGTCCGGGGGAGCAGCATCATCAGACGGCACCGGACCTTCCGGCAGTGTCTCGGGCTGTTGCGCTTCCTCGGCAGCAGCAGGCGTCGGCGTCTGAGCCTGTTCGTCTTCAGGTAATCTCTGTGATTCGTCGTTCATGGACCGTTGCCTCCGGTATCGCTGTCAGTCATGGAATGGCCTCCGGCAAGGGGTGCGGCGCGATGCGCACCTTCACCTCCGGCGTCGACGGAGCAACCAACCGGTCGATGCCCAGCAGTGGCACCACCACGCGTACCGTGCGAACGGTTGGCACCGAGAACGAGATCTGTCCTTGCTCGTCGGTGTAGCCATGCGCGAGTTCCTCAACCCCGGTTGAGCCGATCACACGCACAAAGAACCCCGGCACGCCCTCCCCGGCGCCGAATTCACCATCGGCGTTACTGTCGTAGTAGACGACCAGACGGAAGGTGCGGAAACCGGAGGGGGTTGGCGTCGCCGACATAGGCGCCGGCGTCGTCAAGGTCCGAATCGTCAGAGAAACCGTGCCTTCGGCGCCGTTACCCTCAGACGTTGGCGTAGTTTCCGGCGTAGGCGTAGGCGTCGCTACCGGTGAGGACGGTGGCGTGGCGGTCGGCACCGGCGTCGCTCCCTTCGACGGCCCACCTTCGTCGTCATCATCGTCATCGCCGTCCGGTACCACTGTTGGCGTTCCCGGTACCGATTTTGTGCATTCCAACTTGTAGGGACTGTTCTTCGCGTCTTCATAAGACAACCGTGAGCCGGTCCCTACCAGCACATAAAGATAGCCCTCATACGTGCTGTAATAGGAATACTTACTGCTGTAATCGCCCAGCGCGCGATCATCATTGCCACCGATCAGATTCCGGTTGGCATCATAGAAGATCATGTTAGTATCGACCACAGCCCCTAAATCGAAGGTCTCGCAGATAAAGAAAAGACCGGGCTTGACCCATAGCTTGAAATAATCGTTATCAGGTTCGGTGGAGCCGCCCCACGGCGTGAAGTTGAGCTCGTAGGTGACGCCGGACGCGATGGTCTGCGCCGTCTCGAAGCTGAAGTTCGGCTCGTACTGATCGTAGCCGCTGGCCCAGGTAGGCGCGGGCGTCGGCGTGCCCGGTTCTGGCGTGTTCGTCGGCGCCGTGGTGGGCGTGGGCGTCGCCTGGAGCTGGTAAATGCGTAGATCGTAATCAACATTGGTGCCTTCTGGCGACGCCGTCTGCGACTTAAAAATGCCGATGAAGTGCGTCTCGTCCGTCGCCGTAAACGTCAACTCCGCACTGCCCGACGCGGTCGTGGTCTTCTCCATGAAGTTGCCAGCAACGTCGTAGACCTCGACG
>DAOTUH010000420.1:0-8538 GCA_034437255.1 Anaerolineae bacterium
GGATGATTTTCCACTAAAAACCTTTGACAAGGTTCGATATGCTGATACGGATCGTCAGGGGCACGTCAACAACTCGGTCTTCTCCTCCTTTCTGGAAACCGGCCGGGTGGAAGTCCTGTACGATCCTGAATTCCCGCTTCTGTTTGAAGGGGCAAGTTTCGTCATCGCCTCGCTCACATTGGACTTTCTGAAGCAGATCCAATGGCCCGGTCAGATAGCTATCGGGACCGGAATACTGAGGATCGGGAACAGCTCCATCAAATTCTGTCAGCAGCTATTTCAAAACGGGACGTGTGTAGCCAAGGCTGAGACCGTCGTTGTGCAGATCGATAATGACAGCGGACGGAGCTTGCCCTTGACGGCTACCGCAAAGCAAACCTTAGCGCGCTGGGTACTGGCAGAAGATTACTTAGAGGGGCGAGCAGCCCGAGAGAGTAGGGAAAAATTCGAAGCCGCGATGTCGAAAGTCGCTGATATCGAACCGCGAGAAGAAGATAAACTGTAGGGCGTACACCCAACCACGTCAGTACCGGAGGCGGTTATCGCTCCGAGGATCCTCGATCACAACATGATCGCCTCCATATACGCATCCGTGAACGCAGGATGGATGATCAGCTCGACGTAGTCCCCTCCTCGCGGCGATGGCCTCGACCAGGACGCGGCGCTCGGCCGAGATGAGCATCTGGCGCGCGCCGGTGCCGGCGGCGTTTGTTGCCCACCTGGCGGAAGCGCGAGTGCGGTAGTGGTGGCAGGGTGTGTGCGGAGATCTTTCTCGGGCTTAAGCAAAACTCTCTTTATTTGCCCCAAGTGCGGATGGGCTTTGGAATGTCCTCTGAGACTTTATGTGGCGGGACTGGTGTGTCGAAGTGGTGGCTGAAAATGCGCCTTTGAAATCAAGTATTGTCAAGAACTATTTTGTATGAGAGGAGAATGGAAATGAATATACGCAAGCTGCTCTTGGCGCTCACATTGGTGTGGGGATTGATCTCGGCTCTGTTCCTGCTAACCACAAATCCTACCCAAGCCGATAGTACAATCATCTACGTAGATGCAGATGCCGCTTCTGTTGGCGATGGCAGTTCCTGGAATAACGCGTACAAGTATTTACAGGACGCTCTTGACGAGACAAATTCTAACGGTACTGACAACTACGAAATCTGGGTTGCAGAGGGCATTTACTACCCAGACGAGGACAAAGACGGTGATCACGTCAGTGAAGCGGTGACCGAAACTTTTCGCCTTAATTATAACAACACCAAGATTTATGGTGGTTTTACGAGCGGAGAAACGTCACGTGAGCAGCGTGATTGGGAGACCAATATCACAGTGTTGAGCGGCGACATTGACGACAATGATACAACAAATGGTCATGGCGTGACAACTTCCTATACTGCCATCACCGGGAATAATGCGCACCATGTCCTGTGGCTCAATGGCGGGATGAACGAGTCTATTACCGAGACGACAGTAGTTGATGGTTTCATTGTCACCGCCGGGCAAACGGAGGGGAGTGGTGGAGGACTTTATTGCGACGGGTCTGGTAGTGGAAACGAGTGCAGTCCAACCATAGCCAACACAATTTTCAGCGGCAATAGTGCCAAAGATGGCGGTGGGATGTGCAACGATGGCCAAATGTTTGGTATCAGCAGTCCAGTGTTGAATGATGTCACCTTTAGTGGCAATCATGCTACTAACAGCGGCGGCGGACTGCTTAACGATGGTTATTTCGGCGACAGCAGTCCGTTATTGACCAATGTCACCTTCAGCGGCAATAATGCCGTCTTTGCCGGCGGTGGAATGTACAATGGGGGTTACAATGGCACCAGCAATGCGGTGTTGACCAATGTGATTTTCAAAGGCAACCGGGCTGAGGATGGTGGTGGGATGTACAGCTTTGGCTACAGCAACAATCTCCACGGCCCTGGAGATCCAAACGAAGGTAACAGTAATCCAAGTTTGATCAACGTTACCTTTAGTGGCAATCATGCTACCAACAGCGGCGGTGGGATATTCAACGCGGGCAACACAACGCTCTCCAATTGTATTTTATGGGGCAACATGGCGTCTAGCGGGGAACAAATCTATAACGATACCATAGCTACTTTGGACTATAGTTTAGTGGAAGGGGGATGCCCGCCTAACACGAACTGTGGTAGCAATTTGCTGACCAGCGATCCACAGTTTTTTGCACCCATTTCGGCGACGGAAGCACCTACTTCTGCTGGCAATTATCGCTTGCAAGCCACTTCTCCTTCCATTGATGTGGGCAACAGCCTTAGCGTTACCGTCTCCTTCGATCTGGCTGGCAATCCTCGGATTATGGGTAGCGCCGTGGATATGGGGGCATATGAAGTTGGACCTGATTTGTCCACTTCCTACAAGCGTGTCAGTTCAAACTATGTCGAGGCTGGCGCGCGAATCACCTACACTCTCGTCTTACGCAACTACAGTAACATTAGTGCCAGTGCAGCCCTGACTGATGTCTATCCTGTCAATACCACCTACATCCCCGGCAGCGCGATAGCCAACATTGGAAGTCTTACCTCAACTTCAGATCTCTTGCTATGGCAAGGGAACATCATTTCTGGTACTCCTATCTTCCTGAATTTTAGCATGTATGTCACCCATACTCTCCCTATGGGTGCTGATATTACCAACACCGCCCATTTGGATGATGGCATAAGTGATGTCTATACTCTCACTGCCAAAACCCAATACAATCCGGGTTATAAGTTTACTATTAACGAAGGAGCGATATTCACTAATCGTGATACTGTGACGCTTACCTACAAGTACGATACATCCACTGGTATCACCAGCGTTAAATTCAGCAATGATGGAGGCTTTGGGGAGTCTACAGAGTGGCTTCCTGTCAATCCTATCACGCCCACATATACCAACTGGCCGCTGAACACTTATGGGAACCTGTTAATACCACGCACGGTCTATGTGCTGTTCCGCGATGGCGACGGATCTCAATACGGACCGTTCCATGATAATATTATTTACGATCCCAACCCACCGCAAGTGGATAACTTAGAAATCCTTCCCCAGACATCACAATACCTCGGCGCGACAAATGAAAAAAGCGTTATCGTGCGGGTGGTCGCTAGCGACGACAACAGCGGTGTCAGTGAAGTGCAGATTAGCCACAATATGAACTTTGATCAGTTCTCAAAGTTCGCTGCTATTGACAACACGACAGACATCCCTTGGGCGCTGCAACCATCTGGCATAGTCTATGTGCGTGTAAAAGACCGAGCCGGGAACTTGTCACGCGTTAGCAGCGAGCAAGAATCGCCTTACTCTGAGATATACCTACCAGTTGTCTTTAAGAATTGCGGTAAGTGAATTATGATGAGTTTGAGGGCTGAGTAATCGGTTCGATTTCTCGAGTCTTTCCTCCTCAAAACATGATCGCCGTCATGTACGCATCCGTGAAGGCGGGATGTGTGGTCAGCTCGACGTACTCCACCCGCGCCGCGATAGCCTCGACGAGGGCGCGGCGCTCGGCCGAGATAAGCATCTGGCGCGCGCCGGTGCCGGCGGCGTTGCCCACCTGGCGGAAGCACGAGCGCGGCAGCGGCGGGAACATCCCCACGTCGACGGCGCTCTGAATATCCAAATAGGTCCCGAAGGCGCCCGCCACGACGAAATCGGCCAGATCCTCGTGGGTCAGGTCGGCCTCGCCCAGCAGCACTTCGACGCCCGCGCGGATGGCGCCCTTCGCCAGCTGGATCTCGTTGACGTCGCGGCGCGTGACCAGCAGGTCGCGCCCGTTGCCGGTCTCGGCAGCTGGGACGAGCACGAAGGCGTGGTGTTGCTCCCACGGTCGGACCCTCGAATGATCCTGGCGGAGTCGTCCGGCGCGGTTGATAATGCCCGCCGAGCGCAACGCCGCCACGGCGTCTAAAATACCCGATCCGCAGATGCCCACCGCCGGCTTCCCCCCAATGGTCTGCACGCGGACGTCGCCGTCGGTGAGGGTGACGTACTCCACGGCGCCCGGCGCGGCGCGCATCCCCGCGTGGATGTGCGCGCCCTCGAAGGCCGGCCCGGAGGCGCAGGAGCAGCTGAGCAGCTGCCCATCGACGGCTAAGCTGATCTCCGTGTTTGTGCCGATATCCAGCGCCACGGTGGGGCGATCCGCGCGCCAGGTCTCGGTTGCCAGCAGCATGGCGACGTGGTCGGCGCCCACGTACCCGGCGATGTTGGGCGGCAGGTAGACTTTGGCGCCCGGCGTTAAGTCTAGTCCCAGGTGCTGCGCACAGATGTCTAGCGGCTCGCTGGCGGCGGCCAAATATGGCGCTTCCCCCAGCTGGCGCACGGGCAGCCCGGCGAAGAGGTGGTGCATGGCGGTGTTTCCCACCACCACGGCTTCGACGATGCGATCCGGCGACGATTCGACCTCGGCGCAGAGCGCCGCAACAAGTGCATTGAGGCTTCCCATCAGGCGCGCCTGGAGTTGCCGGCGGCCCGCGGCGTGTTCGTTGGCGTAGGCGATGCGGCTGACCACGTCCTCACCGTAGGCGATCTGGGGGTTCATGCGGCCCGCGCGGGCCAGCGTCCGCCCGCTGCGCAGGTCGACGAGGTAGCCCGCCATTTTGGTGGTGCCGATGTCGACGGCAAGGCCCAGCAGTGGTGCGCCCTCCGGCAGGACGCCCACCACTTCCGGCATGGGCGGGCGGTGGCGCAGGGCCAGGCGCGCGCGCCAGTCCTGGGCGCGTAAGCGCGCCGAGAGGTCGGAGAGGACGGGCTGGGCGAAGAAGGGACGCGGAACGTCCTGGGCAGCCAGCGCGTCGGCTAGGCGAACGGTGTCGGCGCGCAGGTCGTGGAGCGTAGGCGCGTCCATGGTGACGTCCACCGGCGTGACGACGGGATCGACGGGTACGCTGGCCTCTTGTCCTTCGACCTGGAGGCGCTGCGGCGTGGTGAGCGAGTCCGGCGGGATGTAGAGCCGGACGTCGGTGCGGGGGTGTGCCTGGCAGGCCAGCCGCTCGCTCGCTGCCAGCGCGACCTCGCCCAGCACGCGGTGCTCGACGTCGGTCGGCGGGGTGAGTGCCCCCTCCATCAGGCGGACGCGGCATTTGCCGCAGGTGCCGCTCCCGCCGCAGACGGCGGCGAGCTCAATGCCCACGCTCTGCGCTGCGTCTAGCAGGGTCTCGTCAGCCGTGGCTTCCGTGCGCCGGCCCACGGGTTCAAAGTCGATGTGATAGGGGTTAAATGTTGTCATTGGGGTTCCTCATTAAATTCGTTGAAGGTTCAAACGTTTGAACGTTATAACGTTATTTGCTCAATCCGCTTAATCTGCTGACAGATTTTGGGTCTGGAGGGGGTGTCGCCGCTGGTAGTCGCACGTCGTGTGCATGGGGCAGGTCGCGCACGGACGTCCGCGGTACGGTTTGATATCACGCCCGGCGCCCACGACGGCGGAGCACGATTTGCGCGGCTCCATCTGCCCGCTGGGCAGCACGGTGATGCCGACGGCTGTGGGATCAAGCAGGCTGAAGAGCCACCGCTGCCCCGCGTCCAGGGGCCAGCCGACCATGCCGGGGCTGCAGGGGCGCGAGAGGTGCAGGCCCTTGGCCGTGGCTTCGCTCTCGAAGCGCCGGTAGGCGGCGCGAGTGAGCGCGTCCACGGCGACGGTACCCAGCCCGTCGAGGGCCAAGGCGTAGGCGGGATCGGACGTCATGCACTCCGCGATGCGGGTCTCAAGATCGGGCCCAATGGTGGTGGTCAGCGCAATCACGGTCTGGGCGGCTCCCAGGTGCTGGAGAAGGGGCGGTGCGGTCAGCGTGGCGTCATTCGCAAGCCTGAGACGGTCGTGATCCGCCAATGACACACCCACACGGCGGTACGCCAGCTGCGGATGCAACAGGTCGGACGCCTCGTCCAGCGCCCGCCGGGCTAGATCCACCAGCTGGGGACGGCGGCGCCGGATGACGTCCGGGTCGGCGCCCTGCCCGGCCAGAATGAGATCGACGGTGAGCGGAAGGGTCCACTCTCGCACGACGTGGGTTTGCATGTCACCTCCGGTTTGAGTATACCAGACTCTGTTTAAAGTTCAGGGTGTGCTAAAATACCGGGGGTGGCACGGTCAGGAGACCGGCTACAGCTCTCACTTTGTAGCTCGGGCCGGTGTCCCACCGTGCCCGCCGGGGTGGCGGCACGGTCAGGAGATCGGCTACAGATCATATAGTTAGAGAAGGATTGTAGCGTGATGAAAATTGATCTGCACATCCACACGCAGGAGCGCTCGCCGTGTGGACGATCCACAGAGGAAGCGATGATTCAACGGGCGATTGCGCGTGGCCTCGACGCCATCGCGCTTACGGACCACGACCGTCTGGTGCCGCCGGGGCGGTTGGTGATGTTCAACGCCAAGTACGCGCCGTTCCGGGTCTTTGGCGGGATCGAGGTCAGTCTGGGTATGAACCACGCGCTCGTGCTGGGGATTCAGGACACGTTTCTGGAAGAGGCCAACTGGACGTACAGCAAGTTGGTCGATTTTGTGGCGATTTGGGGCGGCTTTATGGCGTTGGCTCATCCGTTCCGGTTCTACCGCACGATGAGCGACGAGATCGCAGCGTGCCCGCCGCATGCCATGGAGGTCTACTCGCGCAACACGCCGCGCCGGGCCGAGAAGCGCATTCGCAGGCTGGCAAGAGAGTGGGACGTGCTGCTGCTGGCTAATTCGGACGCCCACCAGGTGGATGAGTTGGGCGCTTATTACAACGAGTTGGACGGCGATCCGGAGGACGACGCTGCACTGGTAGAGCTGCTACGGGCGGGTACCTTCACGATTTCGGCGCCTGCCTGACACTGCAACGCGGTTGTTACTTTTTGGGACACGGACGAACACGGAAAAACACGGCAAAAACAAAAACTGTGAGGGCAACCGTTTAGGTTTGTGAGCGTCCAGGTGCAACGCACTTACGGATCGAAACAAACCGCGCTACCAAGTTCTCCGAGCATGGTTTAGGCGTCCTCGGCTCGTGAACTTTGGCGCAAGTGCGTCGCACCTCAGAAGACTAAACAGATATCTGTGAGGAAGACTTATTGGCACCAGAAAGAGGCGCGGCTAGCCGCGCCTCTTTTTACGTGTGCTGGCGGTCTCAGTCAAGTTCTAGGTTTATCTGACCAATGCCAGCCTGGATAGTGACGTAGATGGTGACGTCCGCGGTTTCGTATGCATCGTTGACGTAATCATCGCCGTCGATACGGAAGCCGTCGGCGTTAATGCTTCCGATTCCCTTGGAGACGTTGACGTGAACGCCAAGGTCTTTGGGCAAGCGCACGGTGGTCTTTCCAAGCCCTCCCTGAATAGTGACGTCCACGTCGTCAGTCCAGGCACCGCGCAGGTCCAGTCTCACGTCACCGGCGCCCATATCGAGCTCGAGACGTTCCAGGGTCTCGTTTCCCTCCGTGTCTATCTCCACATCCCCGGCGCCGAGTTTCATGTCCAGAGTCTGCACGGCAAGAGAGCCCAAGTCGATCTCGGCCTCGCCTGCCCCAAAATTAACGCGTAGGTCCAAGGGCACGTCGTCGTTGAAGCGCAGGTCCCACTCGTATCGCACATCCTCGTCGAAGGGCAGTTTCTTGGAAGGGGGTTGCTTGACCGTCAGCCGCTCTGCGGCATACTCGACCTCCGGCTTCCACTCGGCGACGTTGTAGACGAACTCGGCTTCCAGCAGGTCGGTAGCGCCTCCTTCAATCTGAAGGTTGCCGGCGCCTAGGCGGATGTTTGCCCGCAGCTCGTCGGCGTCACCGCGCTCAATCACGCGCCTCTCCCGCTGGAGCTCGCCGACTTCGATGGTTTCGACACTGAGATCGCCAAAATCAATGGGGCTACATGCCAACGCCACCATCGACAGAGCCACGATCAATCCCAACACCACTATTTTCCGCTGTTTTCGCATGAAGAACCTCCTATACTCCTAATCCATTTTTCTCTTGTCATTGTGCTCACCTTATATTACGTGCAATGGATGTCAAGGTTGCACGAGGCCGGAAGAGAAAAGCGGCGGAGACTAGAATTCTCCGCCGCTCCTGAAGCGATGATCAAATATCTCAGCAGATTTAGCAGCCCGTAACAGAACACCCATCTGCTCAATCTGCTGACGAAACCGCCATCCTGTAGATTCTGTTAACTCAAACGCGCGAGCTGTTCGCGCACGTGTTCAGCCTCTCGTTTCCGCTCAACCAGGCGCTCGCGTTCCTGCGCCACGATGTCTTCGGGCGCTTTCTCGGCGAAGGGTCCCGCCAGTTTCTTCTCGCTGCCCCGGATGCGACTCTCGAGCTCCTCCAGCGCGTTCTGCAGACGTTTGCGCTCGGCCTCGATATCGACCATGCCGGCCAACGGCAGGTGCGCCACGATCTCCCCGGCCACCACCGGCGCCGATTGTTCCGGCGGCTCCGCGCCCGCTACGATCTCCAGCGCGTCCGCGTCCAGGCGGGCCAGCGTGATCAGCACGTCGCGCCGCGCCTCGAAGACGGGCGCCCGCTCTCCGGCGACCAGCAGCGCGCCGATGCGCTTGC
>DAOTUH010000421.1:0-24683 GCA_034437255.1 Anaerolineae bacterium
TCGAAGGTGCGTCGCACCTGTTTAAACCCTAATACCGTAATTTGAGTGTTGTTGGGCTATTGACCAGCGGTAGCCGTTGAGCGGGTGTTGTCAAGGTAGATCGCCTAGTGGGTCGTGGTCCGGTTACCCCAGCAAAAGCGTATCATAAGATTGTGCATAGGTCAAGGGCTGCAGGGAAGCAATCGGGGTGCCGCCCCAGTCTAAAAAAGTAGCAGAAGGCCCCCTATTTTGGAGCCCTCCGAAAGGGGGGCTCATGAAGCGGGCCTGTCAGGGCAATCGCATGTAGATTATTAAACCCAGTTTGCGAGCACTGCCATGGCCCAGGGGCCCACGGCCCACGGGAATTCCTCTACCGAAGCCTTGCGGCTGACCCCCGTCAGCCTACGCGGATGGGAAAACACGTCGCCGTAGGCTGACGCTTGGGACACACGCGCCTTGGAAAGTGATGTTCCATGGCCACTGGGTCATCGGACCAGGGCGGTCGTGTAAATAGGTTGAGCAGGAGTTAGACTGAAAGCTATTGATCTTTCTCTGCCCCCCATTGACGCACTGTCAAACTATGATATAGTTTACACGTAAACCATATCACAAAACGTGAGGGGAAACATGGATCGATCCGATGCACTCTACGATAAACTGACCAAGATTGATATGCTCTTGTCTCATGGTGACCGTCTGATCTGGCAGCAGTTCAGTTTAAGTGAGGTGCGGTACTATACGCTCGTTCACCTTTCCGAGAACCCTGGTATTTCCCTCAGCGGGCTGGCCGAGCGTCTGCTCTGCACCAAGGGCAATGCGACGCGGGTGATCCAGGGTATGGAATCCGACGGCCTCGTCCTACGCCAGGTCGACGAGAACGATAGTCGCGCCTTGCAGCTTTTCCTAACCAATGCGGGTGAAGCCTTGCTCGAAAAAGCATCTGAAGCGCTATCCGCGTATAACCATCAACGCTTCGCCTGTCTCACCTTTGAGTCTCAAGCATCGTTTCAGCAGAATCTCGAAACGTTGCGTACACATCTAACCGCTTTGCTTGAAACAGATTGACACCTTTGTAGTTCCAGAGTGAATAACTCGCCACGAAATTAGCAACTTCGTGGCGAGTTATGGTTTCTATCCAAAGTTGGCCCAGAAAGTACTTGACAAGTCAACTAATACGTGATATAGTTGACATATCAATCATCTACGCAGCGAGGTTGTGTTTTGCCTATATAGTTGATATGTCAACTTAAATATAACAAGGAGGTGAATTTAGCTCGAGGCCCTGAAATCGATGCTTGCTTTAACCGTATCCCAGGTTGTGACAATTACATGAGGAGATCTAAGATGAAACTCAAAATCTGGCATTTGACTGTTTTGGTGATGTTGTTAGGGTCGCTGATCTTCACGGCTTGTGGGCCGGCGGCGACGCCTACGGAAGAGGCGACCTCTGAGCCGGTTGCCGAGGAGACCACGGATGCAGATGAGGAACCGGAGGCCACCGAGGAACCGGCAGACGTAGAACTCTCTCCCGATGACACGCTCACCGTAGCCGGCACGATGCAGCAACAGGTGGGCTGCGAGGAGAACTGGGCGGCCGATTGTGACGCGACGACGCTGACGTACGATGAGGCAAGCGGCACCTGGGTGGGCACTTTTGAGATCGAACCCGGTGCCTACGAATTCTCTATTACCCTCAACGGCTCTTGGGACGTCAGTTTTGGCGTCGATGGTAAATCCGGCATGGGTACGAACTACACGCTTTCCATGGCCGAGGCCGCCCCGGTGACCTTTACCTTTGACCCCAAGACCAAAACGACGACCGTCGAGAGCGAGGGCATCGGTGAAGCACCGGTGGTGGAGTATAATGCCGCTCACGTAGCGGGCACGCTGCAGACTCAACTTGGCTGCGACGAGGACTGGTCGCCTGACTGCGAAGCCACCGCCCTCACCTACGACGAGGCCAGCGGCCTGTGGGTCGGCACCTTCGATCTCGCGGCTGGTTCCTATGAGTACAAGGTCACCGTCAATGGCAGCTGGGACGTTAGCTTCCCCGAGGGGATGGAGGGTAACAAGACGCTGACCCTGGCCGAGGATGCCCCCGTTACCATCAGCTTCGATCCAATCAGCAACGAGATTGCGGCCGAGAGCGAAGGCATGGCTGCGCCGCCCGCCGCCTCGGTGGAGGGTGGATTGGTCATCTGGGCCGACGAGAACCGCGCGAAGCCCCTGCGGGAGCTGGCGGACGCGTTCAAAGCCGAATATGGCATTGAGATTGTCGTAGAAGAGCTGGGCATGGGCGACGTGCGCGACATCTTCACCGTGGCGGCGCCCGCTGGCGAGGGTCCCGACATTATCGTCGGCGCGCACGACTGGCTGGGTGAGTTGGCTGCTAGTGGCTTGCTGGCCCCCCTCGATTTAGGTGACAAGGTGGACGATTTTTTGCCTGCGTCGCTGGATGCCTTCACCTACCAGGGTGATCTCTACGGTATGCCGAACGCCGTCGAGAACGTGGCTTTCTTCCGCAACACCGACCTGGTGCCCGAGGCGCCGGAGACCTGGGACGAGGTCACCGACATCTCCCGCGATCTGGCAGCAGACAACGACGAGGACCTGGACACGAATCAGTACGGCTTTGTGCGCATGGAGGGCGATCCCTACCACTTCTTCCCCATCCAGACGGCTTTCGGTGGCTACGTCTTCGGGCAGCACGGGGATGGCAGCTGGAATCCTGAGGACGTGGGGATGGATAACGAGGGCTCTATCGCTGCTGCCCAATGGTACGCCGAGATGATTGAAGAAGGGCTTCAGCCGCCCGCGATGGACGGTGATACGATGGTCACCTGGTTCGAAGATGGCCGGGCGGCAATGACCATCTCCGGCCCCTGGAACCTGGCCCGCATCAAAGAGTCCGGCGTCAACTACGCGATCAGCAACATCCCCGCCCAGGCGCAGGATGGGCAGCCTTTCCTCGGTGTGCAGGGTTTCATGGTCAACGCTTTCAGCAAGGAGCCGCTCCTGGCCCAGGTCTTCCTGACCGAGTTTGTGGCAACGAAGGAGACCATGCAGGCCATCTACGATATGGAACCGCGTCCCCCGGCCTACCTGCCGCTGCTGGAGACTTTAGATGATCCTGACCTGGTGGCCTTTGCAGAGGCTGGGGCCAACGGCGTGCCCATGCCTGCCATCCCCGAGATGGGCGCGGTCTGGGAAGCTTGGACCAACGCGCTAACGCTGGTGGCCCAGGGTGGCGATACACCCGAATCTGCCTTCACCAACGCCGCGAATCAGATCCGCGACGCGATTGCAGAGAGCGAGTAACCCAACTTACGTGCCGGGAGGCTAAAGGGTCTTCCGGCACGTCTTACCCCCGATGAGGTGATACTATGAGTGAAAAACCATCACAGAAGATGACGCTCTCGAAGATTGGTCTGCGCCTGCTGGGCCTGATGGTGCTGGACGCGATGGCGTCCGTCTTTGTTGTGACGTTGTTCGGCGATGGCTACTGGCAGCTGGGCGTAATGCTGGCGCTGATCACCCTGGGCATTAACTACGTCTTTCTCCGTGAGGATGCGTATCCCGTCCGCTGGATGGCGCCCGGATTGGCCTTTATGCTTCTCTTGAGCATTTACCCCATTATCTTTACCATTTACATTTCTTTCACGAACTATGGCACCGGGCACTTGCTTCAAAAGGAGCAGGCGATCCAGGTGCTGACACAGCGACAGTTCCTACCCGAAACCGGGACAACGTACAGCTACACAGTGTTCCAGAGCGACGATGGCACCTATGCCCTGTGGTTGCAGTCGGAATCCGGCGGAGAAGGGTTCCTGGCTTTGCCGGAAGGTGAGACCGGACAACCCAGCATCGGTTCGCTGGACGAGGACGGCGTGCCGACGTCGATTGAGGGGTATGAAGCGTTGAATACCGTCGAGGTGGTGCAGGCGCTCTCGAATTTGCAGGACGTGGCGTTCGAGGCCGAGGGCAAGACGGTGCAATTGACCTCGCAACTGGGCGTGGCGGCAGCGCTGGAACAGCGCTACGTCTACGACGCTGCGGATGATACGATCCTGGATCGCAAGCTCGACCTGCTGTACCGTGCAAATGAAGAGAAAGGACAGTTTATCGCCGATACCGGTGAGACGCTTTCACCCGGCTACCAGGTCGGCGTTGGCACGCGCAATTTCACGCGCTTCTTCACCAATCCTTCCTTCCGTGGGCCGCTGTTTAGCATTTTTCTCTGGACTTTCGCCTTTGCGCTGTTGAGCGTCCTGTTGGCCTTCAGCCTCGGGTTGCTTATCGCGCTGGCCTTTGGGCGCGAGATGCCGTTCCAGAAGATCATCAAGGGCTTGCTCATTATCCCGTGGGCCGTGCCCAACGTCATCACGATTCTGGTCTGGCGCGGGATGTTGAACCCGCTGGATGGGGTGATCAGCACGACGCTGGCGAGCATCTTCAATCAGCCCGTGGGCTGGCCCCCGATCTTCTCCGATCTCTGGTGGGTGAAGGGCGCGCTCATTATGATCAACGTCTGGCTGGCCTATCCTTACTTCATGCTTATCAACAGCGGCGCGCTTCAGGCCATCCCGCTGGACATGTACGAGGCTGCCGAGATCGACGGGGCCAATGCCTGGCAGCAATTCTGGCATCTGACGCTGCCCATGCTCTTGATCGGCGTAGGGCCGCTGCTTCTGGGGTCCTTCACGGCCAACTTTAACTCCCTCAACGTCGTCTATCTCTTCAACGACGGCGGCCCCCCCATGGTGGGCACGTCGACGCCGGCAGGGCATTCCGACATCCTCATCAGCTACGTCTACCGCCTGGCCTTTGGCGGCGGTGGCGGACAGGATTTCGGCTATGCGTCGGCGATTTCCCTGGTTATCTTCGTAATCCTGGCGACCATTACGTTATTCCAGAACCGCGCGATGCGGCGCTGGGAGGAGGCAAGTGAAAATGTCTAGATCAACCAAACGCTCGCTCTGGGATCGGGTGCTGCAATCGCAGCGCAACCGTCGCCGGATGACCAACGCGCTCAAACTCCTGTTAGCCCTCGTCGTGCTGGGATTCTCGCTCTTTCCGATTATGTGGACGGTCTCGGCGGCCTTCAACCCCACCAGTGGCCTGAGCGGTCAGAAGCTGATCCCAGACGAACCGACGCTCAAGCATTTCCGCACGATTCTCATCGAACGACCCTTTGGGTTGTGGCTGTGGAACACCATCAAAGTCTCGGTGGTAGCGACGGTGCTCACCGTCTTGATGACCATGCTGGCGGCCTACAGCTTCTCGCGCTTCCGCTTCAAAGGACGTCAGCCGCTGCTGCTCCTGGTGCTCCTGGTGCAGGTCTTCCCCGCGCTTCTGGCGATGACGGCGCTCTACGCTCTGATGCGCCAGATCGGGCAATATATCCCCTGGCTGGGCTTTAACAGCCACGGCGGCCTGATCCTGCTCTACATGGGCGGCGCCATGGGCCTCAACGTCTGGCTGATGAAAGGCTTTTTTGACTCCATCCCCCGCGACCTCGATGAATCCGCCATGATCGACGGCTGCTCGCAGTGGCAGATCTTCTGGCGCATCATCTTCCCGCTGGCCCGCCCCATCATCGCCGTCATCGCGCTCTTATCCTTTGTGGGCACCTACAGCAACTGGGTGCTGGCGCGCATCATGATCCAGGATCAGCAGCTCTTCACCCTGATGATAGGTTTGCAACAGTTGATTCAGGACGACTACGGTCAGAACTGGGGGCCGTACGCTGCCGGCGCCGTGCTCGGCGCGCTACCTATCGTTATCATCTACGTCGCTTTGCAGGACTTCATCGTCGGCGGACTGACACAGGGCGCCGTGAAGGGCTGATCTATGCCTGAGATGAATGAGGTTATGTTTGGCTATGCGTTGGGGTCCTTCGACTCGCGTGCGACGTGGGTCGCTGCAGAGCGAAAGGGCGTGTGGCATCGTCACCAGATCCAGCCCGTCGCGCCAAAGGCCGGCGATACGCCGAAAGTCACGGTGCAAGTAGAAATCGAGCAGAGCATCTCGCAGGTCCAGTGCGTGTTGCAAGAACCAGAAGCGCGCGTGCTCCCGCTGACGCGAGCTGAGACCAAGTGGGATATGTTTAACTGGTGCTACACCCAAATCTGGGAAGGGACCCTGCCAGCCTATCCCGATGGAACGGTGGTACGATATACCGTGGAGGCGCTGCCATCTTGTGGCAGCACCTCCATCCCCGCTGATAAAGGCACAATCTTCTCCTACTTTGTAGGCGCATCCCCACCGCCAGATTGGGCCACTGAGGCGCGCATCTATCAGGTCTTTGTAGATCGCTTCCATCCCGGCGCGGGACGAGATTGGACCCAAACGGACGACCTGGACAAGCCCTTCGGTGGCACGTTGCAGGGCGTGATCGAGAAACTGGATTATCTGGCCGACCTGGGCATCAACTGTCTGTGGATCTCGCCCCTTTTCCCTGACAAGACCTACCACGGCTACCATCCTCTGGACTACTTCGCGGTCAATCCCCGGCTGGGCACGCTGGACGACGCGCGCGCGTTGATCCGCGAGGCGCACGCGCGGGAGATGCACGTGCTGCTGGACTTCGTCGCCAATCACTTTGGGCGCAATCATCCTATCTTCCAGAAGGCACAGAGGGAGCGCGATAGCGACGAGTATCGCTGGTTCACCTGGCGGGATTGGCCGGATGCGTACGAAGCCTACTTCGACATCCCCGAACTGCCGAAAATCAACACCGACTATCCCGGCGCGCGCGACTATCTGCTGCGCAGTGTGGAGTTCTGGCTGGACGACGTCGGCTTCGATGGAATGCGGTTGGACCACGCCAGTGGGCCGACGCACGACTTCTGGACCGCAACCCGCGCCCTAATCGAGGAGATCAAGCCGGACGCCTGGATTTTTGGTGAGATGACGCTGTCGCCGTCAAAGCTGCGTACGTACACCGGTCGTTTACACGGCGCGTTGGACTTCCCGTTGGCCCAGGCGCTGCGAGACACCTTCGCCTTCGGGACTATGTCGCTGCAGGCCTTCGATGCCTTCGTGACCCATCACGAGCGTTATTTCCCGGAGACGTTCAGGTTGCCCGGTTTCCTGGATAATCACGATATGGACCGCTTTCTCTACGTCGCCGGTGGGAATATGCACAATCTCAAACTGGCTGCGCTGTGTCTGCTGACCCTGAGCGGCCCGCCGATCCTCTACAACGGCACGGAGTTGGGGCTTTCGCAGGAAAAGGCAATCAATGCGCAAGACAGCCAGGGGATGGGAGAGTCACGCCTGCCGATGCCGTGGGAAGATCCGCCGCACCTAGAATTGCGGGACTTCTTCCGCGAACTGCTGCACTTCCGAAAAGCGCATCCGGTGCTCTGGCAGGGTGAGCGGCGCACACTTCACGTTGACGACGCAGCGCAAACCTACGTTTATGCGATACAGGATACACAAGAGACGGTCATCGTGGCGCTCAACCGTGGCAACACCTCGCATACGCTCACACTTGACAACCCGGCCACCGGGTCGAAGCTTCATCTGGACTTACCACCATGGTCTGGCCTCACGTGGGTAGATGATCAAATACAGGTCTGGTAAGTTGATGGTATGCGAAGCGGATCCACCGGTGTTGACACCTTAGCAATGCCGGGTGTTCTCTTGTAGGCCTGCCAATATAAAGAGAGTCTATGATGTTAGGAGACAGATTATGCCTGGTATGCCTCAAGAAAAGCCTAATGTTCTTTTGATTATCTCCGATCAATGGTCCACCCGCGTCGCGGATGGCTCCGGCGATTATGACAACGGCATCCAGACGCCCGGCATTGATCGGCTGGCCGCAGAAGGAATGCGCTTTGAACAAAGTTACAGTTCCTTTCCCTTGTGCTGTCCGGCGCGGGCCAGTTTGTTCACTGGACGGATGCCCCACAAGCACCAGATTATTGACAATGAAGAGATCTTTATGCACGAGCTGGGTTATATTCCTGCCCGCGATGATATCCCGACGATGGGGCACTTATTTAAGGAAGCGGGCTACGAGACGGCTTACTTCGGCAAGGAACACGCAGGCGGTTACGCTTGGGAGGGCAACGACGAATTCGGCAGCATGAAATACTCCGCCGGCGGGATGTTGGCGGAAGGCTCAGCCTACGATCCGATTTTCACGCAGGACGCCATCGATTTCATTAAACGAGAGCACGAACGCCCCTTCTACATGACGCTATCGCTGATCAATCCGCACGACATTTGCAAAGTCTTGGGTGGCAAAGTGAAAGGCGCCACCTTCGCCGATGCCATTTTCTTCTGCCGCACCGATGATGAGCTGTATCTGCGCTTCCAGGAGCGTCCCAATCTGCCCGCCAACTTCGATGCCCCTGTTGTGCCGGGCATGATCCGTGATCGTGAATACATGTATGAAGAACTTGCCGCGTGGACGGAGAGCGACTGGCGACGCTATCTGGCAACCTATATGCTGCTGATTGAGAAAACAGACTGGTACATCGAATTGGTGCTGGACGCATTGCGTGATTCAGGATTGGACGAGAACACAATTGTGGTCTTCACCACCGATCACGGTGACATGGTGGGCAGCCACGGCATCATCGCCAAGACCGCCTTCTACGAAGAATCCGTCCGCACGCAATTGCTGATGCGCTATCCGAGCCAAATCCCGCCCGGCACAGTGAATCGTGAGAGCCTGATCAGTTCCATCGACCTCATGCCGACGCTGTTGGACTTCTGCGGCATCGAGGCACCGGAAGGCCTGCAGGGGCACAGCTTCAAGGCACGCTGCCTGGGCAAGGACACCGGTGAATTTACATATCTCTTTTCCGAGAATCCCGACGGGCGGATGCTGCGCTTCGCGCATTACAAATACGTCCACAGTGAGATCTACGATGAGGAGCACGAAATCCTCTTCGATCTCGACGCCGACCCTGACGAGACCACCAACGTCTTCGGTCAACCCGGCTACGAGGACGCCTCAGCGTATGCACGGGCAACGCTGGATACCTGGCTGGCGCGAGAGGATCTGGCATTGTCTTTTGATGCTCTGGACACGTGGTTCGAAGTGAGATGAAGCTGCAGAGAACATACTCTTCGCAGCGCATGGATCACGAAGGCTGGCCCTGGTGAACGATCTTTTTTCACCAGAGCCAAGGTTTGTTCCTGGAAGGGAGGGACTTTACAAGCCCCAAAATTATGGAGAGGCTACATCTGGTGTGTCTGAAGTGAGGTGCGTGCGAGCAGTATTAGCAAGTGTCAAAATAATCTCGTAATCGGAGTTGTTCAATATCTCGTTCAAGGCCTGGCCTGCGACGGTATTGACCTGCATAATCTGGGCAATGAGCGCTTGCAACGCTGTGCGGTCTTTATCCTGGGCAGCCTGGGCCAATTGGGATAACGTTAGCTTCTCAAGCCGGGCGAGCTGACGCAGCAATGTGGCATCTGGAACCACGGTCTCGGATGTGCGGGGCAAGGCTGGAGGATCATTCTCTGGGACCGATGACAAGGTAAACCAGAATTGACATCCTTCTCCCGGCGAACTTTCCACCCCCACCTCACCGCCCATTTTCTCTACCATCCTTTTTACGATAGATAAACCCAGTCCAGAGCCTTCTTTTGACCCCTTATGCATCCTCTGGAAGGGTATAAACAGATTGTCTTGCTGTTCAGGTGTGAGGCCATAGCCGTGATCGCGTACCCAGAAGCGGAACGTATCGCTTTGGTGGCTATCGTAGCCTAACTCAATGATCGGCGCCTGCCCTTCGTCGGGCCGACCGCCGTACTTTAGCGCATTGCTGATGTAATTGGTCCAAATTTCCTCAACCCACTGGGGGTGTCCCAGCACCTTGGGCCACTGCTTCGGATGGCTAAGACGCGCCCCTGTTTCTTTAATCATAGGTTGTAACTCGAGCAGAATCTCAGCTACGACCGTTTGCATATCTAGCTGACAGAGGATCACTTCAGTCTGGCGTACGTTTGCGAAGCTAAGGATACTATCGATCATATGACCCATTTTGAATGTAGTATTGACCACTTGCTCTGCAAATTCTGCCAACTCGGGCTCGTTTGTGGAAGCAAGCTCCTTCGAAATTATGTGACTATAGCCACTGATGATAGTGAGCGGCGTTTTTAGGTCATGTGCTACCGTGTACGAGAAGGCTTTAAGCTCGGTGATGAGCTCCTCACGCCGTTCGATTTCGTCACGCAACTGGGCGTTGACCTCTTTGAGCGCAGCGGTGCGGACCGCCACCTGTGCTTCTAGGCCGCTAATCAGCCCGTCCAATTCGGCAGCCAGGTGGTTGAATGCGTGGGTGAGAAAGCCGATTTCGTCATGATAGCGCACTGCAACCTGAGTTTGATACTCGCCGGCTTCAATTTGTCGGACGCCATGTAAAAGTGCATTGAGCGGCTGGATCAGATTCGTGTAGATGAGCAGAGGCAGGCCGAACACGATAACGCCACTGGCAGCCAGGATGAGCCAGGCCAATGGCGATAGGAGGGCGTGAAGATGCTGGCGAAAGGCCAAAAGATAATCTTGAATCACACCCTCCGGTCCGCTAGGGAATAGGGAGACATTCTTCGGCAACGCGGCAGGTGCAGTGCGGGAGAGTCCGCCGGGCAAGGCTCCAATGGCCCATGGATTGGCTTCTGGCGCGCCGTTGGGTTGGTAGGAGAGGATACCCGGCAAATCCTGGTACGAAAGTTCAAAAATGCCTTCGCTATACAGCACTGCCTGAAAGGTGTATACATGCTGGGGATAATGGAAAGCCCGTTGTTGGCTCCACGTTACGAGCAAGCGCGTGGGCTCCTGCCGTATATAGACACCTTCAGGGCTGATATCGGGATGCAGATCAATGAGCAGTGCCATAATCAATGGGACACCTGCGCCATAGCGATATTGGTAGTTGCGGGACTCTAGCGCTTGTCCGATGCCTAATGTCCCGTCATTGCAGACATAAATCTGCCGGTACGTCTTCCCGTAAAAAGGAAAAACAAAATCCTGGGGACCGCTACAAAACGCAAAGGTATCTTTTGTGAGCGGTAACCCCTCGGTCAGAGATAGGAGGGTTCCCACATTCTTTTCAAAGGTCAGGGGATGTGTGCTGATGTCATAACCGCCGTAGGTGTTGGGTGTGAAGCGAAGCGTTTGCTGACGTGGCAGAGAGGGGGTATAGTTCGCACTGAAGGAAGGAGATACGACCCAGGCGACCGTGCCCAGCACTGCCAGCATAAGCGTCAGCACTACACCCACGAGCTTAACAACAAACGAGGTTGTCTCGGCGTGACCGTTGAGGTAAGTCATCGCAAAGGCAAACAGTGCAAACAGAATTCCCAGCGAAATGCCCATGTTAGCCAGGGATACGGTCACCAGATACGAGGCGCGCAAAATGTTGAATACATTCAGACTGGCGACAAAGAGAAAGATCAGCGCGAACCATCGCACCGTGCGCGACATGTGATGGTCCGGCTGAATGAGCGGGTGGAGGAACCGTGTCCAACGATCACCTTTGGGGTGTTCCAGGGTGTACAATTGGCGCAGAAAGGCCAGCGGCGTCCACAATAAGACGACCAACAATAGGTAATCACTCCAGTTTGGACGATACATCACGCTACTTTGGCCTAAACGTACAAAGCGGTAGATGGCATAGGCGGCTTCCCAAAGTGTATAGAGGCTACTTAACAACAGTGCGACCTGCGCTTCCCGCTGGCGCGCAGGCGCCAGCTCAGGAAAGCGATACGCGAATTGGATAAGAAACACGAGGGCAATACCAAGCATTGTGTTCTGAAGATATACAACGCGGAGACGTTGCGTTGGAAGCAGCGCTACCTCCAGAAAGAGCGTGGCAATAAAAAGCGTGATACAGCTAAAAAATCCGACCAGCCAGCGGACGTGTTGGGGGTGTTTAGGGCTGCGGGCTAACCATAACATATAGCCAGTGATAAGTGTAACCAGGAGGAGCTGGGTCATATACCCTACCGCAGCTGGTGTCAAATATAGGTGCATCTTACAAACCTCCCGGCATTCTGTGGGGCGTTTCGTCACGTACTCGCTGAATTGGAATTGAGAACAGGCGCTTGTTGCTTGTGCCAATTTATTCGTTGGGCCGGTGCTGGGTGTGGTGTCTGGCACACGTTCCCTTGTGTCGCAGATGGGGCTTCCTTATGGCTCTATTATGGCACATTTTCTCTGCCTGGACAAGGCAAACGAAGCCGGGATTTGTCTCCTTGGCCCAAGCAATAAATACAGTAAAATGGTAGCATACTGCCCAATTCGGTCCATCTGCTAGGGCTTTGTCGTTTTCGATGTCGAAATGCAACGCGCTCTTGAAAACCCCAGCCGAAGGTCTTTTATGTAGGTCATCAGCCATTTTCGCTTCATCATTGTAAGCGAAAGTGCGTGTTTCCATAAATTAATTTCCTTTGTGTGAGCTTTTAGGTTTTCGAGCATGTTGCACCCGGAAAATGATACTACCCTGTCTATCTGCTTAATCCGTTGACTCTGTACCCGGAGGTTCATCATGTCCCATACGATTCGCCGCACTGCCGAGAAAATCGCCCGGCGCCTGGAGCTCGTCGCGCCGTTAGTCCACCGTCGCCGCGCACCGCTAGCCCCGTGGCGCTGCCGTCCGCTCCACAACAAAAACGTGGACTGGCGAGAGATTCCCGCTCGCTCCTATTGGGGGGCAACGGATTTTCACTTTATTCTGAAGAATGCCTTCGTCGTCCCACCGGACTTCGATCCCGATAGCCCGGCGGAGCTCTTCCTACCGCTCGGCCATGCGGGTGACTTCAGCCATCCCGAGGCGCTAGCCATCATCGACGGCGTTCCGTACGCCAGTGCCGACCGCCACCACCAGGAGATTCCGCTTGCCTCTAAACATCGTGATGGAGAGACGCACCGGCTGACCCTGAAAGGGTGGACGGGCCGGGTGCAGGATGGGCCGGGCGCGCAGTTGTTGATGGGCGATTGCGCTGTGGTGCAGATCGACGCGCCCACGCGTGAATTTGTCGCGGTAGCGCGCACGGCGCTACAGGCCGCTGATCTGTTAGCAGAAACAGATCCGGCGAAGATGCGGCTTACCAACGCGCTCGATGCCGCGTTCAAGGTACTCGACACCCGAGATCCCCTCGGCGAAGCGTTCTACGCCAGCGTGCCGGAGGCGTTGCGCGTGCTGCGTGAGGGGATCGCGCAGGCCGGCTCGCCGCTAGACGCCGACATCATCGCCGTGGGACACGCGCACATCGACGTGGCCTGGCTGTGGCCCCTGGCCCAGACCCGGCGCAAGGCGCGTCACACGCTCTACAACGTCCTGCGCCTGATGGAGCAGTTCCCGGACTTCCACTTCACCCAGAGCCAGCCGCAGCTCTACGACTTCGTCCGGCTGGACGATCCCGCGCTCTTCCAGCAGATCCAGGCGCACGTGGCGGAGGGGCGTTGGGAGCCCATCGGCGGCTCCTGGGTGGAGATGGACTGCAACGTCACCGGCCCGGAGTCACTGGCGCGGCAGTTCTTGCTAGGGCGGACGTTCTTCCGCGAGCACTTCGGCCAAGGTGAATCTACGCCAGCTGTAGATTCACCCGTGCTCTGGCTGCCCGACGTCTTCGGCTACACGTGGAGTCTGCCCCAGTTGATCAAGCAGGCGGGGCTGGACTACTTCTTCACGATCAAGATCGGCTGGAATCAGGTGAACGACTTTCCCTACGATTCGTTCTGGTGGCAGGGCCTGGATGGGACGCGGGTGCTCACGCACTTCAGCACGACGCCCAGCGCGCCGTGGGGCGATGGCGAGCCCGATTTGCATGACTGCGCGACGTACAATGCTAACCTTGATGCTTTTGCCGCGCTTGGTTCGTGGGTCAAGTTGAAGCACAAGGACGCCCAGCGCACGATGCTGATGAGTTATGGCTACGGCAACGGGGGCGGCGGGCCAACGCGCGAGATGAACGAGAACGCGCGCGAGTTGCAGGCGTTCCCGGCGCTGCCCCGCGTACAACAGGGGACCGCGCGCGCGTTCTTCCGGCGCCTGGAGGCCGAGAGCGGCGACGCGCTGCCCACCTGGAACGGCGAGCTCTACCTGGAAGTCCATCGGGGCACCTACACGACGCAGGGCCGTACCAAGCGCGCCAACCGCAAGAGCGAGTTTCTGTTGCACGATGCGGAATTCCTGGCTGCGTGGGCGGCGCTGCTCGATCCCGATTACGACTATCCGGCGGACGTGTTCCGCGAGGCGTGGCGCCTTGTCTGCCTCAACCAGTTCCACGACATCATCCCGGGCAGCAGCATCGGCGCGGTCTACGAGGACGCCGCTGCGCACTACGAGCACGTCCGCGCGCTGGGCGAGGGGGCGCGCGACGCGGCGCTCGCCGTCATCGCGGGGCACACCGGCGGCGACGTGGTGCTCGTCAACCCCACCGGCTTCCGGCGTGACGACCTCATCTTCTGGGGAGAGACACTGCCCGAGGGACAGCGCTTCGCGGAGGACGTGCGTACGCAGCCCGTGGAGGGCGGCACGCTTATCGGCGGGGTGACGTTGGCGCCGTACAGCGTTCAGGCGTTGCACTTTGTGTCGGAGGAGTCTCAGCCAGATGCAGAAGAGAATCCGTTCCCTCCGTTGACCGTAGTGCCCGACCGCCTGGAGAACGCCTTCGTCCGCGTGGAACTGAACGCGGCAGGTGACGTCAGCCGCATCTACGACAAGGTCGCGCAGCGTGAGGTGCTCGCACCGGGCGCGGTCGCCAACCAGCTCCAAGCCTTCGAGGATCGCCCGTTGAACTGGGATGCGTGGGATATCGACATCTTCTACGACGACAAACAGTTCCTCGCCGAGCCCGCCGACTCTATCCGCGTGGTGGAGCGCGGCCCCTTGCGCGCGACGTTGGAGATCCGCCGGCGCATACTGCACAGTTCGTACGTGCAGCGGCTCTCGCTGGCCCACAACAGTCCCCGCCTGGATTGTGAGACCGTCATTGATTGGCGCGAACGCCACGTGCTGCTCAAGGTCGCGTTCCCGGTGGAAATCCTGGCGCCCACAGCGCGGTACGAAATCCAGTGGGGCCACGTCGAACGTCCGACGCACCGCAACACCTCGTGGGACTGGGCGCGCTTCGAGAGCGTGGCGCAGAAGTGGGTGGATTTGCGTGAGGGCGGCTACGGCGTGGCGCTGCTCAACGACTGCAAGTACGGGCACGATATCCGCGATAACGTCATCCGCATCTCGCTGCTGCGCTCACCCACCGAGCCCGATCCCGAGGCCGATCAGGGCGAACATCGCTTTACCTACAGTCTCTATCCGCATGCGTGCGTTCCGCCCTACGCTATCGCGCAGCAGGCTTATGCGCTCAACGACCCGGTACTGGCGCACACGGCAGGGACCACCACGGAAGGCGTTTCCCTTTCACCTCTGGTCGCTGCCTCACCGGGCACCATCGTGGAGACCGTCAAGGGGGCCGAGGACGGACGCGGCATGCTCATCCGTGCTTACGAATGTAACCGCCAGCGTGGACCGATCACGCTGGATCTGGGCTTTCCGGTCGAGGTGGCCTATCTCACCAACCTGCTGGAAGAGGATCAGCGTGCGTTGGATGTTGAGGGGCAGACGGTACATCTGAAGGTCAGGCCCTTCCAGATTCTCAACGTGCGCGTGGTGCCGGCCTCATGAGGTGTCGCATAACCGGCCTGCATAGCGTCTCGCCGGATACGAATCTGTGATACAAAGGGAAGACGACTGTGAATCCGGGCACCGGAGGCGGAGGCTTGAATCCTACCGCCCCAGCTAGCCGAATCGCCCTATCGATCATCTCGATAGGGCGATGTTTTAGGTCGGTCACGGGTCGGGTGGCTTAGCTGCCAAACGTCTCCTCGTAATCCTCTATGGATGCCGAGATCACGTCTATCGCATAATCCCGGTCAAAGATTTTCTCGATGACCATTTGTTTCTCGCCACCCGGCACCATCTTGTAGGTGCTGAAGTAATGCTGTAGCCGGTTGACCAGTACGTCGGGTACCTGCGAGATGTCTTCTGTCTCCGCCCAGAACTTGTCGTTCTCCAAAATAGCGATGATTTTGTCGTCGGCCTCTCCGCCGTCGATGGCCTGGATCCCACCGATAACGCGGGCGTTGAGGATCACCTCGGCGCGATTGAGCGGGCGCTCGCTGATGACACAGATGTCGAGCGGATCGCCGTCGCCACCGGTGGATTTCGGGGAGAGCGTCTGGACCCGTTTGCCACAATAGGTGCGGGGGATGAAGCCGTAGAGGGTGGGGGGCTGGGATGAGGTGCGCTGCGGCCGGTCGACGAGCATGTATCCTGTCCGCTTGTCAATCTCATACTTGATCAGGTCGAAGGGCGTGATCTCAATGTAGGCGTGCACCACGCGCGGTGGATCTGGTCCCACTTCCAGCCCGTGCCAGGGATGAGGACGCCAGCGGTAGAACGGTTTCGGGAACGTCATCTTTTACCTCCACTTCGATTGGGGTTGCTGCGGCATCAAATCACTGTACCGTCAGGAATGACGGCACTCTTGGGAACGATAACCAGTCCATCACGGAATACCCAGTGCTCGGTTTCTTTCTCCGGGCGATCAGGGATATGACGGATGTGCACGTTGCGACCGATGCGGGCGTTCTTATCGATGATGGCGGACTCGATCACCGAGCCATCCCCAATCCCCACATCGGGGCGGCCCAGGCGCCGGTTCTCTTCCTTATCCTCGTCCGTCTCGAAATAGTCGGCGCCCATCAGCACCGAGGATTCGATGGTGACGTTGGGACCAACAATGGAACGCAGACCGATCACCGAGTTGGTAACCTTTGAATTGTAAATCTGGCAGCCATCGCCCAGCAGGACCTGATCCAGCTGCGATCCGTGGGACTCACAGGGGGGTAGGAAGCGGGCGTGGGTGTAAACCGGGCGGTGCGGCGCGTTCATGTCGAAGGGGCGATCCGGGGAGGCCAGGGCCAGATTTACCTCGTAGAAGCGGCGAATAGTCCCAATGTCGGCCCAGAAGCCATCGAAGATGTAGCCCATCACGTGCAGATCGGGCAGGGCGGCCGGAATGATCTCCTTGCCGAAGTCATCACCGGGAGCCTCTAGCAATTCAAAGAGCAGTTGAGTCGAAAAGACATAAATGCCCATGGAGGCCATGTAGGGCTTGTCCGAACCGGGCAAGCTCTCCAGACCATCCAGCTCGTCCGGCTGGGGCTTTTCCGTGAAGCTGATGATCTCCTTCTCGGGACTGAGCTTCAGGATGCCCAGGGCCGGTGCCTCCTCGGCGCTTACCGGCTGCACCGCGATGGAGATATCCGCGTTGGTCTCGCCGTGGAATTGCAGGAACTTGCTGTAATCCATGCGATAGAGATGATCGCCCGCCAGAATAATGACGTGCTCCGTTCCGGCCGCTCTGATCTCTACCAGCTGCTGCCGGACCGCGTCCGCCGTCCCCTGATACCATTCCTTGTTCTCCAGCGTCTGCTCGGCGGCCAGGATCTCCACCCAACCCTCGGTAAATTTGTCGCGGTGGTAGGTGCGGAAAATGTGGCGGTGCAGGGAGGCGGACTTGAACTGCGTCAGGATGTCGATCTTGTTGATGCCGGAATGCAGGCAGTTGCTCATCGGGATGTCGATGAGACGATACTTGCCCGCCAAGGGTACCGCCGGCTTGGCGCGCTTCTTGGTCAGCGGATAGAGGCGAGTGCCGCGTCCACCGCCCAGAATCAGGCCCAAAACGTCTTGCATCATAACCATGGTAATTCCTCCTGTGGTACGTGTCGCTGTCTATGACTTCGTTGACTCCGTGGAAACAACATGTCGTCTTTGGTTACCTTTCGCTTGAGGTCCAAACACCGGATACCTGTGGAACCGTTGTGCTTCCCTTTCATTATACTCAATAGTTCTATCCGCGCATCTTGGTGCCCTGAATTAGCCGACATCGTCGCAAAGCGCTTACTGAGATCGATCATTTGACCAGCGATCAATCACGCTTAGCCCGTCACCAGTCCCCGGTCAGAAGCCAACGGCGGAAATTTACTACTCAGCCGGCTTGACGGGGATCGCTAAATCCCCGTCGGGGTGACTAAAACTAAAATCTTCAAGGCGATAATCCCCTACGTTGGGTTGGCTTGATCCGCCGGATCGCCGGATCGCCAGATCTGGCTAGATCTTGAGTAGTTACGACGGAAGTTTGTAGTGAATATACGACGAAGGTATAATATCAGTGCTTACCCCAAGGATGACCGCTTGGACCAACGTGCGTGAGTAGAAAGGAACGAAGAGAACGTGCATCCCAAAGGACATTTTGTCCGTACCAAACTGATCCCTCAACGGCTAAATCGACGCGTGCTGCCGCGGCCTCGCGTGACCGCTCGGTTGCGAGAGGCGCTCGACTATCGGCTGACCCTCGTGCAGGCCGGTGCAGGATACGGAAAGAGCACTGCACTAGCGATGTTGGCCGAGGAGACACCCACGGCGTGGTACCACCTTGAGGAAGGAGACGCCGATCCGCTGACGTTCCTGCTGCACCTGGTCCACAGCCTCCGCATGCAGCTGCCTGATTTGCCCGAGGGCGCGTTGTCGCAATTAGAGAGCTGGGATCCCGCCGACTCGCTGGCAGGCTGGGCCTGGATCGTCGATGCGCTGTTGAATGACGTGGTGAAGACCAGCCAGGCGTCGCTCCTCGTCATCCTCGACGACGTGCACTGGCTCCGTGACGCCGACGAGACGTTGCGCGTGCTGGACCGGCTGATCGGCCGGGCGCCGCCGAATCTGCACATCCTCCTTTCGAGCCGGCAGCCGGTGAAGTTGCCCTCCCTCGTCACGTGGCGCGCCCGAGGCCAGGTGCTGGAGATCAATCAGCACGAGCTGGCGTTCCGGCCCCGGGAGATCGCCGCGCTCTTCCACAAGCATTACGGTCTGGCGCTGGACGAGGCGCAGATTGACTGGTTGGCCGACAGGACCGAGGGGTGGGCCATCGCGCTCCAGCTGATGTGGCAGCGTCTGCGGAGTGGCGCGGGGGCCCAGGCGCCGGAGCACCCGCTGCCCCGCTGGTCCTCGGCGACGGCAGAGGGGCTGTTCGCCTACTTAGCTCAGGAGATCCTTGAGCAGCAATCGCCGGATATCCGTGATTTCCTGCTGAAAACCTCGGTGCTGCGGGAAATGACGCCAGATATCTGCAACTGCGTCTGGGAACCCAAGAAGAGCGCGCCCATGCTGCGCTATCTTTTGGATACCGGTCTCTTCCTGGTGGACAAGGGGAACGAGCACTTCCGCTATCACAATCTCTTCCGCGAGTTTCTGCTCCACCGGCTTCCGCCGGAGACGAGCCGCCTGCAGCATGAACGGGCCGGTCGCTGTTACCTGGAACGCGAGCGTCATGACGAGGCAGTCTATCATTACCTGGCTGCCGACGCCTTTGACGAGGCTGCCGACGTGCTCAAGACGCTGGGACGTTCGCTGGTGCGGGCCGGACGCCTGGATACGTTGGCAGGATGGCTCAGCGCGCTGCCGGCGGAGGTGTTGGAACGTCATCCGTCCCTGTTGGTCTATCTCGGGGATGTGGCCCGCCTACAGAGCCGCTTCGACGAGGCGCTGGGCTGGTATCAGCAGGCGGAGGCGCGCTGCCGCGCACATGACGATCTCATAGGTCTCGGCAAGGCGCTGCGGGGACAGGCGCGCGTCTACTTAGATACCGTCAACCCCAGCGAGGCTGAGACACTGCTGCAAGAGGCGCTCCGGCTCTCCGATGGCCAGCAGGATCGCCAGGCGCGGGCGCGCCTTTTGGAGTTGATGGCCGAAAACCGCTTGAACTCCGGGCACCCGCAGGAGGCGGAGGAGCTCCGCAGGCAAGCGCAATCCCTGCGCAAAGAAGGCCCCGGCGAAGCGGAGTTGGCCGTGCGCGTGCTTCTGCGCACCGGGCAGTTCGATCAGGCCCGGCGGCTGCTTGAGGAGCGCGCCAGGATCGAGGCCGAGGAGCCGGTCCAGCGGCCCCGCGCCCACCGCGAGACGCTGCTGCTGCTCTCGCTGATCCTGGCGTTCCAAGGGGAGGGGGAGGCGGCATACCGCTATGCCGTCGCCGGCATCGAGCGCGGCAAGGAGCTGCACTCGCCCTTTGTCACGGCCGTGGGCCACATGCGCCAGGGACACGCGTGGTTGCTACGGGAGGAACCTAGTCGCTACGAGGCTGCCTGCCACTGCTACCGCGAGGCGATCCGGAGCAGCGAGACGCTGGCGGTGCCGCGCCTGCGGGTCGAAGCCTACTGGGGTCTCTGTCGCGCCCACGGTTTCTGTGGCGCGCTGGAGGCCGCCGGAGAGGCCGCGCAGCAGGGCCTGGTCATCGCCGAGGAAGCCGGCGATCACTGGATCGAGGCGCTGATCCAGGTCTCGCTGGGCGCTAGCTACGCTCTCGCGGGACGCCATGAGGATGCGCACACGTGGCTGGCACGTGCCTGGACGGCGTTCCGAGAGTCTGGCGACGAGTTTGGGCCGGTGGTGACGCGGCTCTGGCAGTGTTGGAGCTGGTGGCGGACAGACGATACCGCGCGCCTGGAGCAGGGGGTGGCTTCGCTCCTGCGTCCCGCGCGACGCTACGGCTACGGATATCTCTTCACGCGCCGCACGCTGTTGGGTCCACCCGATCCACGCAGCCTGGTTCCGCTGCTAATTTTTGCCCGGAATACGGATCAACGTCCCCACGCGGAGAGCCTGTTGCGCCGCTTGGGCCTGGTCGATATCACGCTGCATCCCGGCTATCGGTTGTGCGTGCAGACGTTAGGCACGTTCCGCCTCTGGCGTGGCGACGACGAGGTCGATCCGCAGGACTGGCGGCGAGAGAAGGCCCGGCATCTGTTCCTGCTGTTTGTGACCTTCCGGGGCCAGATGCTGGAGCGGGATCGTATCATCACCTTGCTCTGGCCTGATCTCGATCCTGAGACGGCCTTGCGGGATTTCAAAGTGGCGCTCAGTCGTCTTTACAAAGTCCTCGAACCGGATCGCAAACGCGGCGCGCCGTCGGCGTACGTAGCCCGCGACGGTACGCGCTACGGCCTCCGGCCCGAGGCCGATATCCGCCTGGACGCCGAGCGTTTCGAGCGCCAGGTGACCGTCGGGGACCGGCACTACGAGCAGTCGCCGAAGATGGCGACGGAAGCGTACCGCGCGGCCTTGACGTTCTATCAAGGCGATTACCTGCAGGCCTATCTCTACGAAGATTGGTGCAGCGAGGAACGCGAATGCCTGCTCACGCTCTATCTTCACACCGCTGAGCGTCTGGCTGGCATTCTGGCGTCTCAAGGCGCGTGGGAGGACGCGATTGAGGTCTCCCAAGGCATCCTGGCGCGCGACAAGTGCTGGGAGCAAGCCTATCGCACGATGATGCGGGGCTACGTCCGGCTGGGTAACCGGGCGCAGGCGCTCCGTGTCTATCGACGTTGCAAGGCGACGCTGCGCGACGAGCTCGACCTCGCCCCGTCGCCTGCCACCGAACAGCTTTACGATGAGCTCTTCGGGGCCACTGAATGAAAACAAGGTCAGGCCTGTAGTACGCGACTCATCTCGGTGATCCTGTTGGGAAGTCGTCGAGTGGTGTGTTTGCCACTTGCCACTTGCCACCTGCACACGGAGACTCCGTTGTAACTCCTCTGTAACTCACATCTGCTATCCTTAGACTGAAGATTGAACACGTCGCCTGGGTAATCGGTGAGCGTGTCCCGATCACACCACAACGATAGGATAGCGTTCATGGCTGACACCAAGATGGTCTCTTTTGTACTGCGGTTTACACAAGAACCCCAACCTGATAAAACGACGTCCCCTGTCTGGCGTGGCATGCTCCGTCACGTGCAGACCAACGAGCAGATCCATTTCACGGAACTGGAGGAGGCGTTGGCGTTTATCACGAACTACGTCGATTTGAGGATTCCCCAGGTCGAGGACGAGTAATCACCATACACTCTTTTAATGAAAGGTCGATAGTACCCAGGAGGTTACACGATGCGTTTGAAGGACAGAGTTGTACTCATCACCGGCGGCGCTGCCGGGATCGGCAAGGCTACGGCGTTGCGGTTCGCGGAGGAAGGGGCCACGGTCGTTATCTGCGACGTCAGCGAGGCGGCGGGCCAGCAGGTGGCCGACGAGATTGACGGCGATTTCTACATGGTCGATGTGACGGACCGTGAGGCTGTCCAGGCCTGGATCGATGACGTGGTGGAGACGCATGGTCGGATCGACGTACTGATCAACAATGCGGGCATTACGAACGACGCGCTCTTTGTGAAGGTGAAGAACGGTGAGCTGGTCAAGCAGATGGGCGAGGAAGCCTTCGACATCGTCGTTGACGTCAATCTGAAAGGCGTCTTCAACTGCACCCAGGCCGTGGCGCCCTACATGATCAAGCAGGGCGAGGGTGGCGTGATCCTCAACGCGTCCTCGGTGGTGGGACTGTACGGCAACTTCGGGCAGACCAACTACGTGGCGACCAAAGCGGGCGTCATCGGCATGACCAAGGTCTGGGCCCGCGAGTTTGGTCGCTACCAGATCCGCGTCAACGCCGTCGCGCCCGGGTTCATCGCCACCGAGATGGTCAAGAAGATGCCCGATAAGGTGCTGGACTCCATGCGCAGCCACACGCCCCTGGGCCGGCTGGGCCAACCCGAGGATGTCGCCAACGCCTATCTCTGGCTCGCCAGCGACGAGGCCAGCTTCGTCCACGGCGCGACCCTTAGTATCGATGGCGGCATTGTCATCGGCACGTGAAACGTGATGTGTGAAACGTGATGCGTGAAACGTGATGCGTGAAACGTGATGCGTGATGCGTGAAACGTGAAGTGTTGCTGCTGAGATCCTCACGCAATACGCAATACGCAATACGGAAGGAACACCCACACCGCGAGGAGAGAATCTATGAATCGCTACGCAACCATCATCGGGACCGGCGGCTACGTCCCTGATCATTTCGAGATGACCAACGAGAAGTTTAAGGAGTACATGGCCAAGGTCAGCCCCAAACTGCCCGAGGTCGTGGATAAGTTCGAGGCGCGCAGCAACATCAAGACGCGCTGGTACGCCCCCGACGACTGGGTGACGTCGGATCTGGCCGTGCGCGCGGCCGAAGCGGCGTTGGACGACGCGGGCGTCGAGCCGGAGGAGTTGGACATGATCCTGCTGGGCACCGACACGCCCGACTATATCACCCCCGCGACGTCGGTGGTAGTGCAGCACAAGTTGGGCGCCGTCAACGCGGGCACCTTCGACATCGGCTGTGCCTGCGCCTCGTTCCCCACCGGCCTGGTGCAGGGCGCGGGCATGATCGCCACCAATCCGCAGATGAAGTATATCTTAGTCATCGGCGCGTACATGATGCACAAGTTGGCGGACTGGGAGCACGACGTGCTCTCCTTCTTCTACGGCGACGGCGCGGGCGCGGCGGTGCTGGGCGTCAGCGACGAGCCTGGCTTCGTTAGCTCCACCTTTTTCGCCGACGGCTCCTATCACAAGAACTGGGGCATCTACGCCGGCGGCACCTACGAACCCGCGACGGTCGAGGCGGTGGAAGAGGGGCGAACGGACGTGCACCTTATCGAACCGTTCCCCCCGACGGTCAACAACGAGGGCTGGCCCCGGCGCATGCGGGAGCTGGCAGAGAACGGCAACTTCGATCTCGACGACGTCGATCTGGCGATCTTCACTCAGGTGCGCTTGAACAGCATCAAGATCGTCATGGAGGAGCTGGGCCTGCCGCTGGAGAAGGCGCATTGGATCATGGATAAGTGGGGCTACACCGGCTCTGCCTGCCTGCCGCTGGCCTTCGACGACGCGCGGAAGCAGGGCAAGGTCAATCCGGGCGACCTGGTCACCTTCGTCGGTTCCGGCGTGGGCTACAACCAGGCCGGCGCGGCATTCATCATGTAGTCAGAAGGAGTGTGTATGGATTTCAAATCGCAGTATCAGGACAAGCTCATCACCATCCCTGAGGCCGTGGAGAGGCTGCAGTCCCGGCAACGTCTCTGCACGGCGATGTGTGCCTCCGAGCCGGTCGGCTTGCTTACCGAGCTGGAAGATCACGCCGACCATCTGGAGGACGTGCACGTCTTTATGTGTCTGCCTATGCGGGAGTACAGCTTCTATACCGAACCGGCGATGGCCGGGCACTTCTTCCTGGAGAACTGGTTCTACGGTGTGCCCGACCGCCGGGCGCACAAGCTCGGCATGGTTTCCTACGTGCCCAATAACCTGCACCGCGCCGCCACCGACCGCATCCACGCCGGCGGCATTGACGTTTTCTGGGGCACGGCGACGCCGCCCAACAACCACGGCATCATGTCGCTTTCGACCTCGCTGGTCTTCGAGCGCCAACTCATCGACGACGCCGACCTGGTGATACTGGAGATCAACGAGAATTTGCCCTGGACGCTGGGTGATACACAGATTCATATCTCGGAGGTCGATTATCTGGTGGAAAACCACGAGCCGCTGGTGGAGCTGCCTGCCATCGAGCCGACCGAGGTAGAGGACGCTATTGGGCACTACATCGCCGATCTCATCGAGGACGGCTCGACCATCCAGTTGGGCATCGGCGGCATCCCTAACGCCATCGCCATGAGTCTCTTCGACAAGAAAGATCTGGGCGTGCATACCGAGATGTTCACCGACGGCATGGTCGATCTCTTCGAGGCCGGCGTCATCACGGGGAAGTACAAGACACTCTGGCCGAACAAACTGGTC
>DAOTUH010000422.1:0-6830 GCA_034437255.1 Anaerolineae bacterium
CCGAAGGTCGTAGATCCAGGACGCATCCGTCCGGAGCGACTTTGCAGCCGTAGCACGTGGTTTTCGTAGACCTATGGTCTACTGACCATGGTAACCGCCGTGCAGCGGAAGTTAACATTGTCGAACTAAAAAGAGGAGCCTAAAATGAAAACAAAAGCACGCGCCGCTGTGAAAAGCCTGGTCGATGGCTTCACCCTGCGCCCACCCACCATGGATGACGTGGCGGGAGCCGTTGCTGTCGCCAACGCCTGCTCTATCGATCTGATTGGTAAGCCGGAGACGGAAGAGCACGAATACCGTAACGATTGGCAGTCACCGACGATCTCCATGGAAAACGATCTCCGGGTCATCGAGGCGCCGAGCGGTGAGATTGTGGGCTACGCCAGCGTCTGGGACGTCGAACCGCACGTGCGTATCTTCGGACGAGCACACGCCCATCCGGCGTACAAAGCATACGGCCTGGAGACTGCGCTGGATGCTTGGCTGGAAGCCCGCGCCGAGCAGGCGCTGAGCAAGGCGCCGGAAGGCACCCGCATCTCGCTGCTGCAGGGGGCCAAGAGTGTCGATAGGGACAAACAGGCCTTGCTGGAGCAGCGTGGCTACACGCTGGTCCGCCACTGGTTTCGCATGCTCATCGAGATGGACGCCCCGCCACCTGAACCCGCGTTCCCGGAGGACATCTGCGTGCGGACGTTTGAGCAGGGGGCGGATCTGCGTAAGGTGGTTTTGGCGGATCGAGAGATGTTCCAAGATCATTGGGGCTACGTCGAGCATCCACTGGAGGAACAGCTCAAGGATTGGGGACACTGGATCGCCAACGATCCCGACCACGACCCCACGCTCTGGTTTCTGGCTATGGACGGCGACGAGATTGCCGGCATTTCCCTGTGCGGTCCCAAGATGGCCGAAGATCCAGAGATGGGCTACGTCTTCTCACTGGGCGTCCGTCGTCCGTGGCGGCGACAGGGCATCGCTCTGGGCCTGCTCCATCACACCTTCGGCAAATTCTACCGCCGGAGCACGCACAAAGCCAGCCTCGACGTCGACGCATCCAGTTTGACCGGCGCCACCCGGCTCTACGAGAAAGCCGGCATGCACGTTCACCGGCAATCGGTCAGTTACGAGAAGGTATTACGAGACGGAAAGGATTTGAGCACACAGACTGTAGATGCATAATCGCAGATAGCATACCACCTGGACGAGGCCGCCGTCTGCACGCCTACGGTCATCTACCACAAAGAGAGAGACAATGGCACAGCATATCGCAAGCATAGGCAAACAAGCCATGAATAAGAACGTAGAGCATCACTATTCGAAGCAGTTAGGATTTGACCTGAAGCAAGTGGTCGCCAAGAACCGCCTGGTCGGCCTCTGGCGGCTGATGACAGGCTTCCACTGGGTCTACCTGGGTGCCCTGGTCAGCATCGCGCTGGGCGCCGTCGCGCGGACCGTCACCTATCTGTTGCTGCAAAACGTCGTGGACAACGTGCTGACGGCAGAAGGGGATCTCTCCCGGTTGCCCGTCTACGCGCTGAGTTTCGTCGGCCTGGCGGCCTTCGAAGGGCTCTTCGCCTACCTGCGCGGCATCTGGTCGGCCCGCACGGCCGAGGGCGTGACGCTGCGCCTGCGCAACTACCTCTTCGACCACATCCAGCGCCTCTCCTTCACCTACCACGATCACACCAAGACCGGCGAGCTGATCCAGCGCGCGACGTCGGACGTGGACACGCTGCGGCGCTTCTACGCCGATCAGGCCATCGGCATCGGGCGCATCCTGGCTCTCTTCATCATCAATTTCGTCATGGTGCTGCGGCTGAACGCCCGGCTGGGCCTGACGGCCATCATCATCATGCCCTTCGTCGTCGCGCTCTCCTACTTCTTCTTCGGCAAGGTGACCAAGGCCTACGAGAAGTATCAGGAGCAAGAGGCGACGCTTTCGAACACGCTGCAGGAGAACCTGAGCGGCGTCCGCGTCGTCAAGGCCTTCGCCCGGCAGGATCATGAGATCGACAAGTTTGAGCAGGAGAACGCGGAGAAGTACCGGCTGGGCAGACGACTGCTTATCATGCACTCGCTCTACTGGCCCTTCTCCGACATCCTCTGCTCCGGGCAGACGCTGCTGGTCATGGCGATGGGCGCGTTTATGGCCATGCGCGGCGAGATCACGCTGGGCACTTACCTGGCTATCATCGGTATGGTCGTCTGGATCGTCTGGCCGCTGCGCAACCTGGGCCGCCTCATCGTGCAGGTCTCCACGGGCCTGGTTTCGTACCAGCGCGTGGCCGACATCATCGAGGAAGAGCGCGAGGACGTGGATTCGGGCCACAGCGAGCTGGCGGAGCACGATTTGCGGGGTGACATCGTCTTCCAGAACGTGAATTTTGCCTACGAACTCTCACCGGCCGACGAAGAGGACGAGGATGACACAGAGGATGGTGACACAGAACCCATCGAGGTTCTGCACAACATCTCCTTCCGGGTCAAGCCCGGCGAGACGGTCGCGCTGTTAGGCTCAACCGGCTCGGGCAAGACCAGCATCGTCAATCTGCTGCTGCGCTTCTATGATCATCAAGACGGGCGGATCACGCTGGATGGACACGAGCTGAGGGATTATCCCAAGCGGGCGCTGCGACGCCAGATCGGCATTGTGGAGCAGGAGCCGTTCCTCTTCTCCCGGTCGATTCGCGACAACATCGCCTACGGTATCGGGCGGCAGGTCAGTGACGAGGAGATCGAGCGCGCGGCCAAGGCCGCTGCCATCCACGACGTCATCCTGACCTTCCCGGAAGGCTACGACACCCTGGTCGGCGAGAAGGGCGTGACGCTCTCCGGCGGGCAACGACAGCGCGTCGCCCTGGCGCGGACGTTGCTCAAGAACCCGCGCATCCTGATCCTGGACGCCGCCACGTCCTCGGTGGACACCGAGACGGAGATGGAAATCGAGGCGGCGCTGGATGAGATGATGGAAGATCGCACCAGCCTGGTCATCGCGCACCGCATCCAGACCGTCATGCGCGCCGATTGGATCCTGGTGCTGGACAAGGGACGCATTGTGCAACAGGGCGTCCACGAAGATCTGATTGAGCAGGATGGACTCTACCGCCAGATCTACGATATCCAGGCGCAGATTGAGGAAGAGGTGGAGCGCGAGGTCTCACTCGCGATTGTGTAGGCGGGCACGGTGAGGACACCGGCCCGAACTAGAGGGCACGGTGGGGACACCGGCCCGAACTAGAGAGCATCACGCAACACGCAACACGCAACACGCATCACGTATCACGGTTTCAAAAGAACCATCGGAGTCACACATGTCTGATTACAAGACGTTCCAAGAAGAAGAATTCACAACGCAGTTCAACGGTGAGGTCGTCGCTCGCATTCTGAAGCAGGTCAAGCCGTACTGGCATTGGGTGCTGGGCTTCGTCCTGATGATCGCCGGCACGTCGGTGCTGGACGCATTTTTCACGTTCCTGGGCAAGCAGATCGTCGATCAGGGGATCCTGGCCAACGATCCGGCGCGGCTACGGGAGATTCTGACGCTCTACGGCGGCTTGGCCGTCGTGCAGGCCATCACGGTCTTCGGCTTCATCTATCTGGCTGGCGTGTTGGGCGAACGGGTGCAGTACGATCTGCGGCGCAAGCTCTTCAATCATCTGCAGGAACTCTCGTTCTCCTATTTCGACAAGACGCCGCTGGGCTGGATCATGTCCCGCGTCACGTCGGACTCGCGCCGCATCGCCGAGCTGGTCACCTGGGGCCTGGTGGACATCACCTGGTCCATCCTCAACATCGTCACGTCGCTCATCTTCATGGCGACCATCAACCTGCGGCTGGCGCTGATCGTGCTGGTCATCGTGCCCGTCATGGTCGCCATCGCCGTCTACTTCAAGACGCGCATCCTTTCTGAGTACCGGCAGGTGCGAAAGCTCAACTCGGAGCTGACCGGGGCGTACAGCGAGAACATCTCCGGCGTGCGCGTCGTCAAGGCGCTGGTGCGGGAGAAGCGCAACCTGGACGAGTTCAGCGAGAAATCGTCGAACCTCTACCGGGCCGCCTACCGCGCTGCCTGGCTCTCCGCGCTCTTCCTGCCGATGGTGCAGCTGGTGGGTTCGATGGGCGTCGCCGCCGTGGTCTGGTACGGGGGGCTGCAGGCGCAGATCGAGGGCGCCATCACCATCGGTGGGATCCAGGCCTTCCTCTCCTACATCACCTTCATGCTCTGGCCCATCCAGGACATGGCCCGCGTCTACGCGGAGATGCAGCAGTCGGTCGCCTCGGCCGAGCGCGTCTTCTCGCTCATCGACGCCGAACCTGACGTGGTGGACCGCGAGGATGCCCTTGAGCCGGAGACGCTGCGCGGTGAAGTTGTCTACGACGACGTCGGCTTCTACTACGAGCCCGATGAGCCGGTGCTGGAGCACTTCAGCCTGCGCGTGCGAGAAGGCGAGCGGATCGCCTTAGTCGGGCCGACCGGCGGCGGAAAATCGACCATCGTCAACTTGCTGGCGCGCTTCTACGAGCCGACCAGCGGTGAGATCCGCATCGGCGGACGGGACTACACCGAGCTGACGCAGCGCGGCATCCAGTCGCGCATCGGCATGGTGCTGCAGACGCCGCACCTCTTCTCCGGCACCATCCGCGACAACATCCGCTACGGTCGCCTGGACGCCACGGACGAGGAAGTGGTTGAGGCGGCGAAGATCGCCAAGGCCGACGAGTTCATCGTCGAGCTGGAACACGGGTACGACGAAGAGGTCGGTGAGGGCGGCGGTCTGCTTTCCGTCGGACAGAAGCAACTGATCAGCCTGGCGCGAGCTGTGCTGGCCGATCCCGACATCCTGATCATGGACGAGGCGACCAGTTCCGTGGACACGCTGACCGAGGCGCTGATCCAGCAGGGCATGGAAGCCGTGATGCAGGGCCGCACCAGCGTCGTCATCGCCCACCGACTCTCCACTATCAAGAGCGCCGACCGCATTCTGGTCATCGAGAACGGCGCTATCGTGGAGATGGGCAGCCACCGCGAGTTGATCCAGGCTGGCGGTCAGTACTTTGATCTCTACACGCGCCAGTTCCGGCAGGTGCTGGAGACGGAATACGACGCCTACGGGCAGCAGCCGGCGGTAGCGCCGGCCTGATCATCAACGGATTGAACGGATGTAAACGGATCTTTTGGATCTATTTCATCCGTTCATTCCATCAAGAGAATGGGTCGGTTTTGACGGCTTTACATCTGATGGCTGACAAAACTAACCCGTCACCAGATTTTTAATCCGACGATCGTTTTTGAGCATCAAGTTCAGGTACACTGGTTCGTAGTCAGGCACGGAACGCAGAGGACGGTTGATGAAACTAACTCAACCCCTTAGTCACGTCATTCCGAGTGAGCGGGAGGCGTAGTTTGCCGGGAGCGAATCGAGGAATCCCCCCGCTTGGCATGATATGCATGCGGCTCGTGGTGGCGCGGTGGGGACACCGGCCCCAGCTAAAGAATTTGCTTCATCCGTTGATTTTAAGGAGACATCTATGACGACAACCATGCGACCTTACGAAGCAGACCACGATTTCATGCGCGTACGGAACTTTCTTTCGGAGACGTTCCGGGCGACCGAGAAGCCGCTCAACTGGCGCATCGAGCGGTGGAACTACGCCCGTTACTTCGCCGTGCCGATGCTCGCCGACCGGAAAGAGGCTGATCCCAGCGTGAAGAGTCCGCAGGACGCCATTCGATTCTGGGCAGCACACACCCGTATCTGGGAGGATGAGGACGAGCGCATCGCCGGTCTGGTAACCGGCGAGTATCCCTGGCTGGGTGATGTCTTCATCATGCGTCGCCCCGGTTACGACGGCTTACTCGACGAGATGCTGGATTATGCAGAGGCGGCGCGCGTGCACCCGGAGAAACGGGAGATCACCGTCTTCGCCTACGACCACGATGCGCCGCTGGAAGCGCTGCTGGCAGCACGCGGCTACGAGAAGCAGGCGGAGCACCCCGGCTACGACTCGGTCTTCGAGATCAGAGAGTTGCCCGACCTTAACCTACCGGAGGGAATCACATTGCAGTCCATGGCCGACGAGAATGACATTGAGAGGCGCCGCGAGGCCTTCGGGCGCGGCTTCAACCACGAGGATCCCGTCGAATGGCCCAGCGCCTTCTCCTATCGAGAGTTGCAGAAGGCACCAGACTATCGCCTGGAGCAGGATCTCTACATCGTCGGACCGGAGGGCAATTACGTCTCCTTTTGCGTCATCTGGTACGATGATCGCAACCGGATCGGCATCCTGGAGCCCGTGGGCACCCATCCCGACTACCGGCGGCGTGGATTGGGCCGCGAGGTGGTGTTGGAAGCCATTCGGCGGGTCGCTGTGCTGGGCGCCACCCAGGTCTGGGTCGGATCAGGACAGCGCTTCTACGAGGCCATCGGCTTCAAGAAAACCCTGGCGGCCTATGCTTGGACTAACTCCCTATCACTTTCATGAGAATTGGGCGCAAAACCAAACCACAGTAGTCGCGTCATTCCGAGTGAGCGAGCGGCGTCGTTTGCCGGGAGCGAATCGAGGAATCTCCCCCGTTCGATAGCAATTCCAGGTCGCAGGAGAGAGATTCTTGTGAGCCAGAACCTCGACCCTTCGGCCATGCTCTGAGCAGGCTTTCGTGCTAAAAACCGTCACTCTGCCACTATGAAACTTCCTCATCAGTTTGATTGAGCGTCTGTGTTATTGGTCTCGAGAGGGGGAGATCCCTCGACTCGCTGCGCTCGCTCGGGATGACGAAGAAGCGGTAGCGGTCTTGCGAGCGGTACAAGGATAGGCGAGTTTCTTTCATCTTG
>DAOTUH010000423.1:0-6995 GCA_034437255.1 Anaerolineae bacterium
CAACGAATGGCATTGTATATGCAGGACAAGCACAACATGCAGTACGAACTGGAGATGGCGCGGTACGCTGAGGAGCGCGGCTTCAGCGAGATCTGGCAGGCCGACACGCGCCTGGCCCGTGACTGCATCGTGATGATGAGCGCCTTCCTGACGGCGACGGAGCGGCTGCGCATCGGGTCGGGCGTGCTGCCCATCTGGACGCGCAACGCCGCCGTCATCGCCGCGTCGTGGAGCACGATGTGGGAGCTTGGCGGTAAAGTCGACGGTCGTGGGCGTGTCATGCTGGGCCTCGGCGCGTGGTGGGAGCCCATCGCCAGCCGCGTGGGCGTGAACCGCCACCGTTCGCTTACCGCCATGCGCGAGTACGTCGAGGCGACTCGCCAGCTCTTCACTATGGAGGAGGTCACCTACGAGGGCGACTTTGTCCAGCTGGATCGCGTGAAACTGGACGTGGCCTTTGGCGACACCTCGGCGCGCGACATTCCCATCTACATCGGCGCCACCGGCCCCAAGATGCTCCAGCTGGCCGGGGAGATCTGCGACGGCGTGGTGCTCAACTACGTCGTCTCCGTCGATTATATCCGCAACGCCGTCGAGTTGGTGGAGAAGGGCGCCAAGAAAGCGGGCAAGACGCTGGACGACGTGGACCGCCCCGAGCTCATCGTCTGCTCGCTCTCCGATAAAAACCCCGATGCCGCCATGGCCGAGGCCAAGAAGCTGGCTGCCTACTACTTCGCCACGGAGCCGCACATCATGAAAGCCAGCGGCGCCAGCGAGGATCTGCTGGAGCGCGTCCAGGCTGTGATGAGCTGGCCCGCGACGGAGGAGGACTACGCCCGCGCCAGCGAGGTCATTCCCGACGAGATTGTGCGCAACATCATGGCCGTGGGGACCAGCGACGAGTGCCGGGCCAAGGTCGGTGAGTACATTGACGCGGGCGTGACGTGTCCGATTCTCTACCCGCTGATGGACGAGATCGAGCTGGTGGTGGATGCCTTCGCGGATTGGGATCGATAGCAACGTGACCGGGGACGGGCGCGGTGGGGACACCGGCCCGAACTTCTCGTGAAGAGGCCTGGACGCGGTGAGGACACCGGCCCGAACTTCTCGTGAAGAGGCCTGGACGCGGTGAGGACGCCGGCCCGAACTTCTCGTGAAGAGGCCTGGACGCGGTGGGGACGCCGGCTCGAGTTTCTCGTGAAGAGGCCTGGGCGCGGTGGGGACACCGGCCTGAACTTCTCGTGAAGACCGTGGGCGCGGTGAGGACACCGGCCCGAACTTCTCGTGAAGACCGCGGGCGCGGTGAGGACGCCGGCCTGAACTTCTCGTGAAGAGGCCTGGACGCGGTGGGGACGCCGGCCCGAGTTTCTCGTGAAGAGGCCTGGGCGCGGTGGGGACACCGGCCCGAACTTCTCGTGAAGACGACTCCTGCTGTACATGAGTTTCTTGCATGCGTAAAGTTGACATTGCCGTCATCGGTGCTGGGCCCGCCGGCGCAACTGCCGCGCATCGATTAGCGAGCGCGGGCGTCAGTGTGGCGCTGCTGGATCAGGCCACCTTTCCCCGCGACAAGGTCTGTGGTGACGGCGTCTCGGTGCCCGGCTTGCGCGCACTCGAACGTACAGGGCTTGCTGCGTGGAGCGCGCAGTTTCAGGCGCCGGAGACACTGCGCCTGGTCGCGCCCGATGGGCAGGTGGTGGAGGCCAGCCCCCCGCCCGACGACGCTTTCTGCTACGGGCGGACCATCCCCCGAAAGGTGTTGGACGCCAAGCTGGTCGCTGCGACGGTCGAGGCCGGCGCGCAGTTCTTGGAAGGCGTGCGCGTGCGCGACGTGGAGCGTCGGGAGGGAGCGCCCGCTATCGTGATTGCTGACGGCATGAAGGTCACCGCCGAGCTCGTCATCCTGGCCGACGGGAGTCACGCGCCCGTCACCCGCCGTCTGGGGTTGCTGGGAGGGCAACCGAAGTTCGTGGCGGTGCGCCAGTATCTCGCAGGCGATGCTGGGCCGACTGGTCGCGTGGACGTGCACTTCCTCGACACGATGCTGTCCGGCTATCTGTGGATTTTTCCAATGACCGAAGGGCACGTCAACGTCGGCGTGGGGACGTCCATGCAGCGCGTGCGCAGCGGTGAGGTCAACCTCAAAGCGGAGATGGCGGCATTCTTGAAAACACAGCGTCACACTGGCGGCCGGCTTGCCGAGGCCGAGGCGCTGGGGCCGGTGCGCGGGCATCCGCTCCGCACGGCCTTCGGACAGACGCGCACCTACGCGGAGCGCTTGCTGGTGGCGGGCGAGGCGGCGGGCCTGGTCAGCCCGCTATCCGGCGAAGGTATCGCTCCGGCTATGGAGAGCGGTGAGCTGGCTGCTCAACACGCGCTTGTCGCTCTTAGTGTCGGCGATCTCTCCGCCGACGCACTGGCCTCGTATTCGACGGCACTGCGCAAACATTACGCCGCCGATTGGCGCAGGGCACGCCTGGTGCGGCACGCCTTGGACATCCCCTCGATCGTCAACCGCGCCTTTCGACGGCTGGCTGTCGATCCGTCGTTGGCCCTGCTCATGGGTAAGGTTATCATCGGCGCGGCGTCCCCGCGTCTCCTCCTGCGCCCCAAAACGCTGGCGCGGCTGCTACTCTAAACCGCCCCCTGCCCCCTGCCCCTTGCCCCCTGTTCTTCCAGCTTGTGAAGTCCCGACCTTGTGTATAATGGACTCGGACAAGGATATCAGAGGAGGGCGTTTATGGTCTTTGAAAAGATTCGTGAGTTGTTCACCGGGTCGAGTGAAGGCGATTCGGAAGGCATGTACTTCCACGTAAAGTGTGGGAAATGCGGCACGCCCCTGAGGATTCGCGTCGATAAACGGCACGATCTGCGGCGTGATTTCGATCAGGGCGGGTACGTCGTGGATAAGGACTTGATGGACAGCACGTGTTTCCGCCTGTTCCATTTCACCATCCGCTTTGATGACAACCATCGCATCGTGGAACGCGACATCGAAGGCGGAGAGTTTATCACCGAAGAGGCATACCGGTCGCTGACCGAATCTTCGACCGAATCTTCGGCGGAATCGTGAGGGGGATATTTTGGCCACATCGTACGTAGCACATGAGGATTTTGAGCGCGCCAAGAACCGGGCGTTCTGGCGCAAGGTCGCCAGTTGGATCACGGGCGAGAGCAACGAGTTATTGCCCTTCGACGAGGTGCGGCGGTTGCCCTTCGAGGGGCAACGATACGTTGGGTTACAGAGCGTCTCGCTGGAGAAAATCGTCGGCAGCGTGGGACGTTATAAGGACTTCGATCGAGCTTTTCTGCCTCGGACCGAGGCCACGCGGTACCGGTGGGAGAGCATCGACAAGGCGCTGGAAGCGGGCGTTGCGCTGCCCCCGGTCGAGCTCTACCAGGTGGGGGACGTCTACTTCGTCAAGGACGGGAATCATCGCGTCTCCGTGGCGCGCACGCGAGAGTGGCCCGCCATCGATGCGTACGTCACCAAAGTCGATGTGCCGGTGGAGATCACGCCGGAGACGGACATTGACGAGCTGCTGCGCAAGCAGGAGTACGCGGCGTTCTTACATCAGACCGAGATTCACCGGGTCCGGCCGGACGTGAGCATTGAGCTGACGGAGCCTGGACAGTATCAGAAACTGTTGGAACACATCGCGGTACACCGCTGGTATTTGGGCGAGGCGCGCGACGCGGAGATCTCCTACCGGGAGGCCGTTGCGTCTTGGGTGGATAACGTCTATCTACCTTTGGTGGAGGTTATCCGGGAGCAGGGGGTTCTGGTTGAGTTCCCGGATCGAACCCCGGCGGATCTGTACCTGTGGGTCTCTGAGCACCGGAACGAGTTGAGCGAGCGCCTGGGATGGGCCGTGGATTCGAAATCGGCCGCAGCCGACTTGGCGGAGCAGTACGGGCGCAACCAGGCGTCGGTTTTGGGATGGGGCAAGCGTCTCTTACAGACCGTGGCGCCCGAGGAGATGGAGACCGGTGCGGCGCCGGGTAAATGGCGCGAAGAGCGAGCCGAACGTCAGGGCGACCGGCTCTTCGTCGATATTTTGGTGGCGATCAGCGGGGAGCCGGGCGGCTGGGCGGCCGTGAATCAGGCCCTGGACGTGGCCCGCCGCGAGGAGGGCTATCTTCACGGGCTCTACGTCGTGCCCGATGAGGAGGCGCGAGAGAACGCGGAGACGCAAGCGATACGAGATGAGTTCAACCGCCGCTGTTGGGATGCGGGCGTACTTGGCGAGTGCATTGTCGAGGTCGGGAAGGTGGTGCCCAGCATCTGGTCGTATGGGCGGTGGGCCGATTTGGTGATCGCCGGACTGCTCCACCCGCCGGAGCCACGTCCGCTCTCGAAGTGGGGCGCGGGCTTTCGTAAACTGCTCTACCGCGCTTCGTCACCGGTGTTGGCTGTGCCCAAGGTGGGTGCGCGACCCTTGGATCGTGCGCTGCTGGCCTACGACGGCAGTCCCAAGGCTGACGAAGCGCTGTTTATCGCTGCGCATCTGGCGCGCTGCTGGGAGATTCCGCTGATTGTACTGACGGTTATGGAGTCTGCCGATAGCCCGCAGACCGAAGCGTTGGATCACGCCGTCTCCTATTTGGAGCATCGCGGTGTTGACGCCATCCGGATCGAGGAAGCGTGCGAGTCGGTGGGCGCCGGCATTTTGCTTACGGCGGAGGCCTACGATGCCAGCTTGATCATCATGGGCAGCTATGGCTTCAGCCCGCTGCTAGAGGTGGTCTTGGGCAGCGCTGTGGATCTGGTGCTACACGACGCGCGTCGTCCTGTCTTGATCTGCCGATAAGCGCCATGCGTCAATCGCCGGCCGAGAAACGGATATGGGCGAACACGGCAGAAAACCGCAAGCGAAGCCCGTGTGTTCCCGTCTCCTGATACGGAAATGTCATTGTAGTAGGGATATGAGCATGGAAAATCAATTTGACGTTTTGAACAGGTGTGGTAGAATGCGCGTGTCGAATTGAAGTAGGTTATGGACGCGATATGAAGAGGCTGCCCAGACTTGCGGAAATGGGTGGCCTTTTCTGTTCTATCCAGGCCGCTTCGTTAAATAAAATATCAAGGAGTAAATAAGAGATGTCTGAGAAACAAACAGGTACGGTTAAGTGGTTCAACGATGCTAAAGGCTATGGCTTCATCTCCCGCGAGACCGGAGATGATGTATTCGTTCATCATTCTGCTATCGAAGGCGAAGGCTTTCACTCGCTTCGTGAGAACCAGCGCGTCGAGTTCAACGTTGAGCAGGGGGACAAGGGCTTGAGGGCTGTTAACGTCAAGCCTCTTTAACCGCAGTACGACGGCTTCCGCCGCAAGGTAGGGGCCAATCATAAGCAAACTAGAACCGCACAGCGCTTCCGCAAGCTGTGCGGTTTTTCTAATTGAGCACACTCTCCACTCGTCGTAAGTAAGGCCCGCTGGCGATATTGGTGTACCTCTGCCGGCTTTGATCGCGCCCAACGCGACGCCATCAGCACTGCGCCGCTGACTATAACCCTCTATCATTCTATAAGGTATGTGAGTTGACGCCCAGCGAAATGACGCAATCAGCTGCTAGGGTCGAGCACCTAGCGTCAAGGGTAGAGTGATCCTCTCTCCATCTCGCAGCACGGTGACATCAATTGTCTGTCCCACACCGGTGTGAAAGCTCAGGTAGCTGTTGAGATCGGCGAAATCGTTGACTGGTTGATCGTCCAAGGCAACGATAAGATCGCCGCCCTCGCCGGTGTCGGGATTGGCGGCGTTGATGCCCGCGTCGTCGGCCGGCCCGTCCGGCACGACCTCGATGACGTAGGCGCCTTGAGTTTGGGGGAGGCCGTACTGTTCCGCTTCGCTCAACGTGACCTCGCCATCGAAGACCAGGCCCATGTAGGGATAGGTGTAGCTGCCTTCTTCGATGAGACTGGGCACGACGCGCTGTACGGCCGCCACAGGAATCGAGAAGCCCACGCCGGAGCCGGTGCCGGTGAGTGATGCGATGGCCGCGTTGACGCCGACGACCTCACCGTTAAGGTTGAGGAGCGGGCCACCGGAGTTGCCCGGATTGATGGGCGCATCGGTCTGAATGATTTGCGGCAGGGAGTAGGTGCTGCCCATCAGCGTGCTCCGCTGGGAAGGCAAACTGCGTCCCAGCCCGCTGACAATGCCCAGGGACATCGATCCCTGTTCCCCAAAGGGATTGCCGATGGCGACGACGAATTGTCCCACGTCCAAGGTGCCTGCTTCCGCGAGGGGGAGCGGCTTGACGCCGTCCGGCAGCGCATCCACCTGCAGGACGGCCAAATCACTGTCCACGTCGGTGCCTACCAGCTCGGCGCGCGCTCGCGTCCCGTCGGAGAAGACGACCTCGTACTCGTTCGCGTTGGCGATGACGTGATTATTAGTGATGATATACCCCTCGTCGCTATAGACAAAGCCACTGCCGCTGCCGTTCCCCACGACGATAAAGACCACGGCGGGGTTGGCCCGCTCGTAGAGCCCCGTGAGCACGGCCTCCAGATCCGTGTTGATTGTGCCCTGGGGTGGGGCGGGGATCTCCTCCTGGGACTGTTCTGCAAGCTGCTCGGCGACCTCGGCCTCGATCCGTTCTGCGATTTCTTCCTCGGTGATGCCATCGTCCGGTGACGCCGTACTTTCGGGTGTCAAGGCGAAAGGGCTGCACGCCAATAGAGTCAGCATCAAGATTACTAATGTCACGATACGTTGCTTTCTTTTCATAGTTCACCTCCGCTATTACTATACCACAAGCCATGTGCAGGCAGGCAACGATCAACGCTCGCAAGCATCAGAGATCGGATTTTTCCAAAAATCCGATCTCTAGCCGCTTTGTCCAAGAGTTGGTTTCCTTTTTAGAGGGGCTCAGATGAGGAAATCATACGCGAAAGTCCCCGAGACGTATATCTCGGGGACTGGGGAAATGTAGAACCCGTGATGCTAGAAATCGAACCTTGGCATGGCGTGCTGTATTGGGAAG
>DAOTUH010000424.1:0-8322 GCA_034437255.1 Anaerolineae bacterium
TAGAAGCCCTCTGGGTAGATCTCCCACATCTGCGAATATTCGTTGCCCTTCGGCTGGATCTGGCGGGCCTGAATCAGTGGCACAGCCGGGTCGTGGGCGACGACGGAGCGCGTGTAGTAGTTGACGCCCAGGAAATCGATGGGTGCGGAGATCTGCTTAAGATCGTCCTCCTGCACGGCGTCGAAGAATGGGCCGGGTAGCGCCGTGAGCACCTTCGGATATGTGCCGTTGAAGAGTGGATCTAGGAATAGTTGGTTACGCGCCACATCGAAGCGAGTGGCTGCGGTCTCGTCTTCTGCATCCGCTGTGGCCGGATGGACAGGGTTAAGATCAATGGCGATGCCCACTTTAATGGGGCGGTCAATGGTCGTGCGTAGAACATCCGTTGCATAGCTATGGGAGAGAAGGAGATGGTGGGCTGCCTGGAATCCGGCGATGGAATCTTCTCGACCCGGTGCGTGATGTCCCATGACGTAGCCGACGAAAGCTACGACCCACGGCTCGTTGTGCGTGATCCAGTGCGTCACGCGGTCTCCCAGCCGTTCGGCGACGACACGTGTATAGTCGGCAAAGGCCTCGGCGGTGTCTCGGTGGGGCCAGCCGCCCGCGTCCTCCAAAGGCTGCGGCAGATCCCAGTGGTAGAGGGTCACGTAGGGCTCAATGCCGCGCGCCAGCAACGCATCGACGAGACGGTCGTAGAAATCGAGACCAGTTGCGTTCACCTCGCCGGTACCCTGTGGCAGGATGCGCGGCCAGGCGATGGAGAAGCGGTAAGCGTTCAGGCCGAGCTCGGCCATAAGCTCCACGTCCTCTTCCCAATGCTGGTAGTGATCGGCGGCCACGTCGCCTGTGTCGCCGGCGTGGGTTTTGCCGGGCGTATGTGAGAACGTGTCCCAGATTGACGGGCCGCGCCCGCCTTCCTTTACGGCGCCTTCAATCTGATAAGCCGCCGTCGCGGCGCCCCAGATGAAATCGCCTGGAAAAGTTCTCAGTGTCCGTTGACAAGGGTCTTGAGGCAAAAAAGTCTTAGGTTTCATGTGTCTTCCCTCCAAGCGTCAGCGAGTGGCGTGATATTCCTTGGCCAGCATCCCCATGATGAGCATGTCCTTGTACGCTCCGTCGATGAAAATGGTCTGTCGCAGTCGTCCCTCGTGGCGGACGCCACATTTTTCGTAGGATCGGATGGCCCTCGTGTTATCGACGATGACTCTGAGAAAAATCCCGTGCAGGTTAAACCGGTGAAAGCCGACGTCCAAAATGGTTCGCATGGCATCGGCGCCGTAGCTCCGGCCCCAGAAATCGGTTTCTCCAACGGTAATCCCGACTCCCGCTTCCCTGTCGCGCTAGTTAATGTTCTCCAGGCTGAGAACGCCGATGGGTCGCTGTGCTTCTTGCGTCTCGATAAAGAAGTGCAGGCGTCCCGGCGCGCCTCGGGCGGTATCGGGTAACAGCTGCTCAAACCATTTCTCCTCCAACGCCTGGGAGATGTAGCGAGTGGTGAGATAGTTGCGCATCTCCGGGTTGGAGAGCCATTCGACAAAGAGGGGTAAATCCTTCTCTTCCGGGGGTCGTAACCGGATGCGTTCACCATAGTAATACACCGCGTGCTACTTGGCTGGCCTTATGGCGCCGAGTTGTCGGTCTCCCTGGATGATTCGATATCGTTTCTTGGGGCCTTCGCCGTCTGCTGCTCAGGATCGAAGTTGGGCAAGCCGGGAGCTTCCGCCAGCAACAACCGGGAGAGCACGTCGCGCTTGACGTCTGGTTCTGGCACGAGATATTCGATCATAAACGCGCCGAAGACGCCCAACATCAGGCCCAATGTGCCCGCCACAGCCGTGTTCATCTTTTTATTGGGAGCGCTGGGGCTGCCCGGCGGCACGGCTTCGAAGGCCAGTCGGGATTCGCTGGCAGAGACCGATTGCTGGACATTGAGCTCGCGTGCCTTATTTGCCAGGGACGTGTACGTCGTCCAGGCGACATCTCGAGCCTCCGTGAGTTCCAATTTCTTGGCCTTTTTCTCCTCGAGCTGAGCTTCCAGGGTAGCCAGTTCCTCTACCAACGCTGTGATCTGCTGCTGTAACGCGTTTTTGCTCTCCAAAGGTGAGGCTACGGTGTCGACTTCACCAAGCTGTGCGCTTAATTCGTCGATTTGTGTTTGAACTGCAGAGAGCTTGTTCTCCAGCCCCATTACGATTTGCGCAACTGCATCTGCTGTGAGAGGCGGTGGAGCACCGGTTAGGTCGAACTGTAACAAGCTGCCCGGCGATCCGCCGTAGGCATTGGCTTGCAAGTTAATAAACGCCAGGGCAGATCCCCACATCGCCGTAACCACATCCCCTGTGGCCGAGATTTGACTGTACAAGGCCCGCGCATCTATCAGCTGCTGCTGAATATTGATTTTCTGATTATACAGCTTTTGCAATTCCTGGCGCTGTGATGATAGCGATTCGGTATAGCGGGCGGACGTAATGTCAGCCAGTGCCTGTTCGTAATCTTGCAGCAAGGAATCAATAATCTTGCTCCGACTTCGCAGTGCCGAAATCTCACTATCACTCAGAAAGGTTTCCAGCGCAGTTTGGGCATCCTTGTACTCTTGCCAGGATTTGTCTATCTGGGTCTGAATTTCGGTCACTGTTTCTGGATCGAAGGTGTAAACTTTGTTGATCTGATTACGAGTCGCTTCGGCCCAGGCGGTTGCTATTTTGGCCGCCTTTTGCGAGTCATCCGCTGACGCTGTGATGATGAGGATATCATTCTTAGACGAGACTTCTATGGCGTTGACCATGGAGCTGGGCGTCGTTTCTTCTCCAAACAGTTCGGGATGGGCTTCCATGACCGATTGCGCCACTCTGAGGCTCTTGGCGATCTCTGACAGCGCCTCTGCCCGTTGATTCGCTGCCAGCTGGCTGATCCCCTCCTCGGAGAGCACAAAATTTTCCGTCAAGGTGATATTGGAACGACGTGGCGCGACCGAGAGCGCAGCCTGGGCCTCATACGTAGGCGGCAGCAAGAAACTGACGCCCGCGGCGACCACGGCCATGCCGAGGGCCAGCGTGAGGATAAGCCGGCGCCGGCGCAACAATACGTCGATGTAAACTCGTAAATCAATCTCTTCTTCGTACACGAGACCAACCTCCTAAATAAAAATCAACGGGCTGCTCAACTTCTATATCCATTATGCAGATGCGACGTGCTGTTGATAAATTGAATGTCGATCCAACCTGGCCCCATAAAGACGATCTGGGTCAGAGAGGCGTTCGCAAAGTGCAGAACCGGCGTGTAGCCCTGGCGCACGTCCAGGATTTGGCCCAGATAAGCGCGAAAGACGCCGCCGTGGGAGACCACGACAACGTCGCCCTCGCTATGCGCTAGGCGAATATCGGCGAAGCTTTGGGCCACCCGTGCGCCGAAGGCCTCCAACGACTCTGCGCCGGGGATATGGGGCAGGATCAAGTCGCCTCGTTGGGCGATGCGCTGGAGATGGGGCCACTGTTGGGTGAGCTCCTCCCACCGCTTGCCGGATCCCACCCCCACGCCGATTTCTTGCAGGCGGGGGTCTTCGATTGTGCGCACGTCCGTCGCCTCGCTAACGATTTGAGCCGTGGTGACGGCACGTTGCAAGGAACTGGTGTAGATCACCGTGGGCTCAACCGCGATCAATCGCTGAGCAACGCGCTCTGCCTGGCGAACCCCTTCTTCCGTGAGAGGCGGGTCTGCTTTGCCCTGGAGACGCCTCTCGGCGTTCCACGTCGATTGTGCGTGTCGTACTAACCAGAGGCGTAAGGACATGTTATTCAGAGTCCTCCGCAGGGAGGATATCCTGCAGCAGACGTTTGGCCGCGGACGCGGGGTCCTGTTCGCGACGGTGCACGGTGTCCACCAGCGCCTGCAGGCGTTGTTCGCCGACCCGCTCTTCCAGCAAGACGCGGATGTAGTGTTGCAACCAGCTCTCAATCTCGGCGCGGGCGTGCTGCCGGCGTAGCGAGGCCCACCGGCCGCTCTGTTCCAGATACCGGCGGTGTGCCGTGATAGCCTCTACCAACTCAGGGACGCCCTGATTGTCCAGCGCCACGGTCTGAAGGATGGGGACCTCCCATTCCGCAGCCGGTAAGGTTTCCTCAGCGGTTGCCCCGGATGGGACTTGCGCGCCGTGGTGCCCGGCCGGTTGAGCCGACCGGCGCACAGATTGCAGCGCACGCATGGTCTGCCGGGCCTCGGGCCGATCCGCCTTGTTGACGACGATGATGTCGGCGATTTCCAGGAGCCCGGCTTTGAGGGCCTGGATATCGTCACCCATGCCCGGCGCCTCGACCAGTACCACGGTGTGTGCCACGCGCGCGACGTCTACCTGCGCCTGGCCTGCGCCGACGGTCTCCACCAGGATAGTGGGGAAGCCGACGGCGTCCAGCAGCGTGACCACGTCGTGGGTGGCGTGCGCGATGCCGCCCGGATGACCGCGAGAGGCCATGCTGCGGATGAAGATGCCCTCGTCGGTGACCAGGTCGCGCATGCGCAGCCGGTCACCGAGCAACGCGCCGCCGGAGTAAGGACTGGTGGGGTCGACGGCGACGATGGCCAGCGTCTGAACGTGCTGGCGGAACTGGCCGGCCAGACGGTTGACCAGGGTGCTTTTCCCGGCCCCGGTTGAGCCGGTGATCCCAATCACGTGGGCCTGCCCCGTCTTGGGGAAGAGGGCGGCCAGAGCCTCGCGCCCCGCTTCGGTGCCATTTTCTACCCAGGAGAGCAGACGCGCTAACGCCCGGCGGTTGCCTTCTCGTGCTGCCTTAACGATGTCCACTAAGCCTCGACCGCCTGGTGAATAAACTCCACAACGTCCTGAGTGTTGGTGCCAGGACCGAAAACTTCGTAAACGCCCTTCTCTTTGAGCGCCGGTACGTCGGCGGCGGGGATAATGCCGCCGACGAAAACGGGCACGTCACCCATCTCGCGCTCGTGCAGAGCGTCCATGACGCGCGGGACCAGTTCCATGTGCGCGCCGGAGAGAATCGAGATCCCGACGACGTGCACGTCCTCCTGTAGCGCCGCCTCGGCAATCATGGTTGGGGTCTGGCGCAGGCCGGTGTAGATCACTTCCATCCCGGCGTCGCGCAGCGCGCGGGCCACGACTTTGGCCCCGCGATCGTGCCCGTCCAACCCCGGTTTTGCAATCAACACTCGAATCTTGTTTGTCACTGTGCCTCCTTATGAAAAATGGGCCTCATAATTATACCTGATTGTGACAAGATGATAATCGCTTTCTGCCGTGTTAGAGTTGAGGTGCAGACCGATGGTCCGGGGAACTCATCCACGTTCTGGGTTGCCGAGAGGTGCTTGACAATTGACGCAGTAGCGAGCATCGGGATCGTTGAGATATCCGCAGCGCGAACAGGCCACGGGCCGGGCCTCTGCCAGCGGGCCCCGGCAGGCCTGGCAGATCATCCGCCCCAACTCGTTGGGCGTGCCGCAATAGGGGCAGACGATGTGTTGCGGGCTTGGACCGACGCCGCGCCCCGATCCGGCACTGCGACAGTAGAGCTCCACCGCGTTCCAGATTTCGTTGCGGAGTTGGATGCTGCGCACGTTGCGGGCGATATCGTCGATCTCCCCGATGATGTTCCAGGGATTGAGCAGCGTCAGCAGGCCGCTCTTGGCCAGGTCCGCCGCGACGCCCAACCAGCGTTGTTCCGCTATGGAGACGACGGTGCCCGTTTCTGACGGCGTCAGATGCAACGTGATGGCGCTCCCTGGATTCCGGCGGTCCCGTCTGCGCATCTGGATTTGGACCACGGCACGCCCGGCTTTCCCACGCATCCATTGCGCGCGGGTCTCGCCCTGGTTGAATTGGACGACCAAGGCGCGTGCCATGTCCTCAACGTCGATGTCACCGTGGTAGGCGCGCTGTTCCATCTCCGACTTAACCATTATTCTTGCTCCTCATTTTCTTCTTGCATTGCTCGAATCTTTGTTTGATCCTGGACAGGCTGTCTGATATGACGCGCGTCAGCCAGCGGCCGGGATAGATCTCCGCCACACCTAGAGCGAACACGCCCGTCGCCAGCAACCGGCCTGCGGCGGAGATCAGAAAAACGGGCCTGTAGCCCCAGGACTCCGCGATCCACCCGCCCAGGCCGGCGCCCAGTGCCATGCCTAATCCTACCAGTGATTGCCGAAAAGCCACAAACCGAGGGCGCGTCTCCTCCGGGGTCATGTCCAGCAGGAAATTGAACGATGCCAGATTGTAGCCGGCCCAGACGAAGCCGCTGAATACTTGCAGCGGAAAGGCCTGCCAGGGCTGCTGGATGAAGCTCCAAAGCCCGGGCACCACGGGAATCAGGAAGCCCGTCAGGCGTTTCACCCACGCTGTGCCCTTTCGGTCGAGCCACAGGCTGAAAAGGCGTTGAGCCGGCAGCGCGGAGAGGGTGGAAACGGCGCTGACGATACCGAGGGTGGCGGCTGAGGCCTGGACTTGTTCGGCCAGAAAAATGAGGAAAAAGGGGCTGGCGATGTTGACACCGAAGCTCCACAGCGTCGAAACGGCACAGAGGTGGAGAAAGCCGTCCTGCTGCCGCACGAGCTTCAAGAAATCGGCGGTGCTAGCCGTGCTCTGGGGCGACGGTTCCGCCGCGTTCTCTCTAAGGCCGGATAATATGTAGGCTGATCCCAGGGCGGCGACCACAGCGACGCCCAACGCGATCTGATAACCTTCGGGGGTCCCCAGACGGTCGATACCTTCGCCCAGAAGTAACAAGACCACGAATGCTGCACCGCCCATGAAGATGTTACGGGTGCTGAAATACCGCCCTCGCCAACGGATCGGCACCGCTTTGCCCAACAAGGCCGTCCATGCCGGATTGGCGAAATTTAACAGCAGCGCGCGTCCTACGGCAAAAGCGATACCAAGATAGATCAAGGCGCGGACCGATAGCGTCAGAAGGGGCATAAGAATCAAGCCTAAGAGCAACAACCGCCCCAGAAGGGAGGGAAGCAGGACCAGCGGCTTGTATCGTCCCCGTTGCGCCGCCAGGCGCCCTCCCGGCAGCGTCGCCGCCGGCATGGTAACGTTGGTCAGGGAGCTCAACAGGCCGATTTCGGCGCGGGAAGCGCCCAATGCCAGGAGATAGACGGCCTGGTACGTGTTAACGATGGCGTCGCCGATGTTATCCAGGATGCCGCTGAGAATCAGCCGGCGCATGCTCTTACGGGTAGCTGCGGGAACGCTGGCACTCCAACGTCCGCCAGCCAGGATCAGCGAGAGCGTGTGGATCCACTTTAGGCGATGGTGAGGTAGACGTTTAGAAAGAAAGCGGCGCAGTTTCATCCAAGTCTTACAAAGTCTTCGGCGGGTAGAACAAACAGAGTCGCCTTATGCTGGCCGGGTTCTGGTTTTCTACAGTTTTCCTGGATAATCTCGTACACGGTCTCCACAGCATCCAATTCCACGCCGATGAGCAGCGTCACGTTGCCCCGACGCAGGAAGCCCCCGGTGCTGGCTATGCGGGTCACACGATGTCCTTCCTCCACCAATGCATCAGAGACGGGCAACGCATCCGAGTCTTTGACAATAGCGACGATTAGCTTCATGCTTACTCCTCACAACTGTACGAATCCTTCTATAGGTAACACAAAGACCGACGCCCCCCCCACATAGACCTCAATCATGGCCGGATGTCCGGGCGCCATGGCCATCTCCACGCCCATGGGCACGTACCGCGTGCGGCGGGGACATAGTTCTCGCAGTAACGCGAAGAGTTCCGGCAATCGTCGCGCATCTGTGCCAATGAACAGGGTAACCATAGCGTCATGGAGAAAACCGCCGACCGCGTTCACGAGGGTAACTCGAAATCCTTGCTCATTGAGTGCTTTGATCAGATCGCGAGATTGGCTGCCATCCACAATGGTGACGACCAGACGATCTATGGTTGGTTCCACCTTGCCCTCCTGATCCTTTACCATGAGATTTCAAAGTGAATCAGCGTCCGAAAACGTCCTCGATACTTCTAGAGCGTGCGTAGACACAAACGAGGCAAACATGACAGGAGGCAGCCTAATGCGCGCAAGCCCTCCTTAGGGAACTCCTTCGTTTGTCCCCGCGCGGGTGATATTTGCGGGTCTGCCTTTTCTTGATTATAATCGGTTTGGTGTGATTGGAAAGTTTACCTATAGCTAGACCTTTTGTTTGACACACCATACCTTGACAATGTTAACTTCAAATCCCGGCGAATGAATTCGCGGCTACAGTTGCGAAATCCGCCTACGCGGATTACCTTTCAGTCGCCGAAGGTCGTAGATCCAGGACGCATCCGTCCGGAGCGACTTTGC
>DAOTUH010000425.1:0-17469 GCA_034437255.1 Anaerolineae bacterium
ATGGCCACCTAAAAATCCGATTTCTTGGACCTTTTTTCAGGTGAGTCAATATTTGCTAAATCTGCTAAATTCGTTGAGCCAAAACCATCCGTTCAATCCGATAAATCCGTTGACCAAGGAGGTCAATCCAAATGAAGAACACGTACACGTACACAGCACGCAGCGCAGAGAACCCTGAGCACGTTGTCACCTTCACGTTATACGGCAACCGCATGTCCGTGGGCGTCGGCGCGCCCCTGGAGAAGATCGAGCAGACCATTGAGGCCGTCAGCGGCGAGGAAGAGGCCAAAGGCAAAACCTCCGATCTCAAACTCTGGATCAAGCCTATGGCCGTCTCCCTGGTGGAGCGCGGCACCGAGCCCTTCCGCATCGCCGACGTGGACGCGGACGTCTACGAAGACCGCCTGAACGTCCGGGGCTGGATTCGCACCGGCGGCCTGCGCCTGGCCCCCATCACCATCACCGAGGGCCGTGTCGACAATCCCGACGCCGCGCGCGCTTTCGTCGACGAGGTCGCCGAGCGCAAGACAGAAGCGGGCGGACCGCTGATGCCCTTCGCCCTCTTCGACTACTGGGCCACGTGGATCGCGGCCGGCATTTTCTTCCTGGGCCTCTTCAAATTCTGGCGTCAGCGCGTCGAGAACGCATAGACGCGATTCAACCCGTAGCTTAATAACGCTCCAAGTCCCGCCCTTGGGGACGGCTTATCCGGCAATGCCTGGATAAAAGCCGCCCCGAGGATCGCGCAGCCTGCTCGGTGGGATACGGAACAACAAAGACAGGAGGGAGATCGTGAAAACCGTACTATGGATACCCCTGTTGCTGCTGGTCGGCTGTAGCATGACGCCGACGGAGCAACCTGCTGCGCCGACCGAGCTGGCCCCCGAGCCGTCAGCGACGCCCGAACCCACAGCGACCGCCACGCCGGCCGAAGAAACGTCAGCACCGACAAAAGCAACGGGCGAAGGTGCCAACGCCGACGTGACCTACGTGCGCGCGGTGCAGGACGACGACGGCACCTGGACCTTCCACGTCACCGTCGAGCATCCCGACACCGGCTGGGAGGATTACGCCGACGGCTGGGACGTCGTCACGTCCGACGGACAGGTGCTCAAGCCCGATCCAGAAAGTGCGTTCACGCGCACGCTGCTGCACCCGCACGAGAACGAGCAGCCCTTCACCCGCAGCCAGCGCGGCATCGAGATCCCAGAGGGCGTAACGCAGGTGCGCGTCCGCGCTCACGACATCGTGGACGGCTTCGGCGGGCAGGAGGTCGTCGTCGATCTGACCGCCGATAGCGGACCCAAGTTTGAAATCGAACGATAACGCGCCAGCCTACATAATCGTTTGGTTTGTGAGCGCATAGGTGCAACGCACTTTCGCCGAAGTCGACAAGCCAGGACACCCTAAATCATGCCTGGTGAACTTTGTAGCGTGATTTATCCCGGTTCGTAAGTGCGTTGCACCTCTGAAGACCAACCAGCTGCCTACACACGAACAAGGAGTCTATGACCAACCACCAAAATCCAAAACCGGACCAAGCCGTTGACCGCGCCTGGCGCCGCAGCGCCGACGAAGTGCTGCAGGCCATGGACGTCTCCCTCGATGAGGGCCTGGATGAACAGGAGACCCAACGTCGCCGCGAGCGATATGGCGAGAACCGCCTGCGCGATACAGAGACCAAGAGCGCCTGGCAGATCTTTATCGACCAGTTCAAGAGTCTCATCGTAACCCTGCTGGGCGTCGCGACTATCCTCTCCTTCGCCTTTGGCGAGGTAGTTGAGGGCATCGCCATCGCCGTGGTGATTCTGATCAACGCCCTCATCGGCTTTGTAACCGAGCTCCGCGCCGTACGCTCCATGGAAGCACTCCAGGAGCTGAGCCGCGTCGACGCTAAGGTCCGACGGGACGGACAGGCCCAGGAGATCCCGGCGGAAGAGCTGGTGCCGGGCGACATCGTCATTTTGCAGGGCGGCGACGTCATCACCGCTGATCTGCGCCTCACGGAGGCGTCGAAGCTGCAGGTCGATGAGTCGGCGCTCACGGGCGAATCCGTGCCCGTCGCCAAGCAGGTCGGCCCCGTCGCTGAGGAGACGCCGCTGGCGGAGCGGGCCAGCATGGCCTACAAAGGCACGGCTGTCACACGCGGCGCCGGGGAAGGCGTCGTCGTCGCCACGGGCATGAACACGGAGCTGGGTGAGATCTCCTCACTGGTGGCCGAGGCCGAAGAAGAGGCCACGCCGTTGGAGGAGCGCCTGGAGCAGTTGGGCCGCAAACTCATCTGGGTCACGCTGGGCATCGCTGCCATCGTCGCCATCAGCGGCATCATTGCCGGACGCGATCTCTTCCTGATGGTTGAAACAGCCATCGCTCTGGCCGTTGCCAGCATCCCCGAAGGCCTGCCCATCGTCGCCACGGTGGCGCTGGCGCGCGGCATGTGGCGCATGGCCCAGCGCAACGCCCTTATCAACCAGCTCTCCGCCGTGGAGACCCTGGGCGCCACCAACGTCATCCTGACCGATAAGACGGGCACGCTCACCGAGAACCGCATGACGGTGGTCAATCTGGCCTTCGAGGGCGAGCGCGTGGAGATCAGCGGGCGCGGCCTGGAGCGCGACGGCGAGTTCAGACGTGACGGCGCCACCGTCTCCCCGGACGAGAACGCGCGGCTGCGCCGGGCGCTGGAGGTCGGCGTGCTCTGCACCGACGCCTCGCTCCCGCCGGAGGACGTGGACGCCTCGAAAGCCGTCGGCGATCCGCTGGAGGTGGCGCTGCTCGTCGCGGGCGCCAAGGCCGGACTGCGCCGCGACGATCTGCTGGACTCCCAGCCGGAGGTGCGGGAGGTCGCTTTCGACGCTGAAGTCAAAATGATGGCGACGTATCACGAGAAGGATGGGCGCCATCGCGTCGCCGTCAAGGGCGCCCTGGAAGCCGTCATCGACGCCTCCACGGAGATGCTGAACGCGGACGGCGAGCCGGTGCCCGTGGATGACGCCGCCAGAGAGAAATGGCAAGAGAAGAACCAGGCCCTCGCCGAGGACGGCCTGCGCGTCATTGCGCTGGCGACCAAGACCGTCGACGATCCCGACGTGGAGCCGTACGAGGATCTAACCTTCCTCGGCCTGGCCGGCTTGCTCGATCCGCCGCGCCACGCAGTGCGCGACGCCATCACAGCCTGTCACAACGCCGGCATCAACGTCGTCATGGTCACCGGCGACCAGCCCGCCACGGCGCGCAACGTCGCCCGCGCGGTCGGCCTGGTCCACAACGAAGACGCCGACGTCGTCTACGGGCAGGAGCTGAGTGACGAACTGACCGCCGAGGAGAAGCGCCAGGTACTGGACGCGCCTATCTTCGCGCGGGTGACGCCCAAGCAGAAGCTGGACCTCATCGCGGCGCACCAGGAGGCGGGCGCTATCGTCGCCATGACGGGCGACGGCGTCAACGACGCGCCGGCGCTCAAGAAGGCCGATATCGGCGTCGCCATGGGCCAGCGCGGCACGCAGGTCGCCCGTGAAGCCGCCGACATGATCCTCAAGGACGACGCCTTCTCCACCATCGTCGTCGCCGTCGAGCAGGGGCGCGCCATCTTCAACAACATCCGCAAATTCGTGCTCTACCTGCTCTCGTGCAACGTCGCCGAGATCATGATCGTGGGGCTGGCCTCGGTTGCCAACGCGCCGCTGCCCATCCGCCCGCTGCAGATTCTCTTCCTCAACCTCGTCACCGACGTCTTCCCGGCGCTGGCGCTGGGCGTCGGCGAGAGCGATCCGCACGTCATGGAGCGAGCGCCGCGTGATCCCAAGGAACCCATTATCGGCCGGCGTCACTGGGCCATGATCACCGGCTACAGCGCGCTGATCACGGCAGTCGTGCTCGCCGTGCTTGCCATCGCCCTCACGCGATTTGGCATGGCGCAGGATCGGGCAGTCACGCTCTCGTTCCTGACCTTGGCCTTCGCCCAGCTCTGGCACGTCTTCAACATGCGGGACCCGGACGCATCCATTATTCGGAACGAAGTGACCCAGAATCCGTACGTCTGGGGCGCGCTGGCGCTCTGCATCGCCCTGCTACTCGCCGCCGTCTACGTCCCCTTCCTGGCGAACCTGCTGGGCGTCGTCAACCCCACGCTGGAGGGATGGGCGCTGGTCATCGGCGCAAGCCTTATGCCCCTCATCCTCGGTCAGATCGGCCAGGCGCTGGGCATCCAGGCCTGATGAGAACAAAACTCTGATCAACGGATGGAACGGATGTAACGAATTCGAGTTCACCCGTTCAATAACTGGACTAGGTGACAATCTGACGAATAGACGACCAGACTATGTAAGGAGGAAACCATGGCTGAACTACAGTTCAACATTGGTACAGACGTATACTGCACAGACGAACTCTGCGGCACATTGAACAAAGTCGTTTTCGATCCTGACTCCGATCGCGTCGTAAAGATCGTCGTAGAGGTCGAAAGCGGCCTATTAACACCGCCGGAACGTTACGTCGTTCCCATCGAAGACGTGAAGCGTGCCACAGAGCAAGGCGTACGGCTCTCTCTCAATCGTGAGGCGCTGCGCGAGCGGGTGAAATACGAAGAGGGAATAATTAAACAGCCCGAAGCGGACCAGGACTACCGGATTGAACACCAGAGATTCTGGCCCGGACTCTACGGCATTCAGGTCGGAGAACCCAGCATGACCGTGCCCAGGCTCAAGATCAAGAAAGGCATCTCTGCCGATAAGGCACCGCTGGGACGCGGTACGCTTGTGCATCACCATCTGGAGGAACTCGGGACCCTGGATCACCTGCTGGTCGAACAGGAAACCGGCAAAATCACGCACCTCGTCATGAAACGCCATCACACGCTCGGCGATTACGTGGTCATCCCTGCCGCCAGGGTCAAAGAAATCACGGAGAATGGTATCAGCATTGAGGTCTCGGAAGAGGAGCTGGAGCAACTACCGCGTTACACACCAAGAAAAGCGGAGGAAATTGAGGTGGAACTCAAAGAGCGTCTGCGCCTCGAGGCCGCCGACTATAATCTCACCCACGTCAGAGCCGAGGTCGATAACGGTATCGTCCGTCTGACCGGCTGGGTCCTGGATCCCGAAGCCAAACGCTACGCCGAAGCCCTGGCGCTCTCGACGTCCGGCGTCATCGACGTTGAGGACGAGACCCAAATCGGTAAAGAGACATAAACGACCAAAGCTCAGGATGAAAATCCGACTCTACTGAAAAAAGGGTTTTCAGTAGAGAAAGGGACACTATATGTTGTGGTTGGGCGCAGAGCCCAACCACAACATATACCCCATATTTTTCTTTGGCTGACCCTTTTTTCAGGGCAGCCAAATCTGAATCAACGGATTAAGCGGATTTAACGTATTCTCCCGTAATCCGCCCCATCCGTTCACTCCGTTGACGACGTTTGAACTTTGACATTCAACTTTAGACGCACAAAGGAGATACCATGCAAAAGATCAATCCAGAACTCTTTAACTTCGAGCTCCACACAGAGATCGACCAACCGGACGACGATCTGTACGCCGAGGCTGATAAACGATTGCGCAAGCTCGCCGAAGGGCACACAGACATCACCGACGCCGCCGTATCCGTCGAAGATCTGACGGGCACCGAGACGCCGCACCGCTACCAGGCGCGCGTCGTGCTCTACATGCGACCGGACAACGTCGTCGGCGTGGAGAAAGCGCCGACCGCTATGGCCGCGCTGCAGGAGGCCCTGGACGTGGTGGAGCGGCAGGTGCGCGAGGACCGCGCCAAGCGCCGCGAGAAGTGGAAGCGACCGTAGCATAAAATCGGACCGGGGACCGGAGACGGGCGACCGACGTAAGGCAACCGCCGTCCTGTATAACGAGGGTATCCTATTGAGCCTGGCTGTGGGCGCGCTGCTGATGTCCTTGAGCACCGTCATCGTCGCCGTCAACGCCCGCTTCTTAGACGTGGACGTGGAGGAATAGATCATGGCTGATCAAGTCAAGACATGGTTCCAATCGCTTTACACGCAGGCCAATGAGTGGAGCGGCGGAACCCTACAAATTCTTCGGAGTGCCTTCGAGCGCTTTGGCGAGACGCGCGCGACGCAGGCCGCCGCCAGTCTCGCCTACTATATCTTCTTCTCCCTCTTCCCGCTGCTCCTGGTGCTTATCTCGCTGACCAGCTCCGTCCTGCGGAGTGATCAGGCGCAGCAACGGACCATCAGCTTTATTCAGGACGCCGTCCCCGTCTCCCAGCAGCTACTGGAACAGAACATCGACCGTGTGCTAGATCTCCGGGGTACCGTGGGCATCATCGGCCTGGTCAGCCTCTTGTGGTCGGCCTCCGGCGCCTTCACCATCCTCTCCCAGAACATCAACCAGGCCTGGGAGAAATCAGAGACGCGCAACTTCCTGGGGAAACGCCTCGTGGGCCTGGGTATGATCGGCGCCATCTTCCTGCTGCTGCTGCTCTCGCTCACCTCGACCACACTGGTCAATCTCCTGCCCCAACTGACGACGCCCCTCCAGGAGTTTGGCATCAACGTCAGTAATCTCTGGAGCCTGGTCGCCCGGCTGATCTCGTGGATCTTCACCTTTGGCATGTTCCTGGCCCTTTACCACTGGGTGCCCAACACCGACGTCTCGTGGCGAGCCGCCGCCTGGGGCGCCACCGTCGCCGGCATCGGCTGGGAGATCGCCAAGGCGGGCTTCGCCTGGTATCTGCGCAGCGGTCTGGTGCAGTACGAACTGGTCTACGGCTCGCTGGGCACCGTCGTCGCGCTGCTCTTCTGGATCTACCTGAGCGGCAACGTTGCGCTGCTCGGCGCACACATCAGCGTGTCCGTGGACCGCACACTGGCAGAAGGATAAGTGAGCCATGCCCAACACCTTCGTCGTCTTCAACCCGGTGGCCGGGACCGAAGAGCCCGAACGTGTCTACGATGCTATCGCCAGCCGGCTCGCCACACAAGCGGGCAGCTACGATATCTACCGGACCACGGGCGACGAGCGTGTCCTTGACGTTGTGAAGAAGGCGCTGCGGCGCGGCTTCGACGTCTTCGTCGCGGCCGGCGGCGACGGCACCGTCTCTAACACCGCCAGTGGCTTAGTGGATACGGGCAAGTCGCTGGGCATCCTGCCCACGGGCACCGGCAACGTGCTGGCCCGCGAGCTGGGCATACCCCTGCAGCTCAACGCAGCGCTGGAGCTCCTGACGGGCGAGCACACCATCCGTCCCATTGATACCATGAAAGTCGACGATCGTTACTTCATCCTGAGCATCAGCGTCGGGCTGAGCTCCCTCACTATGCAGGATACCGGACGCGAGGAAAAACGGATGCTCGGCCTCACAGCTTACGTGTGGACCGGGATCCAGAAACTGCTGGGTTTCCAACCCATCGGCTTCGAGCTGACGCTGGACGGCGAGGAGACCTACCGGCGTGCTGACGAGGTCGCCGTCGCCAACAACGGCGCCCTGGGCATGCCCGCCTTCCGCTGGGGACCGGAGGTCACCCTGGACGATGGGACGCTGGACGTCTGCTTCGTCGACGCTCGTAACCTGCTGGATTATCTGAGCATCGCCTGGAACGCCTTCTGGGGCCAACAGCGCCAGGAGCGGCGCATGCATTGTTTGCAGGCCAAGGAGCGCGTGACCGTCACAGCCGACAAGGACTTGCCCGTCCAGGCCGACGGCGAGATTATTGGACGCCGGTACGTAGAAGTCGAGATCGCCCCGCAGTCGCTAGACCTCATCGTCCCGCCGGAGGATTGAGACTGCACCCTTCGCTCGGGGTTCCCGTCCTCGGGAGCATCTGGCGCGCGCCAGCTCGGGTTTCTGGCTAGTCGCGCTCCACGCCGAGGTCGTCCAGCAACTCGTTCACGCGGCCCGCGTCCACGTCCCCGCCCGCGTCCATAAGGCCGAGGGCGCCGATGAGGGACTCGAGGGCAGCGTCGATCTCCGGGCCGGACTCGCCCCGGGCGGCGCGGACGAGGGCCTGGCGGGTCTCCGCGTCCAGGTCCGCGCCCAAGACGGCGCGCAGCATGGCGGTGAGATTCATGTGGCGTCCTCCTGTCTGACAGCCTTGATGAGCGCGATGAGGCGCGCTGTCTTCTGGATATCACCGGCGTAATGGTCAATGCACAGTTTGGGCATGAGGCCTCCTTGGATAGAACGCAGGGTCAACGTACGAGCAGCACCGGCACGTCGATCTTGGCGAAGAGGTCTCTCAGGACCTCGTTCTCCACCAGCTCTCGCTTGGCAGGAAGAACCACGGTGCCTCGCTCTTCCATCTTGATGCGATAGGCGACGTTCTCGGCGGTGGAGGCGGAAAGGATGCGATAACGCACCTTGAACTCGTTAGACGGCAGGTCTGATTCAACCTCCGCACGCAGATGACGACAGTCGGCCTGCCCCTCGCCCGCAATGAGGACAGTGAGCGCATGCTCTTCACTCTCCTCGTCCAGCAGGGCCAGGGCAGCGTGCAACGCCTTTTTCGACAGCGGTGAACCGTCATAGACGAGCACCACGGGCGCGCCCAGGCGCGCGCCGTTCTGCAAGATCATCATCATGCCGGGCGCCTCGGAGAGCAGTTTCTGGGCCGTAGAGCCCAGTCGCTCCTTTTGGGGCCGCGTCAGGCCCGTTTTCCCGAACAGGACGATATCCGCGTCTGCGGACGCCTCAAGAATCTTGTGCGAGACGGAGCCCCGGACGATGTGGAATTCGCCAGAAACGTGGGTGCGCTCGACGACCACGGAGAAGGTCTCATGTGCGCGCCGGGCCTGGATGCGCAGCTGGCGCTTCAGGTCCCCGGAGCGCAGGCGACGCCGCCGGGCGGAGAACAGGCCCATTTCTTCCGAGAAAGGCAGCCCTGCCAGCCGCAACAGATTCAGATCCTCGACGAAGATGCCCAAGAGTTCCGCATCGAATCGCGCCGCCAACTCCCCGGCCGCTTCCAGAGCCGCCCGGCTGTGCGGTGAAGCATCGACCGCGACAAGAATGCGTTGGATTTTTGGCGCATTCATCCTAGGCCTCCTCCTCGCCGCTTTCGCCGAAGGCTTCGCGCGTCTCCGCCAGCTCCTGCAAGCGCTGTTGGACCAGATAGTTGAAGGTACCTTCGGGGTAGTTGCCCTCTTCGTCACGCTCACCGGCCTCCATGCCGGTCAGCAGCTCGATGCCCTCGTCGATGGTGGAGACGGCGTAGACGTGGAAATCACCGGCTTCGACGGCGTCCACCACGTCCTGGCGGAGCATGAGGTGCTTGACGTTGGATTGCGGGATCAGCACGCCCTGGTCGCCGGTCAAACCGCGCGCTTCGCAGATGTCGAAGAAGCCCTCGATCTTTTCGTTGACGCCGCCGATGGCCTGCACCTGCCCGTGCTGGTTGACCGATCCGGTGACGGCCAGCGACTGCTTGATGGGCACGTCGGCGATGGCGGAGAGCAGCGCGTAAAGCTCGGCCGAGGAGGCGCTATCTCCCTCAACGCCGCCGTAGGACTGCTCGAAGACCAGACTGGCCGAGAGCGAGAGCGGCGTGTCCTCCGCGTAACGCGCGCCAAGGAATCCAGAGAGGATGAGCACGCCCTTGGAGTGAAGGGGACCGCCCAACTCCACCTCGCGCTCGATGTCGATGACCTCGCCCTTGCCCAGCCGCGTGCGCGCCGTGATGCGCGTCGGACGCCCGAAGGCGAAGTTGCCTAACATCAGCACCGAGAGCCCGTTGACCTGTGCGGCCTTCTCGCCCTGGGTGTCGATCAAGTAGGTCTCGCGGAGAATGGCTTCCTGCATGCGCTCGCGGATGCGATCGGCGCGATAGATCTGCGCGTCGATGGCCTCTTGGACGTCCGAGGCTGTGATCACCTCGTGTTCGTTCTTCCCCGCCCAATAGTCGGCCTCGCGCAGCAGGCCACTGATGTCGTGCGTGTGCATGGAGAGCTTTTCTGAATCTCCCACCATGCGCGCGCTGCGCTCGACGACCCGGGCCACAGCTGAACGGTCGAGCGGCCTTAACTCATGATGCTCGGTCAGGGTGGCGATAAAGCGTGCATAGAGCTGCTGCTCTTCGTCGCCCCGGTCCATCTCGTCCTCGAAGTCTGCCTGGACCTTGAAGAGCTCGGTAAATTCTGGGTCTAGCTGCCAGAGCAGGTAGTAGAGGATCCGTTCACCGAAGAGCGCGATTTTGACGTCCAAGGGAATCGATTCTGGTTCCAGAGAGATGGTGCTGATCATACTGAGCATCTGCCCCAGGGACTCGATGCGAATCTCCTCGGATTTCAACGCGCGCTTGAGCCCTTCCCAGGCGTAGGGCTGCGTGAGCACTTTACGTACATCCAGCACCAGGTATCCGCCGTTGGCCCGGTGCAGGGCGCCGGATTTAATCATTCGAAAGTCAGTGTGCAACGCGCCCATGCGCGCCTGATGCTCCACACGCCCGATGAGATTCTGATAGGTGGGATTGTCCTCGTAGATGACGGGCGCGCCCTCGGTATCGCTGTGGTCGACGATGACGTTGACCTCGTAACGCTGCAGAGATCGTGGACCACGTCCGGGCTGCCGCCCCCCGCGGCGCTGTAAGGCCTGCACGATGGACGAGCCCTGGTTCTCCTGTTGTGACGGCAAGAAATCATCGGCGTGCTCAACCACGTCTTCCTGCACGACGTCTAGATGATCCTGGGCTTCGGGGAAATCGCTGTATTTTTCGCGCAACTCGTCGATCAACCCCCCCACGGCCAGATTTGCCATCTCACGGTTCAGTTCCTCCAGGCGCTTACGCATCTCGCGCTGCCAACGCGGAACCTGCTGCATGATCTTCTGAAGATCATCCTGGATCTCTTCAACCTTCTCCTCTAGGCGAGCGCGTTCCTCTTCCGGCAATTGCTGAACTTCTTCCGGCGATAGAACCTCTTCCCCACGGACAGGGGCTACAGCCAGGCCTGCCGGCGTCCGAATCAACGCCACGCCCTGGCTTCTGGCGCGCTCCTGAAGCTCCTCGAAAGCCTCCGATTGTTTCTCCTTGAACTCCTCCATGACGGATTGGCGCCGCGCCTGATACTCCTCGCTCTCGAAGGCCGAGGAGAGCGCTGTCTGCAACTCTTCGATCAGCTCGTCCATATCGTCGCGGAATTCGACGCCCATGCCGGCCGGCAGACGGATGTTCTTCGGTTTGTGCGCGTCGTCGAAGTTGTTGACGTAGCACCAGTCGTCGGGTACGGGCATTTCACGGGCACGCTGTTCGAAAAAGTGTTGGATAATATTACGCTTCGCAGTTTCAGGAGGGCCAAGCGCGAAGATGTTATAGCCGTCACTGTCGATCTCCATGCCGAAGCGCATGGCTTCCACGGCACGCGGCTGTCCGATCACCTCGGAGAGCACGTCGAGCTCGTCGGTGGTCTCAAAATCGAACTGTGCCGGATCGGTGGCGCGATACAACTCCTCAGGTTTCAAACGATGGTTTTGGTTCATGACAAAGCCTCCTCAGGTTTCGTGCATAAAAAACGGACCGGTACAGTGAATCCTGGCTGCCCCAGACGAGGGTAGCCAGGCATCGGGCAAACGAAGCGGTTCCAGGGTGGCTCAGATACCCTAGGCGACTTCTCGTCGTGTTTGCCACGCGCATCAACCCCGCCTTCGTTTGCCTTGATCACGTCTAAGCACGCTCTCGGGCAGCGAGGGCGGTTTCGGCAGCCGCTTTGCTTCGAAATCCCGGCATTATCCACAGAATATTACTCTCATTTTAACAGAATGCAGCCATCACAGACTACGGATTATGTCATGGCCCACGTTGTACTTCGTTATATAAAGTTGGATTTTGATTGGCCCACACAGGTAAACACGCTATGGAACAAACAAGCCCCCGCATGTTGATCGCAGGGGCCGTGACATGACCAGTAAAGCGCAAATCAGATTCGCGTCACGCGACCAGGCGCTGCGCCAGTTTCACCGCGCGGCTAGCGTCCGCCGCGTAGCCATCAGCTACGATCTTCTCAGCGTAGGCCTCTGTGACCGGCGCGCCGCCGATGATGACCTTGACCTGATCGCGCACGCCCGCGTCCTCCAGCGCCTTGATGGTGGTCTCCATGTTGGGCATGGTCGTCGTCAGCAAGGCCGACATGGCGACAATGTCCACCCCACCGCTCTGCACCGCGCTGACGAAATCCTCGGGCGAGACATCGGTGCCCAGGTCTTTAATCTGAAAACCCGCGCCTTCCAGCATCATGCAGACGAGGTTCTTGCCGATGTCGTGCAGATCGCCGCGCACCGTGCCTGCGACGACTCTGCCGGCCGGTTTGACGTCCGCATCGACGAGGCGCGGCTGCAGAATCGTCAGCCCGCCTTTCATGGCCCGCGCCGCGATCAGCATCTCCGGGACGAAGTATTCGCCCTCTTCAAAGAGCTTCCCGACCTTGGCCATGGCCTGAATCATACCCTGCTTCAAGATTTTTTCGGGATCGACGCCCGCCTCCAGCGCCTCGGTCACTTTCTCCTCGACGCGAGCCAGATCGCCGTTCATCACGCCATCACGAATCTCTGCCAATATCTCTTCCACGATGTCCTCCTGGGTGGTCTATAGTCAAATAGTCCAATAGTCAGATCAGAGCTTTATCATTTTCGCTACATGTCTATTTTTTGCTTGAAGTGGATTGCCAAATCCACGTGTGCAAAGTGTTTTCTGGTCTCCATCAGAGATCTGACGATCCCCCGAAGCGAGAATGACAAGACCCTGATAGTCTGGTGGCCCCTATTGCGTTCTGCCGGCCTCCATAAACGCCCGGATGTTCTCCAGCGGTGTCTCCGGTGGCAGATCGCATCCTGTACTCAGAATGAAGTTCGGATACGGCGCCATCCTGTCCAACAGCGCCCGGACCGAATCCCGTACCTCGTCCGGCGTCTCGTTGACCATGACGCGCACGGGGTCGACGTTGCCGATGAGTACCACGTCCTCGGGCATCCGCTCGATGGTCGCCGGGAAGTCCATGGGCGCGTCCAGGCTCAAACCCTGCACGCCGGTCTCGCACATAGGCTCGACCAGGTGCTTGGTATCGCCGCAGATGTGCAGGATCGACCGCGTCTCCAACGCCTCCACAATCTTCTTGACGTAGCGCCCGGAGAACTCGCGGAACGCCTTGGGCGAGATAAAGGTCGCCGTCGGTTCCAGCACGCAGACCATGTCGGCCCCGGCCTCCACCAGCTGCTCGCCGTAGCGGATGATCACGTCGGTGGCGAACCGCGCCGCCGCGTGCACCAGATCGGGGTCCTGGATCGTGGCCAGCGCAATCTGCGTGGCGCCCATCATCAACCCAGCAAGCGTAAAGGGGCCGATGACGTAGGCGCCCGCTAGCACGTCAAGCCCCGCTTTCATGCGCCGCATCACGTCGACGTAGGCACGCACGCGCGCGTCGTAGCGCACGTCCACGACCTCGAACTGGGCCAGATCCTCGATCCGCTTGACGGGATGCTGCTTGACCGAGGGTGAGCCGCTGGCCGGGAAAAGCACGGGCAACCCAATCGCGCCCGCCTCCACCGCCAGGTCCATAAAGAAGAAGGCGGCGTCGGGCGCAAAGCGCTCCACCAGCGCCGCGATGGTCCGGTACTGTAAATCTGCGTTGAACTCATTCTGCCAGATCGTCGAGTGGGTCAGCTGCGTGCCGGGGAAGCCCATCAAGGGGACAACCAGACGGTCAGGGGTGTGATCCACAATTTCACGTAGCGTCTGCACAGTGCCTCCTGTTATGGGTGTGTGATGTCAGACAAATCCATTATACGATATTCTCACCGGGGAGCAATTGCCGGATCGATTTTGGACACGGAAAAACACGAACTGCGCTCACGGTTTTGTTCACGGTTCTGTTTTTGCCGTGTTTTTTTCTGTGTTCGTCCGTGTCCGATTTTGGCCAGCCGCGCAGGCTCACGGCCCGTCGTCACCGGCGCCGGTAAACGCCTCCACCGCCGCGACGGCGTTCTCCGTCGGCACCTCCGGCATCAGCGGCTTGGCGGGCGCCAGAATGTAACCGCCGCCCGCGCCCAGTTCCTCCCGCAGCCGGGCGACCTCGGCGCGTATCTCCGCCGGCGTGCCGAAGGGCAGCAACTGCTGCGTCCCCAGCCCGCCCCAGAGCCGCAGGTCGCGCCCGTAGCGGCGCTTGATCTCGTAGACGTCCATGGCCTCGGGCTGCAGCGACTCCAGCACGTCCAGCCCGATCTCAATGACCTCGGGGATAATCTCGAAGATGCTGCCGCAGCAGTGCTGGAACGTCCACTTCTCGTGCGCGTGCACCGCCGCGAAGTATTGCTGCGCCCTCGGCTTGATGAATTGCCGCCAGAGCTCCGGTCCCATGATGACGCCCCGTTGATCGCCCCAGTCGTCGGAGAGCAGGATCGCGTCCACCGGCAGCGCGCCCAGCCGCTTGATCAGCTGCAGATGCACGTTCAAAATGCCGTCCAGCAGCGCCTCGTAGAACTCTGGGTGGAGCAGCATATCCATCATGGCGTTCTCAAAGCCGCGCAGCGTCCACGAGCGCTCGAAGATACCGAAGCCCGTCGAGGCGACGATGAACTTGCCCTCGGCCTCCCCCGCCTCGATCTGCTCCAGCACCAGCTCCTCGTTCCAGAGCTCATCGATAGAGGGCCAAGTGAAGCCATCCAACGACGGCTCCGCCAGCGCGGGCTTTTCCAGGTGATGCGGTCGGCGATCCGAGCGCCAGACGGTGCCGAAGGGATCGGTGTAGTACGTCGACGCCCCTTCCAGCACGCCCAGCTCTGGAATCCCCACCCAGGCGATGTGATCCTGCACCCGCTCGCGCCACGCCGGGCCGCCGTAGTACACGTCCAGCCGCGTGGCGACCTCCTCCTCGATGGGCAGCGTGTACGGCAGCGGGCGGACTTCGTCAAAGTTCAGGGTGGCTAGCACACGGTCTTGCATTGTCATGGATGTCTCCTTGGTGTTGCGTGGTACGTGTTACGTGATGCGTGTTGCGTGTTGCGTGTTGCGTGTTGCGTGGTACGTGTTACGTGTTGCGTGATGCGTGATGCGTGATGGTTTCGCGCAAGGCTCGGTTGGGGCATAAACCGGTCCTCTGTCTTCGGTCTTTCGTCTCCCGTCCCTCGTTCACTCGCGCCCCCATAGTGCCTCAACGTCGGCGCGGCGCAGGTGTTTGCGATAGGCTGCCGTTTCCATCAGCAGTGCGGTGAGGTCGGCGGCGATGTCGGCGGCGCGGGCGAGATCCGGCTCCCCGCGTCCTTGCTGAAGCTCGATCTCGTCCGCGTCCCGCCGGACGACCGTCACGTCACCTCTGGCAACGAGCCAGGCGACGCCTTTGCGGACGGTGATCTCCCGATGGGCCATGGCTGCCGCCAGCGCCGCCACGTCGACGCGCCCACCCCTGTGATTCAACGCGTACTTCACCAGCCCGGCGAGACGAGGCACAAACGTGGACGCCGTATCCAGCCCCGGATCGACGAAGAAAAGGGTGATCGTCTGAGGATTCACTTTCGCCCGCGCGGCTTCCAACACCTCGGGACCGGGCGGCGCCGTCCAGATGACCAGGTGATCGGCAGCATCGAGCGCCTCGCGCGTCACGCCCAGCTTACGGTGATCCGCCTCGGCCCAGACCGTCACGCCCTCCGCGTCCAAAAGTGGCTGCCACAACGTCTTGGGATGCGGCTCGCGGCGGTAGTCGCTGATATCCACTCCTTCCGGTTCGGGCGCGACGACCTCGGGCGCGACCACGGGGCGTGCGTCCTGCCACGTCAGCTGCAGCTGGCGCTCGCCGCGAAAGGTGTTGGCGCGCGCGGTGTAGGCCAGGTCAAAGCGACCCGCCGGCAGATCCTCCGGCGCAGCCCGCCAGAAGAGCACCGGGCGCTCGTTGCCCTCGGCGTCGGTCACCCGCACCTTGAGGTGGTTCTGCTTGCGTCCGATCTTTGCATAGCGCTCCACGACAAGTCCCGACGTCGCCAGCACCGGCAGCGGGTTGCCCTCGCCGAAGGGCGCCAGCCGCTCGAAGTCGTCCACCAGCGCCAGCGAGAGCGCCGCCAGCGGCACGGTGCCCGCGATCTGAAGCGGAGGGCGCGGCGGCTGCTCGCCGACCTGCTCACGCACGGCCCGTGACAGCCCCACGCGGAACGCTTCGACCCGCTCCGCCGGCAAGGCCAGGCCTGCCGCGCCAGCGTGCCCGCCGAAGCCCTCAAGCAGATGGGCCTGAGTAGCGATGGCGTCGCGGATGTGACAGCCCTCAATGGAGCGCGCCGAGCCGCGCGCCGTGCCCCCCTCCGGCGCCTGGAAGAGCACCGTGGGCCGATTATAACGCTCGACGAGGCGGCTGGCAACGATGCCGATGACGCCCGGATGCCAGTTAGGATTCGCCAGCACCAGAGCCGCAGGCTCCAGCAGCGCCGGGTCGCGGGCCAGTTGCGCCTCGGCGCCCGCCTCCACGGCGTCACAGAGACGCTGGCGCTGCGTGTTGAGCCGCTCCAGTTGCGCCGCGACGATGCGCGCCTGCGCCAGGTCGTCGGTGGTGAGAAAGTCAACGATGACGTTGGCGTCATCCAGCCGGCCCAGCGCGTTGAGGCGCGGCCCCAATCCAAAGCCGATATGTCCGGTGTTCAGCTCAGCCGGCTGGATACGCGCCTTCCGCATCAGCGCCTGCAGGCCGACGCGCTTTGTATTGCGCAACGCCTCCATGCCGCGCTGGAGCAGATAGCGCGTCTCGCCCGTCTGCGTGGCGACGTCGGCCACGATGCCCAGCGCCACCAGGTCAAGGTGGGCCTCCACATCGTCGGGCCGCCCGGCGCGCGCGTAGAGCGCCTCGGCCAGCTTGTAGGCCACACCGACGCCGGGCAGCGTCGCCAGCGCATGATCCTCGGGCAGCCGGTGCGGATTGACGACGGCGACAGCCTCCGGCAGCGGGTCCTCCGGCAGCTCGTGGTGGTCAGTGATGACGACGTCGACGTCCTGTGCGTTGGCGTAGGCGACGGCCTCGTGCTCGCTGACGCCGGTGTCGCAGGTGAGCACCACGTCCACGCCCACCTCGAGCTCCGTCTTGAGATACGGCACCTGGATGCCGTGGGACTCCGTCGCCCGCACAGGGATGTGATAGCCGACATCGGCGCCCAGATCGCGCAGCGTGGCGACCAGCAGCGACGTCGAGGTCTGTCCATCGACGTCGAAGTCGCCCCAGACCAGGATGTGCTCGCCCCGGTCGATGGCGGCTTCGATGCGCTCGGCAGCCTTCAGCAGATCGGGCAGCGCGTCCGGCGGCGTCGGCTCGTAGATGTCGGGATCGAGGAACGCGCGCGCCGCCTCGACGGACGTGATCCCCCGGCGGACCAGCGTCTCCGCCACCAGCGGGTGTCCGCCGACGTAGGCCTGCAGCGCGTCGGGGACGGTTACAGATTCAGGGTCGTGCCAGGGTTGCATGTATGGGTCCTTTGGTCAGGTGTGCTTTTTGATATGGTTGGATTCTGATCCCAGGGTCACGTGTTGCGTGTTGCGTGATG
>DAOTUH010000426.1:0-6984 GCA_034437255.1 Anaerolineae bacterium
GAAAGAAAAGCGGTACCGTTGCAAAGTGTGCCGGAAGACCTTTGTGGAGACCGCGGGGACAGTGTTCTATCGGCGCAAGAAGGCGCCGGAGGTGATCACGCGCGTGCTGATCTTGCTGGCTTTCGGGTGCCCGGTCCAAGCGATTGTGCAGGCATTTGAATGGGATGAGCGCACGGTGCGGAGTCTGCAGGAGCAAGCGGGCCAGCACTGTGAGGAGCTCCATGAACATTTGGTGGAGCAACCCCGAGACTTGGGGCAAGTACAAGCCGACGAGATCTGGGTGAAAGCGCAAGGCGTCATCTTGTGGTTGGCGATAGCTATGCAGGTCAGCACCCGCCTGTGGTTGGGCGGCGCGGTGAGTGCGCACCGCGATCAGCACTTGATCCGGGTGGAATACCCAGGTCACGCTGAGCGACGCGCAGCATCTGGTCACCCAGGCCTACTGCTCCGCCCTGCCCATCGCCTATTCGCGCCATCCCGCCGATCTATGGGAACCCCTCGCCCGCCTGGTGCTGGAAGCGGCCTACGAGGCGACCCTCTGCGCTGCCATCCTCAACGGTCGGCGGACGGGCAACCGGTGCGGCTACCTCACCCTGCTGGGCGGCGGTGCCTTTGGCAACCGCACCGCGTGGATCACCGACAGCGTCCACCACGCCCTACGCCGCTACGCCAAGTGGAATTTAGATGTCGCCGTGGTCAACTATGGCACGTCGAAAGCGTACGTGCGGGCTCTGGCGGCGGTTTACCAAGGCAAATCCCGACGTGCGCTTTCTGGGCGATTGGCCGACTTGAAGCCGTGAATTCTGATCGAAAGTGCGTTGCCCCTAAATGGATCAAGAAGGTATCGGTAGACATAATATTATGTCAAGCCTCCAGCTAAACATGCCTCGCAAACCGGGGGATTTGCGGATGAATTTGTATCCTGGGCATTATGCTCTATCATAGCAGGATCAACCCCAAAAGGAGCAGCTCATGAAAGCCATAATCCAAGGATATGGGCAATCTAGCCTGACCGTCACAGCACAAGGGATCACGATTTGGTTGCCTTTCCAGGTGTTTGATGACACCTGGGCGAGTTTGAAAGCCAGTTTGGTGACCGCGATCGGGCAGCGCCGGTTCATCCCCTTCACCCCCAGGGTGATGACGGAGCGGGCCCTCAATGCGCTGGCAGTTTTGAAAATTCTGGCCCGCGGAGATGCAGAGATGGCTGCCCACATCGCTGAGATCGCCAGAGCGCACTTGCGCGGCGTGGATCTGGAAGAGGTAGCGTTCATCTTGTACGATGATCTGACGCTCCTGAAACCCAAAGAGGTCTGGGATCGGGCGGGGTCCACACGCCACGGCTACGTTGACCCGACCGATGCCGCTTACGAGATGATCGAAGACGTGCTCAATCCGTATCGGGAGGATCTCCAGAAGTATCAGAAGCTCGGTATGAGCGATGAAGCGAATCAAATCTGTATGGGCCTGCTACTGGGATTCTACCGCTTCGAGCACGAATCTGATGCCGAGTTCAAGGATTGGGCCCCAGACGCGATGAGTGTCTTTCCCGCCACGGTGGTGGAAGCGTGGAGGGAGGGAAATCCCAGTCGAGCGGACGTGAAGACGGTCCAGACCTTCATCGACGAACAATTGCGCGGCTGAGGGCAGCGATTGGATTGACCATCGGAGGACACAGTGGACAGAAGGAGCACTCGTTGGCTGGACACTACGACGAGCCCTTCTCCATCAACACCAAGAACTGGATCTACGTCCCGGAGGAGACGAAGGAGTGGTTCGAGGAGATGGGCGATTAATTACCTGAAAGCCAGCCGCCAGCTCACCGCGCAGGGGGATCATGCCGCTTGGCTTAGGCACGCGGTAGCTTGCTCTGGTATCCTCTATGAACTGATCGACGCGATGGAAAGCGGCGAGGAGATCGTCTTCGCCGACGAGGGACCGCGGGGGCGCCAGGAGATTCGGACGGAGCCACGGTGGTAACTGTGGTACAAAAATAACAAGGAGGTTGAAATGACGATTGATAATCAGACGCAGGCGAAAGCCCTGATGAAAAAGATGGAAGCACACTTGCCCATCCCCGTGCGGGCGACCAGTGAGCTTGTACGCACGGTAAACCCGCATGGCCTCAAGCTAAAGCGCGGTGAAGAGCTATCTATCAAGAACTTATTCTATATGGGTGATGTGGGTGGCATCGCGTGTGACGTGACGCCGCCGGGGGTAGGTTCTGGCATTGTGTGCTCGCTCACGCACGTCGAGATCAATCCCGATCATCCCTTGTCCGAGGAGATTCGGGCCTATCAACAAGCGCGGAAAAAGAGATTAAACCGAGAGGGCCGCACATCGGCAAGCGCTTCTATCGAGCCAAGCAAAAAGGGCAAACCGCGCAAGAAGAAACAGCGTGGAAACCGAAAACGCCGGCGTTGAACGAGCATAAACAACAGCCTTTTGATCCGCCAAACCTGCCCATCCGCGCGCCCAATGGCGAGACCCGCTGGCTCAAACATACCTGGAGCATCCTGGCCTACCAGATCGCCGGGGACGAGGGCCTGCGCCTGCTCCACGCCGAGGGCGAGGTCGCCGAGCGGGCCAGCGCGCCCGCCAAGAACCTGCTGCTGGCGCTGCTGCGCGTCCCCGAGGAGCGCGGCGAACCGACGCTGCTCCTCATCGACGAGGTGCTGATGTACGCCCGCGAGAACATGCGGCGGTACCTGGGCTGGGAGGAGGTGCGCAAGCAATTACAGAAGCAGGAGATCCGCGAGCAGGACCCCATCCGGTGGGAGATCCACCTGCGCGCGGCCCGCAACGCCGTCCCCGGCGCCATCCGCCAGGCCTACACCGTCGTAGTGACCATGTCGGAGCAGGGGGATACACAACATCCCAAGACCGTTGAGGCGTTTCGCGTCAAGGTGGAGGAACGCGCGCTCTTCAGCACCATCAAGGCCGACCGCCGCGCCCGCATCCAGGAGACGACTATCAACGCCGAGGCGCTGTTACCCGGTGGTCCTTACGCGCTGTGGGCCGAGGGTGAGACCGCTCGCTGGCTCAAGGACCTGGTCGGCGCTTTTGCCAAGAACCCGCGCCTGCCCAAAATGCTCAACCGGCGCGCCATCCTGGAGACCCTGGTCCAGGGCTGTGCGGAAGGCCGCTTCGTCCTGCGGCTCCAGACCGCCGACGCTGCCCCGCGCACCTTCTGGCGCACGCGTCCTCCGGCCGAGCAGCTGGACAACCCCGCCATGGAGGTCGCGCTGCCCGAGGCGGGCACGTGGCCTACGTCGAGCGCGAGAGCTACGAGGAGCCGGTCACCATCCCCGCCGCGCCGCCTGCTGTGATCGACACAGCCGTCGAGGCCGCCGTGGAACAGGGACAGCTCTGGCTGCTCTCCGAGCCCGCCAGCATCTGGGCGCAGCCCGCCCCCGCCGGGCTCATCACGCCGGACGCCGAACTCTGGCCGCCGCCAGCATCCATTCCGCCTGCCGATCTGCTGCCGGCCAACCTGCCCCACGCCTGGCGCGACGACAAGACCACGGCCCTCGCGCTGCACAACGCGCTCTCCCAGGGATGTCGTTCATCCCCGCAGGCCGGCAAGACACTGCCGTGGCCTCGGGTGCGGGAGGCCATCGACAGCGTGCTCAAGGTCAACTTCCTGGAGCTGGCGGTCGATTCCGGCCCCTGGCCCTGCGAGTCTCCCGGCGCACCGGACGTCAGACTGCGTATGCCCAGTGAGCCCCCGCCGCCCCCGCCGCCACCAGACCGTGGCATGCGCACCGCCGAGGCGGAGCTGGCCGTCTACGAGCTGCAGGATCTGGCCGAGGTTCTCGGCGCGCAGGTAGAGGCGACGGCGAGGTATGACCTGACGTTCCGCTTGCGCATCGAGCTGGGTGAGGATCCACCGGAGGAGGTAGTGGAGAAGGCGAATGAGGTGTTGATAAAGGTATCGGAGGATTTGGAACTGGAATGATTAGTATGACACCGGCAAACCACGCACGCTTTAGATATCTATTCGTTTGATAATTTTGTCATAGATCATAAGAATGCATAGAATAATAACGTTCTTCGGACAACAGATGAAAAAACCGCAGGCTAAGTTTGTCATGGTCGTAGTGCTGCTGATGTGGGCTTTGGGAAGCTATCTCATGACCGCTGCACCTACCTTTTATAATCTTGACAGCGCAGAGTTCGCCATTGGGGTCCACACTCTAGGCATTGTCCACGCGACCGGTTATCCCCTGTATATCCTGCTGGGCCGCATACTCACCCATATACTACCCTTTAAAGATCTGGGTTACGAGATGAATATACTGTCGGCGCTCTACGCTACATTGACTCTGATCAACGTCGTGCTGATTATCCACCAACTGTATGCGAAGCTGGAACGTAAGCAAGACTGGGTTGTGTGGGGTGGAATAGCAGCCGCGCTGTCTCTAGGATTTTCATACTATTTTTGGGCGTCCGCTGTGGTCGCTGAGGTCTATACTTTCCAAACCTGGTTACTGAGCTCAGCCTTGGGTTCATTGCTACGTTGGGAGGAGACGTCTAAACCCCATTGGTTAACCGGCTTCGCTCTATTCTACGGCCTCTGCTTCGCAAATCATATATCCGTGGTGCTCACTTTACCGGGTATCCTCTGGTATTTCGCTCACCGATACAGCCACTTAGCCAAAGTTGGCAAACACTTGTGGCTAAGTCTGACCACTTTAGGTATTGGCCCTGCGTTCTACATCTACTTTCCGCTCCGTTATCAAAAGGCCACTTACAATCTAGCAGGATATTACAATAATATGGGAGAATTTATCCCTGTGGACCTAGGCAGCTGGCGGGGCTTATGGTGGCTGGTATCAGGACAGATGTTTCACTCCATGGTGCTAGGATATTCTGGACAGGAGCTGTTAACAGAAGCAGGACGTTTTCTACATCAGTTTTGGGGAAATTTCTTGGGAGTCGGCATCATCGTGGGACTGGTGGGACTTTTCGCTCTATGGCGCCAGCGTAGAGTCTGGTTGATAAGCTGGCTCTTGATGTTTATCGCCCACGCGGCGTTTTTCATCAACTATCAAGCTGCCGACAAAGCCATGATGTTCTTACCTTGTTACCTACTATGGACATTCTTTGTCGGAGTGGGCTTGATAGAAATCCTGACGTGGAACACTACTGTGGGAGATCTGCCCCCTGCGCTGAACATCGGTTGGATCCTGCTAATCGTTAGCATTATATGGAGTGTCAATTATACTTATGTTGATGTTAGCCAGGATTATCGTGCACGAAAGCAAGCGCAGATCTTCCTAGATACAGCCGCCCCCAATGCTCTTGTGGTTGGTTGGTGGACAGATATAACACCTATTCAATACTTGCAACATGTTGAAGGCCAACGCCCAGACGTACAATCTATCAACCGCCTTATGATCTCAGAAGAAAACCTAATCCATCTCCTCATGGAACGACGAGAGAGACACCCCGTGTATATACTACAGGAGGGAAAATTCTATCCTTTGCAAAACCAAGTTCTGCTTCCAGGATGGATAAGATAATGGGGCATATTCTAGAGAATACCCTATTTACCCTGGCAGCCTTTTTTATCCCCCATGCTATGCGGTGGGTTCTCAAAGCGCATCACGTGGGTAATTTGTACCTGGAATTTACGAGCCACCTCTTATATCTAAATGAGCTGATCGTCGGTGTCAGTTTAGCTATCTGGGGACTCCGACATGTACGAGAAAGCACCCGACCGTTACGCCTGCCACCATGGTGGAGTCTAGCCCCTTGGCTGATGCTGATAGCTCATACGTTGCTAAGTGCGTGGTGGGCAGAAGCTGCAGTGCTGGCTCTAGATACAACCTTGCGATGGATATTGGCATTTGGTTTTTTTATCGCTGTGCTGAACAGGGAACAAGATTGGGGTTGGGAATTCAGCGGGCTGAGCGTAGGGATGATCTTGCACGCTTCATTTGCCTATACGCAGTTTGGACACCAAGGCGTATTGGGATTACAACAGTGGGGCGAGTCCAGTGGATACATATCAGAAGCTGCTCTATGGATCCGAGGGCACGGCTTGACACCTCATCCTAATATACTGGGAGGCTATTTAGCGACGAGCATCCCACTGCTACTCGCACGGATCGTTAACTGTCCAAAACGACGTGGATGGTTGATACTGGGACTGATTATTGTCCTCTTAGGTCTCTTTAGCACCTTCTCAAGAGCTGCGCTGTTGGGCAGTGGCGTAGGGCTAACGCTATTGGGCATCACCAGTGTGAGAAAGGGATCCTGGCCCCAACATATATGGCGCTGGCTTTTAATCGGTTTCCTCGTCGTCATAGGTATAAGCGCAGCATTTATCCACAATAATGCAGAGTACCTAAGCATCCGTTGGGTGGAGCCGCTTAAGCACGTACTCGGGATTAGCCCTCTACAAGCAAATGCCTGCGAGCTATGGAATCTGCAAGAGCGGGCATGGTATACTCAATCGGCTTTCCAGATGATCACCGCCCAACCGCTAAATGGCGTTGGTGCAGGTAACTTCACATTGGCATTGCATCAAGCCTGGGCAGATCAAATCACCGGTTACATCTATCAACCCGTGCATAACGTATTTATCCTGTTGGCCAGCGAATTAGGAGTTTTTGGAACCATTTGGTGGTCGTTGTTGACTCTTCTACCCCTAGGACTGACTATTCTTGCTCGTGACGCCCATAAACCTTGGACGTTGAACGCTTCAGCAGCCAGTTTAGCGGTCTTAGGTATCGTGAGTAGTTTTGACTATTATCTTTGGGCAACGCCCCAAGGGAGGCTGTTATTTGCATTTGTATTAGGACGTTGGCATGCACTTTGGCAAATAGACACCAGATCTCATCAAAGCGAAGAATAAGGAGATTTCCACATGAAAGGCCGACTTAAAGTCATAACAGTAATGATTTTCTTCTTCCTTATCATTAGTCTGACCACTGTTCTAGCTATGCCCTATCAAAAGCTAGATTGGGAAGATTATGG
>DAOTUH010000427.1:0-1625 GCA_034437255.1 Anaerolineae bacterium
TGGGAAGTGGGACTCAAGAAGCTCTGGGAATACATGGCCCAGTACGTCTACCTTTCCCGCTTGCGCGATCACGACGTTCTGCTCGACGCGGTGCAAGAGGGGGCGGGACGTCTCAATCCGCCCTTTGCCTACGCCACCGGAAAGGACACCGACGGTTACCATACTGGACTAATCTTCCAGAGCGTCGGGGGCAGCATCTACTTCGATAGTCAGAGCTTGCTTGTCCACCCGGATCAAGTTGAGCGCAAGCCCAAACCAGAACCAAAACCGGGCGTCCACAATGGGCACGGCAAAACATCCGGGGGCGGCGAGGTAACGCCCGGCTCTGCTGGTGAGGAAGGGGGTGGCCCCCAACCGCCGGAACCTGAGCCCGAACCGAAGCTGGTGCGCTACTACGGGCGCGTCACCATTGATCCGCAACGGGTCAATCGGGAGATGAACCTGGTGGTTGAGGAGGTCGTACAGCGGCTCACCAGTCAGGTGAAATGTGAGGTGGAGATCGCGCTGGAGATCAAAGCCGAGTACACTGGTGGCTTCGACGACCAGACCGTGAGGACGATCAGCGAGAACAGCCGTACGCTCAAGTTCGAGGATTTCGGCTTCGAAGAAGGATAGAAAACTGACCTTCAGTGTCAAAAAGGGCGTTGGGCCATTGTGTTGTAAGGCCATATTCTTTGATTAGAATGGAGCATGCTTCAGTCAAACTGAGTCAATCCGGCTGAAAGCCGCCTAAAGCCTAATAGATCGAGGTTCTCGCTGGACTCGCAGACGCATTTGATAAGCCAAGGCCGTTCACTGGACCAAGATGTGCCTCTGACAACAACTATAAAGATAATGCTTATTGTACAACAACCGTTCTACACTCAAACTGCAATGCGATGTTGAAAACGGCCTGCCTGACTGAAAGGCAGGGGCTTCTATCCTATTTACAGACAACGAGGATGTCACAGTCATCGCCTGGAGCATGCCCACCGGTGCGGTGACGATTCTATTCCATGGAGGCAAAGATGTCACAGCAGGATAGCTCCCCCCAGCAGGAGATCACGGAAGCGACACCTTTACTGGATGCGCAAGGCAACTTAACGCAGGTCGGCTGGGCACGACAGCCGCTCCTCGACTGCAACCTGGAGGCGACGCGCTTCTACCACCTGCCACTGCGTCCACTCCAGTGGTTCCGCATCAAACGCTGGGATTACTACGGGCTGACGACGTCTACGCACTTCTACGCCTTCACCCTGGCCGACCTGGGCTACGCGGGGCAGGTCTTTGCCTACGTGGTGGATTTCGAGGCCGGTACGTATCACGAGGAAACACTGACCCTGCCGTTGGCCCGGGGCATCACGCTGCCCCGAAACAGCACGGCAGGTATCAGTGCCTACGAGGGCCGTCAGGCGAAGATGGTCTTTCACGCCGAGCCCGAAGGTCGGCGGCTCTCCGTCGCGTGGCCTGAATTTGGAGATGAGGGCTTGGCAGCGGAGATCTTCTTCCATCTGCCGCCCGAGCACGAATCCCTGGTGATCACCATTCCCATCGGACAGAAGCGCTTCTACTACAATCGCAAGGTCAACTGCTTGCCAGCCGAAGGCTGGGTCGAGGCGCAGAGCCAACGGACGGCGCTCTACCCG
>DAOTUH010000428.1:0-1632 GCA_034437255.1 Anaerolineae bacterium
GGCCGGATCGGGTCCCCAGGAGAGAGGATGGACCTGACCGCCGGGGTATTCGCCTTCCTTGGTCCAGCAGCCGTAGCAGAGCGTATCAAACTCCATGGAACCCGAATCGTCGAAGACGATGACGACGTCGATATTGTTGATATTCTCGGCTACAGCCCGTCCCAAGACCGAGATATCGAAGAAGTTGAAGACGCGCATGAAGTAGACGGGCGCGTCTGAGGTGAGCTCGACACGGATCTTGCTCGCTGAGTTCAACTCGCCTTCATTACGGTAGTCCATTGTATTGAGGTTAATCACTCTGCTCGCCCCATTTCCAGCAGGTCCCCAAATGTGGCTCCCATTGATCTCGAGACGTACGTCTGGGTCAGAACATTGGAAGTCAGATCCGACGGGCTCCAGAGCGCATCCATACTGATTCTCTTCTAGTAGTTCTATCGCGCGAAGCCAGGCCGTGTTCTCTAGCGGCAGCTCGCTGGCCGCCGCCAGAGCGGCGGCGTCGGCCGCGCGGCGCACACGTACTCGCTCCACGTACGCGATGCCCAGATCCACGGCCAATCCCACGAAGCCTACTAATGTAATGATGGCAAACCCTATTACGACCAGGCTCTGTCCATTCTCTCGTTTTAGTGCCCACGGCTGCATAATTTCACCTCTCATTGTGCGTTTATGCGTCCTGAAGGATTGTCTTGATGATGCTTTTCGGCTTATCCAAAACACTTGATCAAATAATCTACGCTATCTGCCTGTTCCAATCAGTCTGGGGTAGAGCTTCGGTCTCGCAGCACCCGCATGGATGACATGAAGTACAAGGTCATCGGATCGGGGAAGTTGATGATCTCTATGCCGGGGAGCAGTATATTGTGAGCGAGAAACGTTTCGACGACCACGATCTCGGTGCGTTGGGGATCGAACTCGGCTTCTTCTCGCAGCTCATTAACTCGCCTGCTGATATTGCCGTGAAAGATTGGTAGATTTGCTTTATCGATGCGACTGTCGTCTTGGGTGATAGGACGCTGGGTGCCATCTGCTGTCACGATGGTCCCGGACACGTAGGTGGTGATGAGGATCTGTCCGTCATCGTCCTCTTCCAGGTCACCATCTTCGTCCATGGGGAAACTGGTGATGATCATACCGAAGTTCGCGTCAGGTCCTATGGTCCGCAAATTAGGCACAATGTGCGGCGAAGGCTCCTTGACCTCACGACCGCCTCCGGCTGCAATTACGCGCTGGGCCACATCCGGCGGAACGAAGCGACCTCGGGAGGAGAAACGCACGCCTTCACGGTTGGCAACGGCCAAGATGAGGTAGTCGTAGAAGAACGATCCAACCTCGACCATGCCAATCAACAAAACCAGCAGCAGCGGGAGCACCAGAGCGAATTCTACAATACTCTGTCCCCCGACCCGACGTCTCAGTTTTTTAATTTTCATGTCTGACTCCACTGAAATAACTATCAACCTCACGCAAAGGTGCCAAGAACGCTAAGGAAATTCATAAGATGATAAATTTTATTGATCCAGGTTGGCCTTATTATTGATAAAAGTAATAATGACTCACCTGAAAAAAGGTCCAAGAAATCGAATTTTTAGGTGGCCATACCCCACATCTAGTAATTTTGGTCATGAGAAACCC
>DAOTUH010000429.1:0-4443 GCA_034437255.1 Anaerolineae bacterium
AAAGCATGAAATTGCTTTGGGTGAATTTCTTAGTGATGGGTGTAACATCCAAATAATAGCAGAGGGAAAACTTTATGATCTTCCCGAGTATATTCAAGACTATCTGGAAGATATCAATGCCAGCGATGATGCTCGCATGCAATATGAGGTGCCCAATTGGCGATTTGTCATTCACCGTTATCAGCTAAATGGTGGACACATGTTCAAGGATAGTCTTATGACTGACCTACCTGATTTCTATGCGGTTGGTTTAGGTGGTGATATCCACAACATACTGCCGGGCATTGTGGGTATCAGCATCTCAGGAAATGCGTCTTTCATCGTCGATCGATATGGGCATGATTATTTTAGTCTCGCTCTTGGACCTGGGGCGGGTTTGCAACTAACCCCTTTCGTAACAGGTGTATACACTGAGGGTTATGTCGAACCCAGAGTGTTAGAGAAAGACATGTTGAGTGAGGCCATCTCAGGGATTGATCTAGAGGGTAATCTCTCACTGGTAGGCATTTCTTTGGGTGGAAGTCTCTCTTTAGATTTACCTCCGGAAATAGGCGAGTTCAAAACAGCTCTATATGGTGTAGATATATTAACACTATTAGGAGGTTCCATCTCAGGTAATTATACCTTTGCTCTTCCAAACCTTCCTATAACCACAGATTGGGCTGAACTTGACGCTATGCCCTCATATACAAGGAATAGCTTTGAATGAAACGATATAGACTCCAGGAATGGAAGAAAGTGTATGGTCCACTAATCAAGATCTTTAGTTCTAGAACTCGAAGGTGGATGTTTATAGCGTTTTTGTTATTCGTAATACTTTCGCTTTTTATGGAAGGTGAGTCAGAGCTGCGTAAATCTCTACAATCTTTTCTAGGTAGCTTAGGAGCAGGAGGGGCATTCATTTTCTTAGGAATAAATATCCTGCGTTTCTTACCCCATCGTGAAGATGATCTTAACTTAAGATGGGGTTGGATCTGGATGGCATCTTTATTTTCGTTAGGCGGCATTTTGACGCTCTTAAATGCTTTGTGGCACTTAGCCTCTATTTTTAAGGTAATGATCTAGATCGCTATTGTCTTGTTAAGTGAAACCTAGAGCTTCTTTTTGGACTGGGCCACGGGTGTACCGGAGCTCTCCTGAGCGACGGTGACACGCTGTACCTCGTCGGGCACGAGACCCTGGGCTGGACCGCCGGCGCGGGGTGGCGGTACGCACTGCCCGACGCGCTGGGCTCGGTGCGGCACGCGACGGACAGCGCCGGCGTCGTGGTCGCGGCGCGTGAGCCTGTCCTGAGCGTAGCCGAAGGATGGTCGCCCTACGGCGTCGAAGTCAGTGGTGCGCAGCCCGGCCTGGGCTACACCGGGGAGTGGTTCGATGCCGCCGTGGGGCTGCAGTACCTGCGTGCGCGGTGGTATGATGCGGGGGTGGGGCGGTTTACGTCCAGGGATCCGGGGGAGGGGGATCGTCGTCGGTCGCAGACATTGAACCTGTATGAGTATGTTGAAAACGACCCAGTGAACTGGACAGATCCCTCGGGTCTTTACCATGCCCTTGTCGTCAGAGGCGCAAATGCTCATAATCCTGAGGGGCTCGCTGTGCGCAGCTCCCCTTCACTCGAAGCGCGTATTCTCGACAGGGTTCCTGACGGCACGCGAGTAATAGTCCACCCGAGTTTCCCGTTCTCAGGATGGGATAACGACCTAAGATGGTATCATCTAGCCTCAATTGAAGGAAATTTTGTGGGTAACGCGGTGGGACCATGGGTGGCAAGTAGATATCTAGTCGAAGAATCTGAACCGCTACCGTCGCTAGAGCCTACGCCACCCGCTCTGTCGGACTCTGAATGGGTATCCCCATTTGGAATAGGAACTAGATTTCTGAAAGGATACCGTTTCGCAGGCAGCAGTCATAATGGTATAGATTTAGTTTCAGCCAACGATCCTTTCGTTGTAGCTGGTCAAGTCGAATGCAGCGCTTCGGGGTGTTGGTACATCGGTGGCTGTCAAAGATTTGAAAACTATCAAGATGATGATGGTCGCAAGGTAACTGCAGTTACAGACGGTAGAGTGGATTGGATCAAGCCCGCCGGAACTGATCGGAACAGTAGCATTATTAACTTGAGATACAATGCGAAAGGACGTGCGTATCAGATACGGTACGTTCACGTCAGGGCAAAGAGTGGTATTGGAATGGGTAAGCAGGTGAAAGCAGGTGATACGCTAGGATGGTATGGTCCCTACGGCACTTTTGGTAATTTTCTACACCTCCATCTGTCACTGTTTAATGAGGATAACACACCAAGTAACCCAGAACCATACCTGCCATGATTGGAGAGTTGAAAGTGGATTCAAATAAATTAACCCAACACCTGATCCTTACTCTATTGTTTATGCTAGCGGGAACAGGTTGTCAGCCTATACCGACCAAATCAACAGAAAGGGAGTTGCTTTTTTGTGCCAACCAAGCAGTTTACCTGGCGGCGATAGAACCAGACGGTCGGGCGGAGTTGCGTAGGGTATTAGATCTTCCCAAGGATTCTACTTGTCCTATATGGTCGCACGATGGCAAGCTAGGGCTCCTCTATCGCATTCGACGAGATGGACTTGTCATACGAGACAGTTTGAGTCTCATTGAACGTTATAGCGGCACTGTACAGGAAGTATATCAGTTTGGCCCCCGGGATGCTGAATGGTTGTTCCGCTGGCTACCCGATGGATTCTCCATGTTGATGATTTCGGCCCGTGATTATCAAGGGGCTGAGGAGTGTAGGGATTCATTCGGAGAACGGAGTGTCAACGGAACAGAGTGCTGGAGGAATTATGCAGACTTATATCTAACCGGCGGGAATCTGGAGAGTGGCCTAGCTCCCTGGAGACGTCTTACATCTTTACCAGCTCCGCGATGCGAGTTAGCTTGGTCCACCGATGGCCAAAAGGTTGCACATACGCGGGGCAATTGTCAGGAGGGTCTCGCCCCTCTTCCGGGTGCAATTGATGTCTTGAACCTCCAGACACATGAATTGACGGTAATTGAGCCTGGCATGACCGATGAAGCAAATTCCTCTATGATATATTATGATCCGCAGTGGTCACCAGATGGAGAGGCGATCTTGTTTACTGCTTGGTCTATGAACAAACACAGAACTCAAGGATGCATGGCTGATTTAGAAAGCCCACAAACATACCTTGCTGCTCTTGGTGGTGTACCAGTAGGATATTCTCCAGATGGGAAGAAAATCATTTGGAGAACAGATGACACTCTGGGTGTAACCAGTCTTAAGGGGAGAGAAACCCAAGAATGGCCTGTTTCGCAGAAGAACGTATGCCTCTTGAACTCCCAGGGATGGTCGCCAGACAGTCAGCGTTTCGCCTGGACAGAATGTCGAGGCGATGATAAGGGGCTCCGGGTACTGAATCTTGAGACAGACCAAATTATTACGCTCACCAAGTTGGTGCCGGAGAGTTTGGCTTGGTCTGCAGATAGCTACTGGCTAGCTTTTTCTGATAGAGTATGCACAGGCCACGATACGTGCATGATTGATGTTTACGTCGTTAGAGCCGATGGCGCATCTCTACACAACGTAACAAGCAATCAGGAGATGCAATCTGTACAACGTGGCCCTGCAGGATGGATGGGATATCGGTACTATTATGCAATAGGTGATGTGCAGTGGATATCACCGTAATAGCCTGATGATGCCATTGACAACCGCACCGTATTCACACAGACCACCACTCTTGCCGAAACCACCGTCACGACGTACATCCTTCGGCAGGCTCAGGACAGGCTTACGATGCAGCGAATCGACTCCTCGCCTCCCACGCTCCCGGTCACCTCGTTACCTACGCTTGGGATGCGCGCGGCAATCTCACGAGCGACGGCACCTTCACCTACGCATACAACGCGGCAGGCAGAATGGTGCGCGCGGAGAGCGTCACTGCGACGCTAGTCTACACCTACAACGCCGCCGGCCTGCGTGTGGGACAATCGGTTGATGGGAACGAGAGCACCTATGTCTGGGACTGGGCAACCGGCCTGCCGGAGCTGTTGAGCGAAGGCGACACGCGCTACCTGGTGGGTCACGAGACGCTGGCCTGGGAGGCTGCTGGCAACTGGTCCTATCCCCTGCCGGATGCGCTAGGCAGCGTGCGCCAGAGCGTGGACGCCGCCGGGACGCTCCTCGATGCGCGGGAGTGGATGCCCTACGGGGAGGAGATCGGCGCGGCGCAGGCGGGTCTCGGCTACGCGGGCGAGTGGTTCGACGCCGCCGTGGGGCTGCAGTATCTGCGGGCGCGGTGGTATGATGTGGAGGTGGGGCGGTTTACGTCGCGGGATTCACTACAACTCGAATCCAACCTGTACATTTATGGCAATGCTAATCCATTATCGTATACCGATCCTACTGGATACTTCAGTCAGGAGCTGATTGCTCAAAGCCTAGGC
>DAOTUH010000430.1:0-4970 GCA_034437255.1 Anaerolineae bacterium
TTCTTCCATCGTGCTGAGAACCTCTTCCAGCTGCTCATCTGTGTGGGAGGCCATGTAGCTGGTCCGCAGTAAGGAAAGATTTGGCGGCACAGCAGGCGGAATCACCGGGTTGGTGTACACGCCGGCCTCAAATAGCATCTTCCACGCGTGCAAGGTCTTGCTCTCGTCGTGAATGATGATGGGGATAATAGGCGTTTCGGTATTTCCTACGTCGAATCCCAGCTCGCGGTAGCGGCGACGCATGAAAGCAGCGATTTCATTCAACCGCTCGATGCGCTCCGGCTCCTCCTGCATGACTTCGAGCGAAGCCAGCGCCGCCGCCGCGTTAGCCGGGGGGATGCTGGCGCTGAAGATCAGGGAACGTGCCGTGTGCTGGATGTACTCGATGACGTCGGCGTCACCGGCGATGAATCCGCCCAATGAGGCGAAGGACTTGCTGAACGTGCCCATGATCAGATCAACGTCCTCGGTCACGCCGTAGTGGGCCGAGGTGCCGCGCCCACCGCCCAGTACGCCCACCGAGTGCGCGTCATCCACCATCAGCCGGGCGTTGTGCTTTTTGCAGACCGGAATCATATCCGGCAGCGGTGCCGTCTCCCCGCCCATGCTGAAGACGCCATCCACGACGACCAGCCGTCCGGCTTTTTCGGGGATAGAAGCCAGTGCCCGATCCAAGGACTCGACATCGTTGTGCACGAAGCGCTTCATCTGCCCGAAGGCCATCTTGCACCCGTCGATAATGCTGGCGTGATCCTCTTTATCGGTGACTACGTAATCGTGACGTCCCACCAACGCGGAGATGGTTCCCACGTTGACCTGGTATCCGGTGCTGAAGACGAGCGTAGCTTCTTTTTCGACCCACTCGGCCAGCCGGCGTTCCAGCTCCAGGTGGAGTTCCAGGGTGCCGTTAAGAAATCGCGAACCGGTACAGCTCGGCCCGTACATCTCAATGGCATCCCGCGCGGCTTGCCGAACCTTGGGGTGCATGGTCAATCCCAGATAGTTATTGGACCCGATCATGATCAAACGGTGATCCCCGATAAGAGATTCCGTTCCTTCGTTGTTGCTCAGCGGGATAAAGTACGGGTACAGGCCTGCTTCCCGGGCTTCTTTTGCTTGCTTAAATCCGCCAGCGCACTTCTCGAAAATATCCATGATAATATCCTTTCGAATGTTATGAATTTACGTCATATCTGTTTACAAACAATGCTCCAGGTTACTTTGGTTACGCTGTAGAGTGTGCAAAAAGCATAATCAACACCTCATTGTAGAGCGATGACAGGGAGTGTCAAGGCCGCTGTCGTCTTCTGGGAAGCGGAACAGCGAAGCCCGGAGAAGGTAGCAGGCATAGAGGGCGACCGCCGGCGATCGCCCTCTATGCCTGAGATGCAACTTGCTATTCCACAACGATGGACGTGCAGCTCAGGGCTCCCGTTGGACGAGGGGGAGGAGGATACGACGGGGGTTGATAGCGCTGACTGCCGTGAGCGTGAAGGGCGGATTCAAGCCGTCGTCGACTTGGGCGGTGTTCAAGATGAGCACGGAGGTCTTAGGGGAGACGCTGATCTGTCCAGTTTCGGTGCTGCTGCCGCCCAGGTAAGTGCTGTACTCAAGGCTGGCGTCGTCATTGAGGGCGGGTAGGGAGCCGCCAGGAGTTGATGGTTACCGAGGCCGGATAGCGCCTCCGCTGGTCCGCCCTGCTCAGTTATGGGGGGCAGAGAGTGGCTTGCCACATATATAACCAAGAGCATGATGATCTGCCGCATTGTCCTTTTCATGAAAAAACTCCAGATTCTTGCACTAACGTAAACCAGATTGGTAAGCCGGCGCTCATCGGATGGTCATTCCGACTGTGGGAGCTTTCGCCGCGAGCGAAAGCTCCCGCGAAGCCTGTAGCTAGTCGTTCCGCATCACGAGTGGCAGGTAGACGTAGAAAGTGTCGGAGCCGACAGGGGCGTAATTTAACACGGCCAGGTTGTTGGTCTCGTCCCATTCCTCGATGACGTTGTCGGGATCGACTTGGAGCCAGAGGGATAGGGGCGCGTCACCAATAGCGTGATTGAAGGTGCCTGTCGCCGGATGATGGGGGCCAACGAGGGGAACGGTCTCGCTGTAGATGAGGGTGCCCGTCAACCCTTCGGACCACGCTGACAGCGTCACGTTGGTAGCGGTCACCGGCCCCGCGTTGTGCAGTGTGACGGTGAAAGGTCCCCGGCTGTACAGCTCCAGATTGCCAAATCCGCCGGCCAGAACGTCGTGAGGAGAGAGGGTCAGGTCGGGCAGCGCGCGCAATTCCACGGGCCAGGCGTTTGCCAGGTCCTCCGCCGGGTCGCCCGCGACCATCCAGGCCAGCGGATCGACGGGCAGGGTGGTCACGTCGGTGAGGCTGACGGTGACCAGGGTGCGCGCGCCGACGGCGAGGTCGGACGCCAGTTGGCCCGTTGCCAGCAGGGTGCCGGTGAAGGCGTTGCCCGCGCGGAGATAGACGGGGGTGGGAGCCTGGGCGGGGCTGCTGCCGGCGTTGGTCACGCTCAGCGTGCAGCTGATGCCCTGCGGGCTGGGGATCACGCGCGCCCACTCGGCGACCAGACGCGGTCCCAGTGCTTCCAGCGTGGTCGTGTTGTTGGTCTCGTCGAACTCCACAATGGCGCCCTGGGGATCGACGATGGCGGTGAGGGTGTGGGGCGCGTCGATGGTGGCGGGCGCCGTCCACTGGGCCGTAGCCGTGATGGACGTCCCCGCCGTCAGGCCCGAGCTGACGGTCACCGTGACGACCGGCGTCCCTTCGTCGCTGAACTGCACCACCACGGGAGCCGCCACCAGATCGCCGGTATTGTGGACCTGCGCGGTGAGCGTCACGGGATCGCCGGGCGCCGGGTATGCGGGCGCGAGGGCCAGGTCGCTGATGGCCAGGTCGCGGCCCACGGTGTGCTCCAGCACGTAGAGGTCGCTGGCGCCGGCCCGGGGCACGTTGGTGTAGGTGACGGTCAACGTGGGTGAGAAGACGACGGTCTCGGTGACGTACTCGGTCTGCTCCTTGCGGTAAGCTATATGGAGCGTGCCGTCGGTGGCGAAGACGGGCGCCATGGAGATCTCCAGGCTGTCATCCTGCATGAGGTACTGATCGGCGCTCCAGCGGTCGGCGGCGGCATCGTAGATGGAATAGGCCAGGTCGGTGAGCCCGCCGTGACCGGACTGCCAGGCCAGGGCCAGGTGCCCCTCGGGCGAGCGGACCAGCGTGTGCGCCAGGAAGCCCGCTTCGAGGCTCTCGGCCCGGACCACCTGGAGATCGTTCAGGTTCCAGGAACCGTCTAACATCACGAGATCGTCGCCGCGCACCCAGAGCAGCTTGAGCGTGCCGTCGGCGTCGTAGACCAGCGAGGGCGTGGTGTCAGAGACGTCATCGTCGGTCAGGCGCTGGGGCGCGCTCCAGTCGGCGCCGTCGTAGAGGCTGTAGAAGAGCTCGGTGCCGACGGTCGTGCTGACGACGTCGGCGTCGCGGACGTAGACCAGGGCGCCTTCGTTGGCGGCGTAGAGCGCCACGTCCATGCCCAGCGTGTTGGTCAGGCCGGTGAGCGCCGCGACGGGCATGCTCCACGCGGCGCCGCCCCAGATCGCGTAGGTGTAGGTCAACGGGTGATCGGCGGTGCCGAACATCTCGTGGCCGTCGTTGGTCTCCCACATCGCCAGGACGGTGCCGTCGCTTGCCCGCCGGAGCCGGGGCGCGAAATCGGCCATGCCGTTGTCTTCGGTCAACATCGAGACCGGGGACCACGTCTGGGTGGCGGTCAGCCAGGTGGCCGCGCCGATGTCCATGCTCTGCATGAAGGCCAGCGTCAGCCCGTCGGTGATGGTGTCGGTGTGCGAGCGTTCCCAGATGGCAACGGCGTTGCCCCCGCTGTCGTAGGCGACCTGCGGCGTGAAATCGAGGTTGAGGTCGTCGGTCAGGCTGATGGGCGGGGACCAGGCGAGGCCGTTCCACTGCGTGACCATCATCTCCGTGCCCTGGCCCCAGGGTTTGGCGGGATCGTCGTGGATGTAGAGCAGCGTGCGCGAGTCGGCCCCACTGCCGCCGCCGTGGATGGCCAGTGCCGGCTCGCTGAGCGAAAAGACGTTGGCGACGATGGGCGTCTCGGTGGTGGGATCACTCTGGACGCCGCTGCTGCGCCTCACCGTCTGGTCGCCGACGAAGGTGTTGTAGTCCTCGTCCACGTAATCGCGCGGCACCATCTCCCAGCCGTCACCCACCAGGCCCATAAGCGCGGCATCCTCGTTCTGCCGGCAGCCGGCCTGGGGCAGTGAGCAGGTGATGGCGCGACTGAACTCCTTCTCGTAGAACCAGGCACGGACGCCCGCGCTGATACCCAGATCGATGCCCACCTCCCTCAGGTAGTCGGGGTTGCCGGGGAAGTTGATCTCCACGAAGGGCCTGCCGCTGCCCTGGGCCCAGGCGTAGAGTTTCTCCAGCAGCTTGAGATCGCCTCTTATCATGGCGGTGATCTCGCCGCGTCCTACCGAGCCGTCGAAGACCCAGGTATCGCGTCCCTGTTGTTTGAAGAAGGCCTGGATGGAGACTCTGGGCACCAGAGAACCGGTGATCTTGGCGAGGTTGTTCAGCTTCTTGATCCCCCAGCCGATGAACCACCAGTCTTCGGCTGCCCGCAGGCCGGGGATCAGATCCCCTAACGTGACCACCTTCTCGAAACTCGCGCTGATGGCGAGGCCGAAGGTCGATCCGTCCATCCTGAGGCCATCGCCGAGGCCAAAGCTGAAGTTGCCCTCGCCGTCCACCGTGCCGATGATGTCGACGCCCATGCCCAGCCCGGTTTGGCCTCCAAGGCCGAGTTTCCCCGAGCCAGCGGAACTGGCTGCGACACTGCCCGTGGCCTGCGTCTCCAGGATGCCGGCCTGGCGTCCGCCCACGTAGGGAATCCAGCTGGGGACCGTCACGTTGGCTTCGAAGGGGTCCT
>DAOTUH010000431.1:0-8044 GCA_034437255.1 Anaerolineae bacterium
TCGAGGCCTTTGGCAAAACCGAGAAGCCTCCACCGATCTTTTCGCAGCAATATCTGTTAATCTTCGCTCTTTTGGGCGATTGTACCACCACTAGATATGGGGGGTACCCGGCGAAATCCAGAAGAGCCACAAATCATCACGCAATACGCAATACGCATTATCTTTCCCCATTCCTGGGTAGGAGATGAGTGCTTCATGTTTCACACAGAACATTAGACAGAGATAAAACTCGACGTATACTTTGTTTTTGAGCAGGCATTTATACTATCTATGAACCTCAGGAGGTTGCTATGGAAAAAAAGTATATCGCCGCGATTGATCAGGGCACCACCGGAACCCGCTGTATCCTCTTCGATCACAGCGGTCACCCCGTGATCTGGGAATACGAAGAGCACGAACAGATTTATCCCAAGCCCGGTTGGGTCGAGCACGATCCATTGGAGATCTGGGAGACAACGCAGAAGGTGATCCGCCAGGCGCTGACGCAGGGCAATATTCCCAGCGGAGAGATCGCGGCTGTCGGGATCACCAACCAGCGTGAGACGACGGTGGTCTGGAATCGTCAGACCGGCGAGCCGCTCTATAACGCTATCGTCTGGCAGGACACGCGCACCAAAGGCATCTGCGATGCGCTGGCGAGGGAGAGTGACCTGGGCCAGGATCGCTTCCGGTCGAAAGTCGGGCTGCCGCTGGCGACCTACTTCGCCGGCCCCAAGATCAAATGGCTGATGGAGAACGTGCCCGGCGTACGTGAGACGGCCGAGCGGGGCGATGCGCTCTTCGGCACGATGGATACCTGGGTCATCTGGTGGCTCACGAGCGGGCCGGAAGGCGGCTCCCACATCATCGACGTGACCAACGCCAGCCGTACCATGCTCATGAACCTGGAGACGTTGGACTGGGACGAGGAGATCATGGAGATCATGGGCGTCCCGGAATCCATGCTGCCGGAGATCCGACCGTCGAGCGCGGCGCGTCCCTACGGCTTCACCGATCGAGACGGTCCTTTTGGTGAGGCGTTGCCCGTCACCGGCGACCTCGGTGATCAGCAGGCGGCGCTGGTGGGCCAGACGTGTTTCACGCCTGGTGAGGCGAAGAACACGTACGGGACGGGCTGCTTTATGTTGCTCAACACCGGCATCGAAGCGGTGCAATCGGAGAACGGGTTGCTGACGACGTTGGGCTACCAGTTTGGTGACGAACCAGCGGTCTACGCGCTGGAGGGCTCTATCGCTATCGCCGGTGCGCTGGTGCAGTGGCTGCGCGACAATCTGGACTTCTTCGACCGTGCGCCCCAGATCGAAGAGCTGGCCAAAGAGGTGGATGATGCGGGCGGCATGTACATCGTCCCGGCCTTCTCTGGCCTCTTCGCGCCCTACTGGCGCAGCGATGCGCGTGGCGTGATGGTGGGGCTGACGCGCTACATCGACAAGAAGCACATCAGCCGGGCCGCGTTGGAGTCCACCGCCTTCCAGACACGCGACGTGCTGGAGGCCATGGAGCAGGATTCCGGCGTCGCGCTGAAGTCGCTTAAAGTGGACGGCGGCATGGTGGCCAACGAGCTGCTGATGCAGTTCCAGTCCGATATTCTGGGCGTGCCCGTGGTGCGACCCACCGTCACGGAGACGACGGCCCTGGGCGCGGCCTATGCAGCGGGATTGGCTGTCGACTTCTGGGACGACGTGGAGGCGTTGCGTGTCAACTGGGACGTCGACCACGTCTTCGAGCCGCAGATGGAGGAAACCACAAAAGAGGAGCTCTACGCGGGCTGGAAGAAGGCAGTTGCACGGACCTTGGATTGGGTAGAGGAAGAGGGGGATAATTGAGAATGAAAAATGATAAATGAAAATGGCTAAGGGAGGAGAGAAGTAGGTTAGGGGAAGCTCGGATATCCAGCATTCAGCGTCCAGCTTCCAGAATCCAACATCCAGGAACGGAGGATTTTATGCAAGATCAGTACGATGTCATTATTATCGGCGCGGGGATCGTGGGCGCGATGACGGCCCGCTTCCTCTCGCGCTACGATCTGGACGTACTTTTGATCGAGAAGGAGTCCGATGTCTGCACCGGCGCTACGGCGTCGAACTCGGCCCTGATCCACGGAGGTTATGCAGCGCACCCGGGCACACTGAAGGCCGAGATGAACGTCAAGGGCAATCCGATGTGGACGCAACTGGCCGAGGAGCTGCAGTTTCCTTTTGAGCGGTGCGGCACGTACGTCGTCGCCGTCGGCGAGGACGAATTGTCAAGACTTAAAGACGAGGAGGCCAAGGGCGCAGCCAATGGCGTTCCCACGGTGATGATTTCCGGCGAGGAGATGCTCAAGCGCGAGCCACATCTAAGCCCCGACGTTACCGGCGCGCTCTTCTGTCCCACGGGCGGCATCTGCGATCCCTGGGCCGCCACGTTGGCCGCTGCTGAAAACGCGGTGATGAACGGCGTGGAGCTCAAACTGAAAACTAAGTTCGAGGATTTTATTTGGGAAGCGGAAACGCCGGGCGGTGACACTTCACAATCCAAAATCGAAAATCCAAAATCGAAAATCGTCGGCATTAAAACCAACAACGGCGACTTCTACGCCCGCTGGGTCGTCAACGCTGCCGGTCTCTACGCCGACGTGGTGATGCATAAGGCCGGCGTGCGACCGGAATTTGCCATCACGGCGCGGCGCGGCGAGTACTACGTCATGGACAAAGAAGGCATCGGCGTGCAGAACGTGCTCTTCCCGGTGCCCACCGAGGTCAGCAAGGGTATCCTGGTCACGACGACGCTGCACGGCAACACACTCGTCGGGCCGAACGCCGAGGAGATCGACGATAAGACCGACGTGGCCGTCACCGCCGACGGTATGGCCGAGATCTGGAGTGGCGCGCAGAAACTGGTGCCGGACCTGCAGCGGCGCGACATTATCGCTGTCTTCGCGGGCCTACGGCCGGGCGGCAACGCGCCCTGCGAGAACGAAGGTGTTGATTACGACCGGGACTTCGTTATTGAGATTCCCGACGAGGTCGAAGGCTTTGTCAACCTGGGCGGTATCGAGTCGCCGGGCCTGAGCGCGGCGCCGGCGATCGCCCAGCGCGTGGTGGAGATGCTGGAGGAGGCGGGCGCGGCGCTGGAAGAGAAAGCGGACTGGGACCCGGTTCGACCGGCGCGCCCCGTCTTCCGTCACCTCTCGCACGGGGAGCAGGCGGCGCTGGTGGAGAAAGACCCCCGTTACGCCCGCATTATCTGCCGCTGTGAGTACGTCACCGAGGGCGAGATCGTCGCCGAGATCCACGCCCCCATCCCCGCCGTCACCTACGACGCTATCAAGCGGCGCACGTGGCTGGGCACCGGGCGCTGTCAGGGCGCCTTCGACATGCCCCGCGTCGTGGACATTATCGCCCGCGAGACCGGCATGGATTTGATTGAAGTGAGCAAGAAAAACGGGGGGTCTGAGTTCCTCTCGCGCAAGACCAAGGAGGTGGAGCATGACTAACCAACTCAAAGATCACTACGACGTCGTCATCATCGGCAGCGGTCCCGGCGGATTGGCTTCGGCGATTGCCGCTAAGAAGGCCGGTGCGGACGACGTGCTGATTCTCGAGCGCGACCTGGAGTTGGGCGGCATTCTGCTACAGTGCATCCACAACGGGTTTGGCGTGGAGATTTTCGGCGAAGACCTGCCCGGTCCCAGCTACGCGCAGCACTACATCGACGAGGCGTTGGATCTCAACATCGACACGCTGCTGGACACCATGGTGCTGGACGTGACGCCCGACCGGCACATCTACGCCACGGGCACGAAAGATGGCTTTGTGGATTTTCAGGCCAAGTCCATCGTGTTGGCTATGGGTTGCCGCGAGCGCACCCGCGCGCAGATTCAGATCCCCGGGCCGCGTCCTGCCGGCGTCTACTCGGCGGGCACGGCACAGCGCTGGACCAACGTCGAGGGCTATCTGCCCGGCGAGCGGTTCGTTATCTTAGGCTCCGGCGACATCGGCATGATCATGGCGCGCCGCGTCACCTTCGAGGGCGCCAAAGTCGAGCGGGTGCTGGAGGTGATGCCCTACCTCACCGGCCTCAGCCGCAACTACGTTCAGTGCTTGATGGACTTCGATATCCCGCTGCAGCTGCGTCACACGGTCAAGCGCATTATCGGCAAGGATCGCGTGGAGGCTGTCGAGGCCGCCCAGGTCGATGAAAACTGGAACTACGTCGCGGGCACCGAGGAGATTATCCCGTGTGATACCCTCTTGCTCTCCGTCGGGCTGATCCCCGAGAACGAGCTTTCGCAGAAGGCGGGCGTGGTGCTGGATCGGCTCACCGCCGGGCCGGTCGTGGACGACGGTTTCCAGACCAACGTGCCCGGCGTCTTTGCGGCAGGTAACGTCGTCCACGTCTACGACATCGTGGATTGGGTGACGAGAGCCGGGCTGGTCGCCGGGGAGTACGCTGCGCAGTACGCCATGGGGCAGCGCGAGGACGGAGACGTTACCTACGTCCCCACGGCGGCTGGCGAAAACGTCCGCTACGTGGTGCCGCACAAGGTCAATCCAGAGAATCTGGGCGACGACGAGATCATGTTGCAGTTCCGCGTGACGCAACCGATGGAACAACCGGTGCGTGTCCGTGTTGAGGACGGCGACGAGCTGATCGCTCGTGGCGCCGCGCGCTATGCCCGACCTGGCGAGATGATGGACATCAACCTCCGTTCGCGTAATTACGACGCAGTTCGGAAAGCGAAAGAACTGAGAGTGAGTGTGGTGCCTAGATAGTTGCGGGTTGTGAGTTGCTGCGAGTTGTGAGTTGCGAGTTGTGTGGAGGAAATGATGGATGTTACAGAGAAAATGATTTGCATTACGTGTCCTGTGGGCTGCACGTTGGAGGTGACGCACGAAGGAGAGACTGTGCTGGAGGTCGATGGCAACACGTGTGCCCGTGGTGAGGCGTTTGTGAAGGAAGAGTTGACGGACCCACGTCGCATGGTGGCGACGACGGTTAAGGTCAAGGGCGGGTTGCATCCGCTGGTGCCGGTTTACACCGAAGCGCCGTTCCCCAAGCCTCAAATCTTCGATTTGCTGAAGGAAATCCGCAAGGTCGAGGTTGAGGCGCCCGTTGAGATCAACCAGGTGGTGCTGGAAAACCCGCTGGGGCTCAATATCAACGTCATCGCCAGCCGTGACATGCCGGCGGAGTCCTGACCGTGCGCGGAAGAGAAGGCCTCTCGCTTTTCTGAGGCCCAACGAGACATCCGATGCTCTGAAGGAACCGCTAGTTCCTGGAGCATCGGATGTTTTCTTTTGTCAGTGAGGCTTATTCTCCCTATCGTTTGCAATCTTGCAATTCCATGGGACAATACAGATGTGTTAAACCCTTCTATAACTTGCTCTGCTTGAATCTACACCACGATCTATTATGCTATGGTCTTGATTGGTTGTACGAAGGGAACCTCATGTGTTGTGGTCGCGGGATCGATCTTATAGGATGTGATGAAAGAGGTCTGAGTCCTTCTGGTTCGTTGCTCGCAAGGGCTTGGATGAATGAATCGGGTGTGTTTCAGGCGCGTTGGGGCACGCTCCCTGGCTTTGGGCGTCTGGCCCATGCTCCTGACCGCGCCAGCCTGTTTCAATCAACTGAAATGAAACACACTCGAGTGAACCTATACGCATATCGTGATGGCGGTCAGGAGCGGTGAAGATGGGAACGTCTCTTGATCTGGTATTGCAAATCCTTGCGTGGCTGTTGGCCCTTTGGGAGATCAGCGCGGCGCTCTACATTCTGGTCCTTAACGTTCGTCACAAAGCCAACCGTCACGTCGGCGGTCTCCTCCTGTTCTTTGCCGTGAACGGTTTCGCCGTCGGTCAATTGATCGGCGCTGTGGATGCCGAAGCGGCGACGTTACCCACGGTTTATCTTACTACGGCGGCGCCTGCCATCGCGCCCAGTCTGCTGGTCACTACCCTGATGCTCTTTAAAACCCAGTGGCTTGAAGAGGACGGGCGCTGGCTTAGATGGACGCTATACGCAATAATCTTATTCCCCGTGCTGGTTGTCGCCGTCGATGTCTTGCTGAACACCCAATTGCTGTATTCGCGTATCGATCCGCGGACTTATAACGGCGGGTTTATCTCCGCAAGCGAATATATCAACGGTTGGATCGGGACGCCGGTCCGCGTCTTATACATGTACTGCATGCACCTGCTGCCACCTCTGTTTCTAATATACGTCGCTTTTGTGGATGAAAAGGTTTCGCAGACACAGCGCCAGATGGCGCGGGTCCTCTTAGGCATGAACGTTACCATTGCCGCGGTGATGTTTGGGACCAGAGAGACATTTGGCAAGATTCTGGGACTCCTGCTCAGTCAGGCGGGGACCGCCATTGTGTACACCTACCTTGGCTTCAAGCAGATGAGCTCTGAACGATGGGCCCAACGCGGACAGTTGCAGCATCGCCTGATGGCCCTGCTTCTGGTGGTCACGGTTCCGATTATCGTGGGCACGTCCGCGTTTATCGTAAACGAAATCGACAGTTTCTTTGATCAGATTCTGTTTGAGGGCGATGTTGCACGCGAGACGCTGGTGCTTGCCCTGGAGCGATTCAAGCGCACAGTGTGGCTGGTCGCGGGAGGGAGCCTCGCGTTGGTTCTGGGACTCGTGTGGCTCACCGTCCGACAGACGTTGCGTCCCGTTCGCGCGCTGACGGCGGCGGCCCGCGCTATTGCCGGCGGTGATTTGGAATGCACGGCGCCCGTGGAGAATGATGACGAAGTGGGCATGCTGGCGCGCGCGTTCAACACCATGACGGAAAGGCTCCGCTCCTTGATCAATGAACTTGAGGAGCGGGTCACCGAGCGCACGCAGGCACTGGAGACGGCCCTGACGGAGACGCGGGCGCTCTACCGCGTCAGCGACGCGCTGATCAAATCGTCTGATCTTGACGCGATTCTGCAGGCCGTGGTGGATACCGTCACCGAGACGTTACGGGCCGGCGGGGTGCTTCTGATCACCCTGGATCAAGAAGCCGAGGAGATCATCAACTTTGTCAGCAATCAAGAAAAAGGTGTCGTGGTGGTGCCGACACCTTACAAAGATCTGATGAAGGGCTTGACAGGATGGGTATTGCGGAGCGGGCAACCCGCGCTTTCCCTCAAAGGTGACCGTGATCCACGAGAAAGTACAGGCGTGTGGCTCACGCGCTGTGACCACCAGATTGGTGCCATTCTCGTGGTCCCGCTCCGATACCGTGATGAGACCTTGGGAACTCTCACGGCTATCAACCGGATGGAGGACCCCGACTTCACGGAGCGCGACGTGGAGTTAATGATGGCCCTGGCTGGTCAAGCCGCTGCGGTGGTGCAAAATGCCCGTCTCATTGAGCAGACCCAGGTTTCGCTCAAAGAGACGGAAGCGCTCTACCGCTTGAGCCGTTCCCTGAGCGAGCCACAACGTGAGGATGCGCTGCTGCAGAAAATTGTGGATCTGGTAGCAGAGACGCTACCTGCGGATCGCGTCGGTATCACGATGCTGAATGTTGAGAGACGCTGCATCTTGAGCCGTATCACCGGTGGGCCGGGCGTGGACAAAATCGCCACCGACGTGACTTTCGAGGAGGCGATGGATGGGTTGACAGGGTGGGCGATCCAGGAACGCAAACCGGCGATTTCGCCGAAAGATCAACCTGATCCCCGCGAGAGTCCCAGGGTCCAGAAGCGGCGCGCCGAGACCGATAGTGGTTCCATTCTCGTGGTGCCGTTGTTTTATCAAGATGAAGTTCTGGGGACCATGACGGCCATCAATCGGCCGGACCAACTCGACTTTACCCCGCATGACGCCGAATTGATGATGACCATGGCTAACCAGGCGGCTGCAGCAATCCAAAACGTCCAGCTGTTCAAGCAAACGCGGAATGCGCTGGCCGAAACGCACGCCCTGTACAATATCAGTCGGCGGCTGATTACCAGCGATAACGTGGAGAGCCTCCTGCAGGCTGTTGTGAACGGGATCGTCAAGACGTTGCCGGCAAACCGTGCGGCGCTTATCACCGTCGATCGGGAGAAAGAAC
>DAOTUH010000432.1:0-7542 GCA_034437255.1 Anaerolineae bacterium
CCGAAGGTCGTAGATCCAGGACGCATCCGTCCGGAGCGACTTTGCAGCCGTAGCACGTGGTTTTCGTAGACCTATGGTCTACTGACCATGGTAACCGCCGTGCAGCGGAAGTTAACATTGTCGAACTAATCAGCCGTTACAGTTACTTGCTCTTCCATGCGTTAGCAGAGGGCTTCAGTATTGCCGTGGCCGGTGGGATGTTTATGATCGCCTGGAATACGTGGGACATAACGGAACACGCCTATCTCAAATTCCTGGGTGGGGAGTACGTTCTATTTCACAATTCAAAGCGGGGTGTCGAAACACAAGCGGGAGATGTGAGATGAGGCAAGGAGCAATGCAGAAGCATTTCAGGGTCTTGTTGGTGGAAGATAGTTCCCAGGATGCGGATCTGATTCGAGAGATGCTCATCGACGTGGACGGGCACACGTTTGACGTGGAACGAGTGGCCCGACTATCGAAAGGTTTACAGCGGCTGGACGAGGCGTCCTTTGACCTGGTATTATTGGATCTGCTCTTGCCAGACAGTCGAGGGGTTGAAACGTTTACCACCCTCAACACCCACGCACCGCACCTACCCATCATCGTGTTGACCGGCTTTGATGACGAAGCGTTGGCCGTGCAGGCCGTGCGGGCCGGAGCTCAGGACTATCTGGTGAAGGGAGAGGTGAACAGCGTGCTGCTGGATCGCGCCCTGCGCTACGCCGTCGAGCGCAAGCGGGCGGAGGAGGCGCTGCGGGAGAGCGAGGAACGTTTCAGGATGACCATCCAGCATTCACCCATCGGCGTGGGCATCGTCGATAGCGAGGGCAACCTGACCGATTGCAACGCCGCGCTGGCAACGATGGTCGGCTACAGCCGGGAGGAGCTGCTACGCCTCAACTTTGCGGATTTTACCCATCCCGATGACCTCGCCCGAGAATGGCAGCTGATTGAAGCGTTGTGGAACGAAGAAACAACCGAATACCGGATGGAAAAGCGGTATATTCACAGAAATGGGCACACGATCTGGGTGGACGTGGCGGCCTCACTGTTCAAAGATGAGACGGACGAGCTGGCCTTTGGCTTCGCCTTCGTCCAAGACATCACCAAGCGTAAGGAAAGCAAAGAGGCCCTACAACGATATGCCAATCAACAAGCTGCGCTCTATGCCATCACGGCGGCGGCTTCGTCCTCGCTCGTCCCCGACGAGATGCTTGCATCTGTACTCGGCGAAGCGCTTACCGTTATGGGAAGCGACGTTGGCTGGGTGATCATGCTTGATCCTACCGGAGATGCCCAGCATCGCGTCGTGGCCTCACACGGCATACCCGAAGCGATTATCAAACAAGAAACGTCCGGGATCTTGCGCGATTATCTCTCCGATATCGCCAACATGACCGTGGACGAGGTGCAACACCGGATGGAGCTGCTCGCCACCTCTCACCCACTTTCACCTGAGACCCGCACCCAGCTTGAGCTTTATCACGGTCGCTACGTCCCCTTGACCGCGTACGGCCAGGTGCTGGGCTTCCTGCACCTGGCCCGGCGCGATCCTGATGCGCCCCTGGCAGTAGAGAGGCCACTACTCACCACCATGGGACAACAAATCGGCCTCGCGCTGCGCAATGCGCAACTCTACCAAGAAGCCCGCAAGGTGGATCGTTTGCAGACCGTCAACGAGATCACCGCCGCGGTCGTCTCGTCACTGGAGATGGACCAGGTCCTGCACCGGATCCTGGAGATGACCAGTCACGCCCTGAACGCGACCGAGGGTTCGGTATTGTTGAATAAGCCAGGCGGCAGGGGACTCACCTTCGCGATGACATTGGAAGAGGAGACGCATAATTTGCGAGATACGCAGATCGAACCTGGACAGGGCATCGCCAGCTGGGTGGTAAGCCACGATCAGGCCGTCTACGTCAACAATGTTGAGCGGGACCCGCGCTTCTACCGGGAGATTGATGCACGCACCGGCTTTCAGACACACTCGGTCATCTGCGCGCCGATGAAGCATCGGGGTGAGAACCTGGGCGTGATCGAGTTTGTCAACAAACGCACGGGCAAATTCGACGACGAAGACCTGAGTTTGCTGGAGGCCGTGACCTCTATCGCCGCCGTCGCGCTGAAAAACGCAAGTCTCTATACCGTCACTCGTTCCCACGCCGACAAAATCGCAACTTTATTCAAGATCGGCCAGACGCTGACCTCCACGCTGGATTATGCCAGCGTAGTTCGAAAGGTCCTGCAAAGAATCCAGGAGCTGTTCTCAAGCGACAGCGTCTGGCTGCTTCAAGCCGATCCGCAATCACATGCGCTGCACTTCGTGGAAGCGAGAACGCTCAGCACGCATATCGATACGCCGATGCAACTATCGAAAGACGAGGGAATTATAGGCTGGACGATAGCGCACCATGAACCGATCGTGGTCAGAGATGCGCACGAGGATGCTCGCTTTTCGAATTGGATTGAACAACACCTGGGGATCGAAATCCGCGCGCTGATGGTGGTTCCCTTAACAACAAAAGAGCAAATTGTCGGCGTTATCGCCGTCTCCACCTGCGAACCTGGCACGTATGACCGTCAGGATCTGAACATGTTGCAAGCCGTTGCGCCCACGTTGAGCACCGCCATAGAGAACGCCCGGCTCTACGAGGGACTCAAACAGTTACTGCGTGAACGTGAGGAGACGCAGGCGCAGATGATCCACACCGAGAAAATGGCCGCGCTGGGCCGCCTGATGGCCTCCATCGCCCACGAGGTCAACAATCCGCTCCAGGCGGTGCAGGGATACGTCTCGTTGTCTCAGGAAAAACTGGAGAATTCTGAGCACGCCGACGCTTTGAAGCGCTACCTCAGCATCGTCAGCGAGGAAGTCGAGCGCATTTCGGATATCCTGAGCCGAATGGGGGAGTTCTATCGTCCGGGACGCGCGGATCTCAGGTCGGTCGACGTGGATACGGTCATTGAGAAAGTCCTCGCCCTTGCCGGAAAGAAGTTGGAGCACAGCCACGTTACCGTGGAACACACCGCCGCAGAGAATCTGCCAAGGATTGAGGCCAACGCCGACCAACTCAAACAGGTCTTTCTCAACCTGGTGATTAACGCCATCGACGCCATGCCGGAGGGCGGAACGCTCTACATTCGCACGGCCCTGGAGCGAGAGCAAACGGTCGGCGAGAGCATCCCCCTGGCGCGCATTGAGTTCACCGACACCGGCATGGGCATGTCACAGGACGTGATAGACCGGTTGTTTGAGCCTTTCTTCACAACCAAAAAAGAGGGAACCGGGTTGGGGATATTCATCAGCTACAACATCATTCAAGCGCACCACGGGGAGTTGGCGGTGCAAAGCAAGAAAGGAAAAGGCACCACCTTCACGGTTCGCTTACCCGTAGAACAACCTGACATGTGAGAAGATATGCTTTGACGAGGGGGGGATACTCTCAATGCAGTCCACGACAATCCTGATTATAGATGACGACGCGGCCGTCCGTTACTTTCTTAGGGACATGCTTGTACACAAGGAGCAGCAGAAGGAACAGCAGATCTTAACCGCAGAAAGTGGCCAGAAAGCTCTGGACATGACTGCAAATCAGGAATTCGATCTGATCTTCCTCGACCTGAGGATGAAGGACATCGGAGGAATGGAGGTACTCGCGGAACTGCACAAGCGATGGCCGGATACACCCGTCATCGTGCTTACCGCACATGCCTCACTAGAGACGGCAGTCAAAGCAGTGCGTTACGGCGCATACGATTATCTCTTCAAACCTTGTGGCACAGACGAGTTGCGGAAGTGTGTGCACAGAGCGCTGCGAGCCCGCCAACGGCACGTCAGGCAGCGGGAAATCCTGGGTCGGCTGAGCCAAACCCTGAACGATTTCCAGACACTCGACGCCGGGCCCGTTGCTCGGCCGGACACGGAGTCTGGTCTTGATCTGGATACCGCAGAAGACGTTTGTCTTCTGCAATGGGACGAACTGCTCATCAACCTGACACGCCACATAGCCACCCTGAATGGACAGCTGTTGGATCTCAGCCCAACCCAGTTTGATATGTTGGTCTATCTGGTTAGTGAGGCGCCACGGGTTATCTCACCCAAAGAATTAGTGCTCGCGGTGCACGAGTACGAGAGCGAGCCTCACGTTGAGGAAGCTCGCAACATCGCGCGCTCGCATATCTACCAGATTCGGAAGCGTATAGCAGAGATCGGCGGATCCAAAGACCTGATCCGCACAATGCGAGGCGTAGGATACAGGATGAAGGACCTCCCCTAGCTGGGGCCAGTCTCGCGCTTTGTTGGGGCCGGCGCCCCCTCCTCTCGCGCCTGTTGGGGCCGGTGTCCCCACCGCGCCCGTTGGGGCCGGTGTCCCCACCGCGCCCCTCCCTCCGCACGGTGAGACACCGGCGGAAGCGTTTTGTTAGGGCCGGTCTCGCGCTTTGTTGGGGCCGGTGTCCCCACCGCGCCCCCTCCTCTCGCGCCTGTTGGGGCCGGTGTCCCCACCGCGCCCCCTGTCCGCACGGTGAGACACCGGCGGAAGCGCTTTATTGGGGCCAGTCTCGCGCTTTGTTGGGGCCGGTGTCCCCACCGCGACCCCTCCTCTCGCGCTTTGTTGGGGCCGGTGTCCCCACCGCGCCCCCCGTCCGCACGGTGAGACACCGGCGGAAGCGTTTTGTTGGGGCCGGTCTCGCGCTTTGTTGGGGCCGGTGTCCCCACCGCGCCCCCTGTCCGCACGGTGAGACACCGGCGGAAGCGTTTTGTTGGGGCCGGTCTCGCGCTTTGTTGGGGCCGGTGTCCCACCGCGCCCCCCGTCCGCACGGTGAGACACCGGCGGAAGCGTTTTGTTGGGGCCAATCTCGCGCCTGTTGGGGCCGGCGTCCCCACCGCGCCCCTCCCTCCGCACGGTGAGACACCGGCGGAAGCGCTTTATTGAGGCCGGTCTCGCGCTTTGTTGGGGCCGGTGTCCCCACCGTGCCCCACCAGACCCACGCTTATCAAATAACCACAGAACCTTTACGAAGCCTATAAATTATCCGCCAACTTTTTTGTTATCATAATAGATATATCAGCCGGTGATCTACGCAGCAAAAAGGATATACGCATGTGAGTTCACAGGGATGGGATGGAGAGAAAAATGTCGAAAGCACTGAACGAAATCCATCAAGTATTCATACAAAACGTATCCCACGAGCTGCGGACCCCATTGAGCATCATCCAAGGCTACACGGAGCTGCTGTATGAGGGGGATCTGGGCATGCTATCCCGGGAGCAGCAGGAAGCGCTGATGCTTATAAGAAAAAAGAGTTACGAGCTGCGTTCCATGGTTGAACAGATCAGCATTCTTTTGAACGTGCAGAATGGAGTCAGCGTTTCACGGCCGGTCAATCTGGCAGAACTGGTGACGAAGGTCGTGAGACAACGACAGACAGAGGCCGTAGCGGCGAACGTAGAATTGGATCTGCAGATAGCAGCGGAGCTTCCTTCTATATCTGGCGATCCATATCGATTACAGGAAGCGCTTGAGGCTCTGGTCGAAAACGGCATCAAGTTCACGCCTGCCGGTGGCCGAGTCGAGGTCCGGGCGTACAGTGAGCGTGTCACATACGGTGAGCACAGCCACGAAATCGATGCGTGGATCCACGTGGAGGTGCGCGATACCGGAATTGGCATTACTGAGGACGAGCTGGAACAGATCTTCTCTGGATTTTATCAGGTCGATGGCACGTCCACGCGCCGGTACGGGGGGCTCGGCCTGGGCTTGACCGTCGTCAAGGCGGTTATCGAAACGCATGGTGGACAGATTGAGGTCAAGAGTGAGCCGGGACGGGGCAGTACCTTCACCTTGAAACTTCCGGTGCAACCACCAGAGGCCGATTCAGAAAAGAGGGCGTGTGACCATGCCACGCTGCAGCGCGTGTTGGTCGTCGATGACGAGGTGAACGTGGCTTTGTTTCTCCAAGAGGCTTTGGAGAATCTGCCCCATTGCGAGATCAACGTAGCAACCAGCGGCAGGCAAGCGCTGCAGCTCTTCAAGCAGCGCCCCTTTGATCTGCTGATCACGGATTACAAGATGCCGGCTACGGATGGCATGGCGCTGGCCACGGAGATTCGCCGACTCTATCCCCAGACGGTCGTGATCATGATCACCGCCTATGCCGATGACGAGCTGCGCAGGTCGGCCGCTCGCATCGCCATCGAAGAAGTTCTGGACAAACCGGTGAAGCTCACAGAGATTCGCTCGCTGGCCTCCAAGGCGTTGGGAAGATCCTGTGACAGCTGAGAGAGGAACCATGATAGCTTCAGAACACAAACAACCTTTCGCTGACATCACGTCCACGGCCGAGCACATACTCATCGTCGATGACAAGCCGGCCGTCGCGCTCTATCTCCGTGAGGCGTTGGAGAGTCTTGATAACCACTATCGTGTCAGCATCGCCCAGTCGGGAAAAAAGGCCTTGGAAATCCTGCAAGCGTCGCCCATCGATCTCCTGATCACGGACCTGCGTATGCCGGGTATTAGCGGTCTTGATCTGATCCGCTGGGTGCGAGCGTCCAGCCCAGATACACGGACCATTCTTATCACGGCATACGGGGATGATAAGGTGAAGGCGGAAGCGCGGCGGCTGGAGGCCTATCGCTACCTCACCAAACCCTTCGATATCACCGATTTTCGCCAGGCGGTACAGGACGCGCTGGAGGACGTTATCGTCAGTCAGCCCGGCTTCACCATCCTCTCGGATCGGACCTTCGATGAGATAACGGAAGAACTGGATCGTCTGCGCCACGAGATTAACGCCCACGCTATTATCCTCTCCGACATGCACGGGCAACGCATCGGAGAAGTAGGGGCGTCCCTCAACATCGATACTGTGACCCTGCTCTCGCTGCTGGCCGGCAGCCTCTCTATCGACAACGAATTGTCGCACCACTTCGGCAGCGGACAGGGGGTTTCGCCCAGCTATCATCAAGGCAAGCATTTTGAGATCTATTGGACTCCTGTCAACAAGGACTTCTTTTTGGTTATTATCTACGACCGCCGGATAGCGGAGAGCCGGATGGGGCTGGTGCGGCTCTACACCCGACGTGCTATAGAGGCACTTAATTCCACTCTGGCAGCGGCCGAGACCGCCGAACCGCCACGTCCCCTGGACGCTGACTTCGGCGAGGCCCTGATGACAGAACTCGATTCACTTTTCGATGAACCGAGTCAAAGGTCTCGTCAAAAACCGTCCTCGCGATCAGATAGCAGCGAGAATGAATCGGACCACGAGATCTTTTCACTGCGAGAAGCCATTGAGCAAGGCCTGATACCTCCAGACTTGGGGAATCATAATGGCTAAATTGACGACGTCCTCCCCCTTTTGGAATTTACAGTTTTGACTCACCTGAAGAAAGGTCCAAGAAATCGGATTTTTAGGTGGCCATACCCTACATCTAGTAATTTTGGTCATGAGAAACCCACATATAGTATCAAGTTAACTTTAAATCCCGGCGAATGAATTCGCGGCTACAGTTGCGAAATCCGCCTACGCGGATTACCTTTCAGTCGCCGAAGGTCG
>DAOTUH010000433.1:0-2016 GCA_034437255.1 Anaerolineae bacterium
CTAGATTGACATAGTTTTACAATCCAGTACCTTCCGTCTTTTTTGATCTCTGTGCACCTCCTTTTTGTCAACTCTGATCTACACTGCGGATTACGGTTGCCGAGGTGGGGCGGTGGATTCTCGGATAACAAGCTCCACGTCCAGTTGCCGAGGTGGGGCGGTGGATTCTCGGATAACAAGCTCCACGTCCAGGTATTCGTGGACCGGCTCGATACCTGGTTGCTCCAGGGTCTGGAGCAAAAGTTCAACACCTTGTTTGCCAGACTCAAATAGCATCTGGCGAACGGTGGTTAACTGCATGATATCGGCCAGTTCAATGTCATCGTACCCGAGGACTGAAAGATCCGCTGGTACGTTCAGACCCAATTCGCGGGCCGCCTCCAGTACGCCAACAGCCTGGGTGTCGCTGGCTGCAAAGATTGCCGTCGGTCTTCCGGGCTGAGAGAGCATCGTGACTGCCATCTCTCGCGCTTGCCGACGCCCATGTTCTCCCTCTGCATAGTGGTCTGGCTGAAAAGGAATTCCAACGTTTTCTAGAACGTTTCTGTATCCCTGGTAGCGATCACGGCTTGAACGGAAATTGAAGGGATTGTCGATAATATCTCCGATAAACCCGATACACCTGTGCCCCAGGTCAACCAGGTGTTGCGTCGCCAGTTCACCGCCAGCGACGTCATCGACACAAACCTGGTGCATCTCCTCCAATGCCGGATGCTCCGAATCGATGAGCACAATGGGAATCTTGGTTGTGGTCAGGAGCTGGGCTTCTTTATCAGAGGGCGGCAAGGAGAGGAGTAGGGCACCATCGACGAGCTCGCGCGGCGGTAGATTGTGAAAGCAGTTACGCCGCAACTCTGGAGAATCAACATTGTAGATCAGCAAGTCATAGGGACTTGGGGAAAGGACACTTACGACGCCGTTAAGTCGTTCACTGAACCCGGGCCGGGTGAAAAAAGGAACAATGACTGCGATGGTAAGCGTCTTTCCCAGTGAAAGCCGGCGGGCAACTGGGTTTGGGGTGTAGTTAAGTCTCTCAATCACGTCGACCACATGCTGGCGCGTCGAGTCGCTGACCATGGGGCTGTTGTTCAGTACGCGTGAGACAGTTCCTAAGCCTACGCCTGCTTCTCTGGCGACATCTCGGATAGTAGTCACCTGCGTTCGCTCCTCTCGTGTTTATGGAACCGGTTCCAATACCATGATACCATAAAACGTATAGGGTTGTCAAGAGGATCACATTAGTATCTCAGGGTTTTATCATTTTCGCTACATGTCTATTTTTTGCTTGAAGTGGATTGCAAATCCACGTGTGCAAAGTGTTTTCTGGTCTCCATCGGGGATCTTGACGAGCCCCTCGAAGCGAGAATGATAAGGCCCTGATTAGTGTCTGTCCATGAACTTATCGGCTGCTACCCAACCCATCGATTTGTCCCAAGGAACGCTAAGCGGGTAGAGAAGAATCAATGGTATCTCTACGGCGATTTCAGTGGGCTCTGCGGTGAAATGTGGGACATCGCCAAAAAGTTTCATTCGGGGCCTCAGTTTGGGAAAGCTGAAGCCAGGCTCTTGTCATAATATGAGTCCACTTTCATTATAGACGAGAGACGCCTCTCCAGCGTTCGGGTTTGGATGGGAATAAGTTGCATCAGGTTGGTATCGTTAGACTTTCGTTGGCATCGTCGCGGCTGTGGCGTTGACGGAGGACAGTCACGAGAACCGTGCTTACGCGCTGACCGGCGGTCGCGCGCTCGACTACGATGACATGGCCGAGATATTCGCCGAGGTTCTGGATGAAGGGTGACGTATACGCGCCCGTCACCTCTGCAACTCCTGCGGGGTCTTCAGGATTTCGCCGGGTCGAGGAGAAAATTAAAACCGCTTTACCATCATTTGACTCACCTGAAAAAAGGTCCAAGAAATCGGATTTTTAGGTGGCCATACCCCACATCTAGTAATTTTGGTCATGAGAAACCCACATATAGTATCAAGTCGTAGAAAAATCCGATTTCTGCTAGT
>DAOTUH010000434.1:0-16268 GCA_034437255.1 Anaerolineae bacterium
CGGCAACTTGCCTCGGCAGTCTTGCCTGCATCTGTATGGCTCTCTTAAGCACCCCTTATCATACCACCTGGGCGCTTTTTGTCAAGTGCCGGCTCCATTCCCCTCCGACTCTCGCGCGCCCTGCCCCGGATCCTCCCCAGCGCCCGCATAGTCTACCAAATCCCCCCGCTTTTGTCAAGGGCGGTTTCCAGTGGGCTTGGCGGATGTGACATAGCCCTCGCAGGGGACCGGCATACTTCAGACTTATTCAACCCCGCGAATAACTTCAGAGGCCGGAAGATCCTCAAGGCTGAGCGAGAGGACTTGGGAAACGCCGTCATCACCCATGGAGACGCCGTAGATGGTATCCGCAACCTCCACGGTGCCCCGATTGTGCGTAATAGTGATGAACTGAATCTGCTTTCCCAACTCCCGCAGCATAGCCCGGAAGCGTCCCACGTTTGCCTCGTCTAACATCGCGTCCACCTCGTCCAGAATGCAGAAGGGCGTCGGGCTGATGCGCAACACGGCGAAGAGCAGGGCGACGGCCGTCAGCGAGCGTTCGCCACCGGAGAGCATACCCAAGCCTGACGTGCGTTTTCCGGGGGGACGCGCGGTGATCTCCACGCCGACTACCTCGCCCTCGTCGGTGATCGTAGAGAGCTTGGCCGTGCCACCGTTGAAAAGCGATTTGAACATCTCCGAAAACTCGTCGGCGATGGCCTGGAAGGTGGTATGAAAAGCCGTCTCCATCATATTGTCAAGCTCGGCGATGACCTGCCGCAGGTGCGCAGAGGCGGTCTCCAGATCAGCAGATTGTTCACGGAGAAAGCGATGGCGTTCGGCAACCTCATCGTATTCTTCTTGAGCGGCTGGATTGACCGGCTCCAGGCGGCGAATTTGCGTCCGCAAGTCCTGGATCTCTCTTTCCAGGCCTTCGGGTAATTCGGTCACGATGGGAAACGGGACAGAGTGCGCGCTCAGGGGCAGCGGCTGCTGCACGGAGAGGGAATCCGGTAGTTCAGTGATGACGATGTCCAACACGTCCTGGATCTCGTCACGCAGTGCCTGCACGCGATCCTGATGGCGGCTCAGGTCTATCTCCGCCTGCGAGAGCCGATGTTCGGCTTCGTGCAGAACGCTGCGCACTCTGCTCTCCTGAGTCTCCTGTTGAGCCTGCTGAGTCTCCAGGTCAGAAACGCGCGTCTCCAGTTCTGGGATCTGCGATGAGAGCAACTCGGCCGTGTTCTGCACTTGCTCATAACGCCCACGCAGGTTCTCTATCTGAACGTCAAGGCGCGCCAGTTCCTCGGCCCGGGAGGCGATGCGCTGCTCCTGTTTGGCAATCCGCTCTTCAAGGCGCCGGATCTCCTTCTGCCGCGTCTCCAGCAGCGTGCGCTGGTTTTCGTGCTCTTTATGCAACAGGGCAACGCGCGTGCGCCGTTCCGAAACCACCTCGCCGACATCGTTCTCTTCCAAAGCCCCGAGCGCCCGCTCAAACTCGGTTTGTTTCTCCTCCGCCTGTTGCAGCTGCTCGCGAACTTCCTGTAACTCCTGAGTCAACCGCGTGTGCGCCGTTTGCAGGCGTTCGCGCTCTTCGTTCGCTTCTTCCTGCAGCTGGCGCTGCCAATCTGTCTCTTGTATCATCTTCTCCAGATTATTCACGACTTTTTCCAACTGGCGATTGGCGGTCTGACGGTCACGCTCCTTGGCGCGCAGGCGTTCACGTAACACGCGCTGTGCCTCCCTGAGCGACTGTCGATGTTGTTGGGCTTTGTCCACACGCTGGCGTAAGGCAACACCCTCTCGCTTCAGGGTCTCAACTTCCTCGGGCAAACGACGTCGCTCGCGCTCCCGCGCCAGGAGATCACGCCCCTGGCCCTTTTGGCGCTTTCTGCCGCCGGTCACGGAGCCGCCAGAACGCAGAATCTCTCCATCCAGGGTCACAATCTGGCATCCGCTGTTCATGCGACGATACAATGACCTGGCCGCGTCAAGGTTCTCTGTAACGACTACGCGACCGAGCAGGAGTCGCACCGCCGGCTCCAGTGCCGGATCGTCGTAGGTCACCAGCGCAGCGGCAATGCCAATCACACCTGTGCCATTCGGTACGTTCAGGGGACGCGATGGACGGAGGTTATCCAGCGGCAGAAAGGTCGCGCGTCCGGCGCGGTGCTGCTTGAGCCACTGAATGGCTGCGTGGGCATCATCCCAACTTCGGGCCACGACGTTCTGCACCTTGGAACCGAGTGCGGTCTCCATGGCGCGGTCAAGCTGAGGAGGCACCCGGATAAGCGAGGCGAAGGTGCCGGGTAATCCTTGCAGCTCACCGCGCTCCGCTGCCTGCAGGACGGCGCGGACGCCGGCGTAGAGGCCGGCGCCCTCTGCGTGCAGCTGTTCGAGGGCATTCAATCGCGCCGAGAGCTGCTGATAAGCGGATTTTTTATCGGCTAAGGCCGCGCGCAATTGCTCCAGCGTCTCCGTTGCCTCATCTTGTTGCGCTTGCAGGGCGATTTCCTTGGACGTCAGCGCCTCCAATTCGGCTTCAATCTGCTCCAACGCCCGACGTGCCTCTTCGACCGCCGCCTGCTGAGCGCGTCTTCGCTCGGTCGCCTGCGCGAGTTTCGCCTCCGCGTCCTGCCCCCGTCTTGCCAGTTGACGTTTGCGCTCGGCAAGCTGCTCCAGGCGGCTCTGTCGATCCGCCAGCTGGTGACGACTTTCCAAAGCCTGGGACTGCGCCTTGCTCTGCTGTTTGAGCAGCTCCCGGCGTTCGGCTTCGATTTTGTGGTATTCGGCTTCGATAGCAGCCAGCTCGGCCCGACCTTCTGCCAGCCGGTTCTCGGCACCTTCAACTTGAGCGCGGAGCGCGTCCCGTTCCTCTTTTTCAGCTTCCAGTGTGTTGCGAAGAGGTACGAGGTTGCTGCGGCTTTCCTCCTGGCGTTCCTGTAGAAGCCGACGGCGTTCCCGGGCCACGGCGAGCTCACGTTGTGCCGCTTCCGCCTCGGCGTGACGCGCACTGCTCTCGCGATGCGATTCTGCCAGGCGCCGTCGCGTCTCGGTCAGGGTCTGGCGCAGCTCTTTGATCTGCGATTCGATCTCCGTCAATCGATCCTGCTGGGTCTGCGTCTTGCGCTGCCGGTAGCGCACCCGTTGGCGCGCGGCCTCCAGTTTCTCCAGGGCACGCCCCCAGCGATAGCCGTACCAGATGCGTTGGCGCTCTCGCAACAGCTCGGAAAGCTGAGCGTGCTGCGCCGCGCGCTCGACCTGGCGCTCCAGACGCCGCAAGCGCGGTTCGATCTCGCCGATGATGTCGCGCACGCGCTCCAGGTTACGCCCGGTCTCGTCTAGGCGATCCAGCGATTCCTCGCGGCGATTTCTGTAGGGCGCGATGCCAGCGGCCTGCTCAAAAAGTGCCAGGCGCTCGGAGGCGCGCAGCGAAAGCACTTGATCGACCAGGCCCTGTCCGATGGTCAGGTAGGCGTCGCGGCCCAGGCCGGCACGGTCGAGGATGTCGCGCAGGTCCATGAGGCGGACTTTGCTGCCGTTGAGGATGTAGTCGCTCCGCCCGTCGCGTGAATAGCGGCGCTCGACGGTGATCTCGGCGAAGTCTAGGGGCAGCCACTCGTCGCTGTTATCGAAAGTCAGGGTGACGCGGGCGAGCCCCGCGCGCGCCCGTCCCGCACTGCCGGCGAAGATCATGTCCTCGTTGGTGCTGCCTCGCAGTGTCGTCATACGCTGCTCGCCCAGAACCCAACGGATGGCGTCGGCGACGTTGCTCTTGCCGCTCCCGTTCGGCCCAACGATGGCCGTGATCCCCGTTGGGAAGACGAGGGTCAGGGGTTCGGCGAAAGATTTGAAGCCTTGTAGTCTGAGTTTCTTGAGTTTAGGCATGCAGCCTCCTACAGCGTGCGCGATTAGCAAATCCTGATTATAACACGGGCGACCAAACCGGCAGCGACAACAGGGTGAGGGAGTACATTACCCTGTCTGTTAACAAAGCAGATTTTGGCGTTTGTTTCAGCCGATCCCGGCAGGCTTCTCCCACACCGGCACGAACATCATCCACTGCTCGGGATGATGGGCGATAAATGCTTCAAACTCGGCCAGGACGCGCCGGACGTTGATGCGCACGTCTTCTTCCTGATCGTTGGTGCGCACCATTTCCATGGGGGGATTGACGTGCACGTGATAGGCGCCGTCCTCGTAGACCGTGGCTGCCGTGAGCACGAGGCAATCAGTGCGCAAGGGAATGCGAATGTAGCCGGTGGGCAGGTAGGCCGGGGCGCCGAAGAACTCGACCGGTTGGTCGTTCTCACCCGTGGGTCGATCTACGCCGGTGAGAATCACGCCGCCGTCACGCAGCCGTTGCAGGGCCGCACGCAGCGTATGGGGCGATATCGGCGTGACCAACGCCCCTGCCTGTCGTCTTAGATCGTTGAAGAGCTCAAAGCCGGGCGTGGGATTTGCCAGAGAGAGCATCTGTATGGATGTATCGATAGACTGACAGAGGGCAATACTTGCAAGATCGAAGTTCGAGGCGTGACAACCAAGGATAAATACGCCTCGGTTCGACGCCAGGGCTTGCTGCAGATGCTCATGTGATTCGGGAAGCAGATAGACAGGAGGTCTGAATTCCTGGACGCGTGTTCGCCCGCGACCCATATTGTGAAAGAGCTCGTAATAGGCGCGAGCAGCGCCAAAGAGGACCTGATAGACGTTTTGCCTGATATCATCTGGCGAAGCGTCGGAGGTCATTACGTGGCGCTGGTTATGATAGACGGCGTGATAGATATCAGGTTTCAGCGTGACGATGGTACGCGCGGACAGGCCCGCGATCAGCCGCCCTCCCCGGGGCGGTGAATACTTACCTAAATAAAAGGCCAGCCTCGTCGGCCAGCCTTTTGACATGAAACGCTTGGCACTCACGAGATCATCCCTGCTCCTGTTCTTGCAAGACCCCCGGCCCCTCAATCAATACAGGGATACCACGCAGGAGACAGAAGCCTAGCGCCACCCAGCTGATGGCCTGGGCCGCATCATACACGATTCTAAAAAGTGGGTGACCGGCGGTCTGGAAGCCGTAAGCTGCAGCCAACAACGTGAAAGCTATCGCCTTGACGACGGCATAGGGCATGCGCAACCACGGTGAGCCGACGAGGAAGCGTCCCAGCTCGCTACGCATCAGATCGAAAGGTTTGAGCCCGTGGGCCGGTGCCATTGAGCGGATCGCGTCCACAAAGGTGCCGCGCAATAAGACGATGATGGGAATCAAGACCGGGATCAGGCGCAGATGGGCGAATACGGTCCACAACACATATTCCACGCCCCGGTCGGCGGCAATATCCAGCACGCTACCCACGATGCTTTCCTCTCCATGCGTCCGTGCCAGGTACCCATCGAGAGTATCCATCAGAATCAAGATGACGATCAACGGAGCGGCGACCAGCTGTCCCGTTGCAGAAGATAAGTACAGAAGTATCACGATAACACCCAAAAGGGGAACTCGCGAAAGTGTTACAAGATTTGATAACATCATGCCTCCAATGCAAACGGCAAAATACCTTCTTCCCACACGCGGCGGAGTCCGCGCAGAGCCAGCACCGGACGCAGAGATGCTTTGGGCGGCACATCGTCAGCCCAGCACACGTCGGCCCAGGATTGTGCCAAGAGACGCACCATGGGCCAGCGCTTCTCTTCCAGGAACGTACCCAGGGATGCGCGCTCCACCCGGACGATACCCGGCGTATGGGCCGGTCGCGGGGGCCGGCGGAGGTGGAAGAAGTAGATGGCCTGCGCCAGCGCGTCGGGCGTGTTCGCGCCGCCCAGCCGTGGCGGCGTGAGGATCAAGAGATGGGGCACCGTCGGTTCCATCCAGTCGCCCCCATCCAGCACAACAAAACGCTCCCCTTCCAGTAGGTAGACCTGGTTGCCCGGCAGGAACTCCGGCTCAGTGCGCCAGCTCTCGCGGACGTGATCCAGGAGCACCTCAAGCGGCGCGGTGGAGCGTGTCAGGCGCACTTTCACGCCGCCCACGCCGATGGACGGCGTTTCGCTCCCTGCTTGCACCCAATATCTCGATTGGCTCACCTCGAAGTAATAAGCGTTATCATCATACGCGATGGCAGCGAGCGAAAGTAAACGTAATGAACGGCCTCTCAACGACGCATCAGCCTGTCGATGCAGAGATGGAAAGACTTCGAATAAATCCAAGGATGTCCTCCTGGATGAAATGATCGGGCTTGATTCAACGTTGGCAGGGACTATCTATTCCGTATTTCGTGTTGCGGGTTATAGGTTTCAGGGGAGGGGGAAGCTTATCAGGCGGCCCTGGTGAGCGTCGGCGGCGTAGACGTGGTCATCCGAAACCGCGATACCGACGGGGAATTGCAAGACGCCCATCTCTCCCAGGCTCTGGCGGAAGACGCCACTCGTCTCGAAGACCAGCACGCGCCCCTGCCCAGAATCGCTCACGTAGACGTTACCAGCGTCGTCCAAGGCGAGGAAGGGCTTCAGCTCGGGATTGGCGACGTCCCAGATCGGGACGTTCCACTGGCGCACGAAATTCCCCTCCGGCGTGAAGACCTGCACGCGCGTGTTCCAGGTGTCGGCGACGAAGATCTCGCCCTCGGCGTTGATGGCAATGCCCACGGGTTCATTCAATCGTCCCGGCTCGGAACCGCCGCCACCGAACTCCCATAGGAAATCGCCCTGGCGGTTGAAGACCTGCACGCGCTTGTTGCCCGTGTCGGTGACGTAGAGCTGACCATCGGGGCCTATCGCGAGACCGCGCGGTCCGTAGAACGCGCCCTGCCCATTGACGTCGCCAACGTTGTATTCGCCATAGGTTCCCCATCTGAGCAGAAACTCGCCCTCGGCGGTGAACTTCTGGATGCGATGGTTCCACGTATCAGTGGTGTAGACGTTGCCCGCCGAGTCCACGGCCACATCCCAGGGCTCCTGGAATTGTCCAGGGGCCGTGCCCTGCTCGCCCCAGAGGTGAAGCACCGCACCCTGGCGGTTGACGTGCCAGATACGGTGATTGGCCGTGTCGGCGACGTAGAGCGTGCCGTCAGGCGCCACGGTTACGCCGCGCGGCATAGCATCCGGTAGCGGAATGGTTGCGTCAGACGCGATGTTGGCCTCGCGTCCGGTGTAGGGATCGGGCAGCGCCGTCGCCGCCGGCTCGGCCTCTTGCACGCCCTCTGGGCCCAGGCGATAGCTCCAGATCTCCTGAGCAAGGTTCCTGCGCGCGTACAGGCGGAATTCGTTGCGGTGCGGCCACTGCTTCAGCGTGATGACCGTTTCGGCGGCATCGGGATTGGTCTTGCGTGCCAGTGCCGTCTTTGCCTCCGTGTATTTCTGATAATCGCGGTTCCAGATGATCTCCCACAACCCGGCCCGCATCCCCGGATCGGCCAGCACCGTCCGTACACGCTCCCAGGTCAGGCCGAAATAGTCCTGAATCGGCCACCAGAGGAATTTGTAATCAAAGTGCATGTACTCATCACCGAGGATAGGTTCCACAACCTCCCACTGCTCTGATCCGGCGATCACCACGGGAGACTCCAACAGCCTTTCGGCGTCCGGCGATTGGCCGTAGAAATAGGCATTGGGATATCTGACAAAGTACCAGGTGAAGGGCCAAGAACCGTGCTCACTATAGGCGACCTGCACGTCGCGGGGGGCGCCGGTGGTGCGCCAGGAAACGTCGCGGATCTGCTCCAGCGCGACTTTGACATCCGGCGCGGCGTGGGCGTAGACGAGAAATTCCTTGGCCAGATCGTAGTTGAAGTAGTTGAATACCACCATGGTGCGCGTTGTGATCAGTGCGAGCACCACGGCCAGCAGACAGATGCTCAACCGGAGCCCCTGCGTCACAGACAGCTGCCCCAACGACCAGACCAGTGCCCCAACCGAGACGCCGAACCCGATCAAGCCACCGATAAGGCGGCCAATGACGAGCAGACGCGCCAACGAAGGCCCCGCTTCTGAGGCCACGGTTTCCATGGCGTTGAGGCTGGCCAGCGACGAGCCCAGAATCACTGTGCTCACGACGGTCAGGGGCAGCGCGATAAGAAACACCCAGCCGGCCGCGCGCTTCAGGTGGCGCCAATCGACCTTCTCGATCACCTGCCCCAGTCCCCACGCGGCCAGGAAAACGCTGGGCAACGCAATATGTACTGTCAGCCAGGGCATTTTCTCGCCTGCCAGAGTGTAGGCGAGCCATGAGAGCAGCGTCCAGCCAAGCAGAAACAGCGGAACAAAGCGTTTCAGATTGAGCATGTGCAGCGCCAAGCGGTGCAGGACTGAGTTCTCCGGCTCTGTCTCGCGTTCGATCCCCATAGGGCGGATGAAGTGGATGAGCGCACCGATGCCACCTCCGATGGAGAAGAGAACCGGCAGGTATTCGTAGAGCGGCGTCATGAGCAGGTAGTAGTAGGCGGGTTGACTGCCGCGCTCGACGCCCTGCTGCGCTAACCAGTAGGCTAACGCCCCCACCAGACCACTCAACAGGCCCATGGCGTTGGTGAAGACGGTGGTGTAGAAGACAATGAAGATCCCGTAGTGGATAGCGGCGATGATGGGCCACCGTTTGGTATCCCACCAGAGGCCCAACAGAACCGAGCTGGCCAGGATGATGAGCACAATGACGAGAGACATGACCAGATCTGCACCAAAGAGGTTCGTGATATTGCCGCTGATCAGTGCATTGTAGACGGTGAGCATGTCCACGCCCGCCAGGTGAATGATCAGCGCCGAGCCCAGGGGCAAGGTCAACGTGCCCAAGGCCATAAGCACGTTGAAAAGGGGCATTGCGCGCAGTGCCGCTTCACCCAGTCCCACATAGACGAGCACAACAGCCGCGATCAACGCCACAGCCGCCAGGCCCACGGCGATGCGTCCCCAGACGGGGAGCACGGTCGAGACGACGCGCGTGTTCCCGGCCTCGTCCAGAGACTGCTCCTCGGCCTCCGCTCTCATCAACGCGACACCAAAGATCAAGACGAAAACGAGACACAGCGCTACTACCAAAAGGAACGGATCAAAGAGTTTGGGACGCTGCCACGCATGCATCAATACGCGCAGCGCAAAAGGCACGAAAAGTATCACGCCGAAGATAGCCGTGTAGATATACGCCGTCTCTTTGGTAGTGTAGAGCAGCGAGAAGGCAGCCGCCAGCCCGTACAGCCAGCGCGATTCACGCCTATCCAGGTACTGGAGGATGGTCCAGAGTACCAAAACCGCCGCGAGCATGCTGTACACGTCGTGCCGGATGTAACGGGAATAGTAGGAAATCGCCGGGGAGAGCAGCAACATAACCGCCCCGGCCAGCGCGCCGCCGGGCTTCAGCCAGCGTCGGAAGAGCCACGGCGTCAGCACCAGGGCCACGCCTGCCAACGCCGGCATCACGCGCGACGTGAAGTCGTTCACGCCGAGGAGGAAATAGGCCAGCGCGCTGAGGTGAAAGAGCAGCGGGCCGTGCATCATGGGATTGTGTGTGTATCCTTGCCCGGCGTAGAGCTGCCAGGAGTACTTGGTGTGCAGACTCTCGTCGTGACTCATGACACGAGCGCCCAAGATATAGAAACGCGTAAAGAGCGCCAGCAGCAACACGCAGATGAACCCGATCTTTTCCCAACGTTTCCAATGCTTCCAAACCATCTAGACAGTCTCCTTCGTATCAGCCATTATGCGACCGAAAACAGCGATCTTTGCTTCCGTATCTTTGCCTATGCGCGACCGATGATCGGAGAGATAAGATGTCTCCGGTCGCGGGGCCGGCTCCGGCGTCGGCTCAAGCTCCTCGTCGACTTGAAACGCGACGTCCGAAGTTGAGGTCGTCTCACGTGCCGTGATTGACGTTACGGTTAGCACAGTTGCGACGGGCACAGCCTGTTCAACACGCAGCGCGGGGGCCGCTGATAGGACGTTGACCAGCAGCATCACTAGTCCAACTGTCGTCGATAACGCCGACAGGACGTTTAGCCCCACAAAGATAGCACCGCGCGACTCGCGCTCTGGGCCTGGGATACGTGCCCAGACCTCGGCGCGCTGCGCGGCGGTCAGATCCACGGCCGGCAGATCCCGAATCAGGCGATCCTGTTCGAGATACACCGCTCGCAACGCGGCACACGCTGCACACTGCTCAAGATGAGTTTCCACCTGAGCACGTTCCACCGCTGACCAATCCTCGGCACGCAGCGCCAGCAGGGGTTTGATCACATCACATGTCCACATCCCGATTCTCCCTTTCGTACGCATGTCGAAACATCTCTCGCGCGCGGCTTAATCGCATCTTGATCGCGCTCTCAGAGAGTTGCAACGTCTCGGCAATCTCCAGCACGGTCCAACCCTCGTAAACGTAGAGGAGCAGCGGTACCCGGTACTTGGGATGCAGCGCGGTCAACGCGGACTGCACCGTCAGCCGTTCCAGCACCTCCGCCTCGCGCTCCGTTGGCGCGTGAAGGTCCTCGGGCAACGTGACCACCTGCCGCCGGCCGGCCCGCCGATGGTGATCGATGGCCAACCGCGACGCCACACGATATAGCCACGCGCGAGGATTCTGAAACTCTGTGCCCCGGGACAGCGCCTGGTAAGCGCGCACAAAGGTTTCCTGCGCTAGTTCCTGCGCGCGAGCCTGATCCCCCAGCATGCGCATCAAGTAGGAACAGATCGGCCGTTCGTACTCGCGAAACAGCGTAGCGAAGATGCCGTCTACGTCGATGCTCCCCTCCTGTTATTCGACCTTCTACTTATTATGACGATACAGAGGGCCCGCAGGTCACATGATCGGGGATTTTGAAGCAGATCGTCTCTTTCAGGTTAGGACCTCAAATACTGTTATCTGGGTCCTAGTAACGCTCTGAAGAAGTCCCTCTTTATGCGCTCCCACTGGATAGATCACATTCCTGATTCTGTATCGACAGCCTCTCCAGTTTCAGGTGATATCCGCTCATCATCCTGACGCGCGCGATGACGCAGCCACAACGCGACCCCGATCAGGCCAGCAGGCGCGACCAGAGCCAGCACGAACAGTAGGCTGCCGCCTAATAACGCGGTGAGTGCTCCCAGGCTTACCTTGGCACTCCCGGCGAATTGGAGCGAGCCCGCAACCATGCCGATGGTGCTGAAATTCCATAGTCCATGGAAGAATATGGCTATCAGATACATCAGAGGCAGCATCCAACGGCACCGTTTCTGCCAGATGTATCCCCAACCCAGCCCTGTAAGCCCACTGGTGAAAGCGTGCATGGTCGTGGCCGGCACACGCATGCCGACACCCGCGGCCCAGCCGATGGGGGGACCTTCAATGCTCATAAGGCCATTAAGCGCGCCTTCGACCAACGCGAAGCCGAAACCACATGCGACTCCCCATAAGTAGGCCTTGCGTAGGCTGAATCGCTCTCGATATCCGAAGATTACGACAATCACCGTCTTGCCCAATTCCTCGATCAAAGGGGTGGCAACAGCGAGCGTCAGCCCCAGAACGCCCAGCACGATGGGAGAAGCGACCATCTCAAGCATCCGATCTTCGGTAATGGACGTCGAAGGCATTTGAGAGAGCTGCTGAAATTCCGTGAAAAGGTGTTCGATCTCTGCCCTGCCCCCAGGGACGACTGATGCTACCAAGATAACGAGAAGGATGCTCAGGAGCAAGCCAATCATCTCCAAGAGGAAGGCCAAGAACGTGGAAAGGGCTCCGCCGGTGGTTGCGATTACGGCTTCACGCAGATACAGCGGCCGGAATTGGCCGGCGGCCAATGTGGTCAAAACGAAGAGAAAGAAAGCAGGCAGCACGATAAGCGCCAGATGGATCGTGGCGATCAGGGCAGGACGCTGTTGAAGTCCGGGTAGCAAGAAGATAAGTGCGATCAACCCACTCCAAAGGATGGGTGGGACGATCCAACCGCGTGGAAGATAAATGTCGAGCAAAGGACGATTTTTCCAACCGCGCCAGCCTGTCACGAGCAGCATCAACGAAAAGCCGAGGGCCAATAATCCGGCGACGTCAAAACCGATCTTAGCCAGGCCCATCTGAGGATTGAGATCAGGCGATAAGAGCAAGCCAAGAAGCAGGCTACCTACACCGCCCAACAGGCCTGTCACTGCCATGAGCAAGACGAGAATCCAGAATGACGATCCGTAGCGTTTCATCTGCGCTCCTTGCGAAATAAAGAGAAGAGGGGATAGGACGATCTCTATCCCCTCCTCATAAGGTACACCTTTAGACTATTTTTCCTTGACAATCACGGCTTCCACACTATCGGCCTCAGCCGTCGGATCACCAGGCTGGACCCGGGCTAGAGCGTCCAGAACGTCCTCACCGTCGGTGACCTGTCCGATGAGCGCGAACTGCTGGCTCAGGTTCGAAGCGTCTGTGCCGAGCGTAAAGAAGAACTGTCCGTTGGGCAACATGCCGACGAGCCCGGCCCGGTCAAAGGCGTTCTGCGTCTCGCCAGTGCAGTAATAGCCGGGGTATCCGATGCCCGTGTCGGTGGGATCACCGGTCAGCGCAACGAAATTGTCCTGGACGAAGAAGAAATCAGAGTTATCGTACCATCCCTCGACGGCGAGGAACTGGAAGTTGTTGATCAGCGTAGGTGCCGCTTCGACCAGCAGATCGAAGGTAATATCGCCCTGCGTCGTGCTGACCACCGCTTCGTATTCCCCTTCCGGATCTAACGTGAGCTCGGGCGGCGCCTCGTATTGATTCTCAGCAGCATCCAGGAAAGCCATGAAGGACGTCAATCCCTGATAAGAAAGCCCCAGTTGCTCGGTGGGATAGACGATGTTGTTAAAGATAAAGGTAGGCGTGCCGGGCAGGCCCAATTCCTGAGACTCTGCCAGTTCTTCTTCGATGTGGGGAACGTGCGTATCGTCATCCAACTCGCTGTCGAATTGCTCGACATCCAGCTCTAACTGCTCAGCGTACTCGCTCATCTTTTCTCGTGCCTCTTCCTTAGAGAGCGCTTTCCACTCGTCCGCTTCTGCGAAGAGCAAATCATGCATCTCCCAGAATTTACCTTGCGCTCCGGCAGCCTCGGCGGCCTCAGAGGTCAACATGGCCTTTTCGTGGAAGGAGAGAGGGAAGTGGCGATAAATCAAGCGAACCTCAGGATTTTCCTCCAGGAACTGACTCAATACGGGAGCTATCGCGGAGCAGCCCGGGCACTCAAAATCGGAGTACTCCAGGATGGTGACCTCTGCTTCGTCTGCGCTCGCGCCCTTGCTCCAATCTGCGTCATTAGGATCGCTGGCGGGGATCGTGGGCAGGGCCTGGGGCTCGCACGTCCCTGCTTGCTCGGCCGGCAGCGCTTCAAAAGGACCTGTCGGCTCCGCCTCTGTGGTAGCTTCATCCGGCGCTTCCTCGTCTGACGGCGCTTCGGTCGCCGGAGGGGCGGTGGGTTCGGATGTATCTGTCGGTTCAGGCGTTTCCGTCGCACCCGGTCCACACGCGGTCAGAACGACCAGCAGCGCGGTCAACACCAGTGCGGCGATACTGTAAGTTTGTTTCTTCATCAAATTTTACTCCTTACGTATGCACTAAAATTGGACTTTCGAAGTGCCTCAAAAGCAGGTTCTGCGCATCTCGGTGTGACCCGCCCAGGCCTTCAAAAGCCCCTTCGATCTCGAGCTAACCCTCATGCGAATTTATTAAAATAGTATATCACTAAATCCGTGTGGAGCAAAGACTGGATGCTGGAAGCTTGATGCTCGATGCTCGATGCTGGTTGACTTCGCAGCGGGGCTTTTTATACTCGTACTGGGTGAAAGCAGCAGATAGAGGAGGTATCCATGAAGATGGTCGTGGGTTCACAGAATCCGGTGAAGATCGCAGCGGCCGACGCGGTGCTGCATCGAGTTTTCGACGATGACGTGCAGGTTGACGCGCTGGCCGTCGATAGTGGCGTCTCGGCTCAGCCCTGGGGTGATGCGGAGACGCAGCGCGGTGCTATCAACCGGGCGCGGGCCGTGCTCCGTAAGACCGACGTGGCGTGGGGCATTGGCTTCGAGGGCGGGTTGCTGGAGGTGGACGGCGAGGTCTACACATCGGCGTGGTGCGCCGTCGCCCGGGAGGACGGTGCTCTCGGTGTGGCCGGCGGTGAGAATCTGCTGTTGCCCCCGCGCGTCGTCGCGGAGTTACGGGCCGGCAAGGAGCTGGGCCGCGCCGTCGATGCGGTGACCGGCGAGCACAACACCAAGCAGAAGGGCGGCGCCATCGGCGCCTTCACCGACGGGTACCTGAGCCGCCAGCGGGCCTATGAGCACCTCTTGATTCTGGCGCTGGCGCGTTTCCTGCGTCCTGAATACTACAAGGGAGCCGTGCCATGAGCGACCAGAGAGAACCTCGCATCGAACGCGACGCCCTGGGCGAGATCGCCGTACCCGCCGACGCGCTCTGGGGCGCGCAGACGCAACGCGCGGTGGAGAATTTCCCCATCTCCGGTCAACGCTTTGGACGGCGCTTTATCGCTGCGCTGGGCCACGTAAAGCGGGCCTGTGCGCTGGCGAATGTCGAGCTCGGCGCGCTCTCCCCCGCCCTGGGCGACGCCATCGTCAAGGCCTGCGACGAGGTCATCGCCGGAGCGCTCGACGCGCACTTCCCCGTCGACGTGTTCCAGACCGGCTCCGGCACCTCGACCAACATGAACGCCAACGAGGTCATCGCCAACCGCGCCATCCAGCACCTGAGCGGCGAGGTGGGTAGCAAGTCGCCGGTGCATCCCAATGACCACGTCAACATGGGACAATCGAGCAACGACGTGATTCCCACGGCGCTCCACCTCGCCGCAACGCTGGCCCTGCGCGACGATCTGTTCCCCGCGCTGGCAGCGCTGCGCGCGGCCCTGGAGGAAAAAGCCGAGGCCTTCGACGATATCGTCAAGACGGGACGGACGCACCTGCAGGACGCGACGCCCATCCGGCTGGGCCAGGTCTTCGGCGGCTACGCGACCCAGGTTGACTGGGCTACCAGGCGTCTGCGTGCAACCATGGCGGAACTGCGCGCGCTGCCCCTGGGCGGCACCGCCGTCGGCACGGGGCTCAACCGGGACCCCGACTTCCCGGTACGGGCCATCGCTCACCTCAACACGGCATTGGACGCGGATTTCGCTGAAGCAGAGGATCACATTGCCGCCAACGCCGCGCGCGACGTCGCGGTCGCCGTCTCCGGCGCGCTCAAAGCCGCCGCCGTGGCCTTGACCAAGATCGCCAACGACGTGCGCTGGATGGGCTCCGGGCCCCGCAACGGGCTGGGCGAGCTGCGTTTGCCCGCCGTGCAACCCGGCTCCTCAATCATGCCCGGCAAGATCAACCCGGTGATGGCGGAGGCGCTTATCATGGCGGCTGCACAGGTCATCGGCTGCGACGCAGCCATTGTGCAATGCGGCCTGGGCGGCAACTTCGAGCTCAACACGATGATGCCGCTGATGGCGCACGACCTGCTGCAGAGTATCGACCTGCTGGCGAAGGCGACGCGCGCCTTCACCGAGCGCTGCGTCACCGGCCTGGAGGCCAACGCCGAACGCTGCCGGGACGCCGTGGAGCGGAGTCTTGCGCTGGCGACGGCACTGGTCCCGGTCATCGGCTACGACGCGGCCACGAAAATTGCCCAGGAGGCCCATCGCACCGGGCGCACCGTCCGCGAGGTGGCACGAGACCGCAACGTTCTGCCGGAAGAAAGGCTGGATGCGCTGCTCGATCCCCGCGCCATGACGGAGCCGGTGTAAGCTGACCGCAGACCGGAGAGGGGGACTGACTTCATCCCGTGCCGCGGTCTCCCATCCCCCGTCTCGGGTCGCTTCTCCTTGTGTAACTTTCCTGAAACCGAACAGTAACGGCCTTTCGCCCGCGATTTGTTAGGATAGAGTTGAAGCGATAGCATCCGGCAGAGGAAAGGCCACTATGCCCAGTATTTTGGTCGTTGAAGATCACCCGGTCATGCGCCCTACCTTGCGTGACCTCTTAGCACTGGAAGGTTATACAGTACAGACAGCCGAAGACGGGCACGACGCCCTGCGTCACCTGGAGCGCCATGCCTTCGATCTGATCATCACGGATTTCATGATGCCGGAGCTGGACGGCCTGGGGCTGTTGAAGACACTACGGGCCGACGACCGGTTCACGCGCATGCCGGTGCTGATGTTTACGGCGGCGGCCAACCCCGAAATTCGCGCGCAAGTCATGGCCGCCGGCGCCGACGACTTCCTCCTGCGCCCCATCACGGCACAAGACCTGCTCAGGGCTGTCCAACGCCTGCTCGCCCGTCACAAACAGTCTTCGTAGCC
>DAOTUH010000435.1:0-8872 GCA_034437255.1 Anaerolineae bacterium
ACTAGATGTGGCCATTTCCGGCGAATTCCAAGAGAGCCGATAAGAAAAGACCTCCGATTTTTTTGGAAGAAATCGGAGGTCTTGAGTGCGCCTGACTCTGACGCGCGTAGCGCCTACTCGTGCTCGTAGCGCAAGATGGGATGCCGCGCGGCCTTCACCTCGTCCAGGCGCCGGACCGGGCTTCTGTGTGGCGCTTCATGCAGTAGTTGGGGGTTTTCTCGCGCTTCTTGCGCGATGTTAAGCAGCGCGCCGGCGTACTGATCCACCGATTGTTTGCTCTCCGTCTCCGTCGGCTCGATCATCAGCGCCTCGTCCACGATGAGGGGGAAGTAGTACGTCGGTGGGTGGACGCCGTAGTCGATGAGACGCTTGGCGATATCCAGCGCGTGGACGTCGGGCGCGTCCTCGAAGTGGCCCTCCGCTACGAACTCGTGCTTGCAAATGCGATTGAACGGCACGGGGTAAACGTCCTTGATGCGGGCGCGGAGGTAGTTGGCGTTGAGCACCGCGTGTTCCGCGGCTTCTCGCATGCCCGCTTCTCCCAGCATGCGCATGTAGGTGTAGGCGCGGACGTGCATGCCGAAGTGGCCCCAGAACGCCTTGACCGGCCCGATGGATTTGGGCGGCTCGTAGAAGCTGAAGAAGGGATAGTCCTCGTCGGAGCGCTCCTCGTCCTTGACGACGATGGGACTGGGCAGATAATCGATCAACTCCTCGACGACGCCCACCGGCCCGCTGCCAGGCCCGCCGCCGCCGTGTGGCGTGGAGAAGGTCTTGTGCAGGTTGAAGTGCATCACGTCAATGCCCACATCGGCGGGCCGCATCACGCCCATCAGCGCGTTCATATTGGCGCCGTCGCCGTAGACGAGACCGCCGCAGCTGTGCACCCGCTCGATGACCTGCTCGATGTTCTCCTCGAAGAGGCCCAGCGTGTTGGGATTGGTGATCATCAGGCCGACGACACGGTCGCAGATCTGGGCTTCCAGCGCCTCCAGATCGACGTTGCCACGTTCGTCTGATGGCAACTCGACGACGCGCAAGCCGCTCATGCTGGTGGACGCCGGGTTGGTCCCGTGGGCCGAGTCGGGCACCAGGATCGTGTCACGTTGCGTCTCGCCCCGGTCGATATGGTACTTGCGCATGATCAGCACGCCGGTCAGCTCGCCCTGGGCGCCCGCCGCCGGCTGCAGCGTCATGCCAGGGAAACCGGATATCTTCTTGAGATGCTCCTGCAGATGATACATCAAGTAGAGCGCGCCCTGGACCAGCTCCTTCCGTTGATAGGGGTGCAGGCCGACGAAGCCGGGCAGCCGTGCCGCGACCTCGTTCACCTTCGGATTGTACTTCATCGTGCACGAGCCCAGCGGGTACATGCCTTTATCGATAGCGTAGTTGAGTTGTGAGAGGTGTAGGAAGTGCCGGACCACGTCAATCTCGCTGACCTCGGGCAGTGGCAAGTCGTCGCGGATTAACTCCGCCGGCAGTTCGCTGGGGGGCACATCTAGCTTGGGTGGCTTGACGCCCTCGCGTCCCGGTGATGAGAGCTCGTAAATCAGGGGTTCGGGTTGGTTACGCATGGTGATCTCCTTCTGCCATCTGGGTTGCGAATTCTGCCAGCGCCTGCGCGAAATCGTCGATCTCGTCCCGCGTGTTCATCTCTGTGACGGCGACCAGCATCTGGCGCTTCCGCTCTGGGTACACCCGGCTCAGATCGAACCCGTTGATGATGTCGAAGGGCCAATCGGTGAACAGGAAGTCGTCGATTTTCGCGATTGGGGCCGGGCACTCGACCACAAACTCGTTGAAAAAGGGCTTTTCGCCTAAGACGCGGAACCCGTCGAGGGCGTCGATCTGCTTCGCTGCGTAGTGCGCCTTGTGATAGTTGAGTTCGGCGACCTTGCGGAGGCCCTGCTTGCCCAGTGCCGATAGATACGTCGTCGCTGCCAGCGCCATCAGCCCCTGGTTGGTGCAGATATTGGACGTGGCGCGCTCGCGGCGGATGTGTTGCTCGCGCGTCGTCAGCGTCAGCACGTAGCCGCGCCGCCCTTCTTCGTCCCAGGTCTGACCGACGAGGCGACCGGCGATCTGCCGCTTATGCTTCTGGCGCGTCGCGTAGAAACCCAGGTACGGTCCGCCGAAGGTCAGACCGAGGCCCAGAGGCTGGCCCTCGCCCAGCACAATATCAATGCCGTAGGCGCCGGGCGGCGTGAAAAGCCCCAGGCTGATGGGATTGGTGACCACCGCAATGAGCGCTTTCTTATCGTGAGCGCGGACCTTCTCGACCAGTGTCTCCAGATCCTCCAACTCCCCGAAGAAATTCGGGCTCTGGACGACGATGCACGCCGTCTCGTCATCGACGAGCTCGACGACCTCGCCCAGGGGTCGGTCGAGCGCATCGTCACCGACAATCTCCAGCTCCATGCCCTGCAAATAGGTACGGATCACGTCGCGGTACTGCGGATGGAGCGTGGGCGCCAGGACGATTTTGTGGCGCTTCATACGGAACACATTGATTGCCTGGATCACGGCCTCGGCCGCGGCCGTCGCGCCGTCGTAGTGACTGGCGTTGGCGACGTCCATGCCGGTCAGGTCGCAAATCAGGCTCTGGTATTCGAAGATGGCCTGCAGCGTACCCTGGCTGACCTCGGCCTGGTACGGCGTGTACGCTGTGTAGAATTCGCCCCGGCTGATCACGTAATCAACCACAGCGGGCACCCAGTGGCGGTAGGCGCCGGCGCCTAAGAACGTGGGCACCGCGTTGGCGTTGAGATTGGCATTGGAGAGCTCGTTGAGCTCCCGCATAATCTCCATCTCGGAGAGTGGTTCCGGCAGGCCAAGCTCTGGATAACGGTGGCGCGCCGGCACGTCGCCGAAGAGATCTTCGAGGCGGGCCACGCCGATAGTCGCCAACATCTCGCGGCGTTCCTCCTCTGTGTGGGGTACGTAAACCATAAACTCACTCCTTGTTGTAGTCGGGTAGACAGATAGTCCAGTAGTCAGATAGTCCTCAGTCGAGTTGTCGCTCAGGCGTAGGATTGCGAGACTACTGGACTAAACGACTACCCGACTAATTGACTAACTGATTGAGCCACAAAACCGCCGACCTCGGCTACTGCACGTGCCGAGAACCGGCGGTTAGAACGTATAGGTGCGTGAGAATCAAAATTAGTCGCCTTTTTCCGCCTCGACGACTTTCTTGTAGGCCTCGACGTCCAGCAGATCATCCCACTCGTCCTCGTCGCTGGCGTCGATTTTGATCAGCCAGCCATCGCCAAAGGCATCGTTGTTGACGAGCTCGGGAGCATTTTCCAGTGCCTCGTTGACCTCAACGACCTCGCCGCTGAGGGGCGTGTAGACGTCGCTGGCGGCCTTGACCGACTCGACGACGCCGAAGACCTCTTCCTGATCGAACTCGTCGCCCGCCTCGGGCAGCTCGACGTAAACGATGTCGGATAGCGTGCTCTGCGCATAGTCGCTGATGCCGATAACGTAAACGTCGCCTTCCTTGCGGGCCCATTCATGGGTTTCCAGATAGCGGGCTTTCTCATCAAATGTCATGGTTTCACTCCTTTTGATTGTGATGGGTGAAAAATGCTTGGGGGAAAAGCTTTCTCCCAATATTGCACGTCATAACGCCTTTATTATAGCATTGTCAGACAACTGGCACAAGAGCGAATTTCAGGTGAAAATAGTGTCAAACCTTACATTCGTGGTACGTGGTGCGTGTTGCGCATTTCGTGCCCTCACACTGCCCTATCATCCGCTAAATCCGCTAATCCGTTGATTCGATTCGCTCATAGTCGGCGGAGTGCCGTGGGACGCGATGCCAGCCAAACGGAATACGCCCCACGAAATACGCACGGCCCACGGTCAGGAGACCGGCCCCAGCTGAGTTGTTCACATCCGCTAAATCCGCTAATCCGTTTAATCCGTTGATTTTAACACGCTTCGCACTGCCGCGATGGCCCGGTCCACGGCCTCGTCGTCGATCCAGTAGTGCGTCACCGCGCGGAAATGGCGGGCGCTCCGCGCCAGGATGAGCACGTTCCGCGCTTTGAGGCGCGCCTGCACCTTGGGCGCGCTCAGCGAGACGTTGTCGGTGAGGCGGAAGTAGACGATGTTGGTGTGCACCGGACTCACTTCGACGCCATTGATGGCTGCCAGTCCTTCCGCCAGCCGCTGCGCACGGACGTGATCGTCGGCGAGCCGGGGCGCGATCTGCTCCAGGGCCACGATGCCGGCGGCCGCGATAAAGCCGGCCTGCCGCATGCCGCCGCCCAGCACTTTGCGCGCGCGGCGGGCCTCTGCGATAAAAGCCGTGTCGCCGCAGAGCATCGAGCCCACGGGTGCAGACAGTCCCTTGGAGAGACAGAAGGTCACCGAATCAACGTCACGTACCAGATCGGCGGCGTCCACGTCCAGTGCCGCTGCCGCGTTGAAGAGCCGCGCGCCGTCCACGTGGACGCGGAGCCCGTGCTCGCGGGCGATCTCCGCCACGCTCGCTGTGTACGCCGGGCTGAGCGGGCTGCCGTTGCAGAGATTGTGCGTATTCTCCAGGCAGATAAGCCGCGTGCGCGGAAAGTGCGGATTGTCGGGCCGGACAGCATCCTCGATATCGCTCAGGCGCAGCGTGCCATCCGGCTGATTGGGGAGCGTGTGGGGCATGATCCCGCCCAACGCCGCCATTCCGCCTTGCTCGTAGAGAAACGTGTGACTCTTGTCGCCCAAGATCACCTCGTCGCCGCGCCGACAGTGGGCCAGCAACGCCGCCAGGTTGCCCTGCGTCCCGCTGGTGACCAGCACCGCCGCTTCCTTGCCCAGCCGCTCCGCGGCCATCGCCTCCAACCGGTTGATGGTGGGATCCTCGCCGTAGACGTCATCGCCCACCTCGGCGTTAGCGATGGCCTCGCGCATGGCGGGCGTCGGTTGGGTGACCGTATCACTGCGCAGATCAATGAGTTTCATGGGAATCTCCTTCTCTTTATAGGTAATTTTCTGCATTATAGAGCTCGCCTCAAGAGAGAACAATCGGAGTGAGTCGCGGAGATTCCAAAAGATGTATCTGTTTAGTCTTCTGAGGTGCGATGCACTTTCGCCGACGTTCACGAGCCGGGGACTCCGAAACCATGCTCGGAAAACTTGACTGCACTGAAATAATTATCAACCTCACGCAAAGGCGCCAAGAACGCAAAGGAAATTCATAAGATGGTAAATTTTATTGATCTAGGCTGGCTTTACTATTCAGAAAAGTGAAGGAAAATTTAAAAATCTTGGCGCCTGTCCGACCTTTGGTCGGTGGCGTCTTCGCGTGAGGCACAACCTTTTTTCAGGTGAGTCAACCTTTGTAGCGCGGCTTGTTTCGATCCGTAAGTGCGTTGCACCTGGACGCTCACAAACCTAAACGGTTGCCAAAAGAAAAAAGCCCCCGTTTTGATTGGAGGCTTCTGAATGCCGAAGGTGGGAGTCGAACCCACATGAGCGTATGCTCACTGCGTCCTGAACGCAGCGCGTCTGCCTATTCCGCCACTTCGGCGTGTTCCTGCGATGTAATAGTTGAATGTTGTCCCGAACGGATGAAATTGTACCCCAGCCCATGATTTTGTCAAACACACCATCACCGCTATAATACGCAAGCCGGATATGAGCAACGGACAGTGTCCGTCAGATACCTTCACGAATAGAGATTCGCACATCGCCCGGCGACTCCAGACCAATCCAATGCCAATATAATTGGGAGCCCATAACAGGCCTTTGGGGAGGATAACCATGACCGTACAAGACGTTCAGCGTGAGCAGCGCGTCGACACGCTCTATCAGCGCATTCGCAGGCTATTGGACGTGGGTGAGGCGCGCAAGGCGCAGATCATCCTGCAAGCCCTGTTCCCCGTCGATCAGGCCGACATTTTCAGAGAACTGTCCGATGAGAAACAGCTGCGCCTGCTCGAAGGGCTGCCGGTCGAGGCCATCGCCGATATCCTGGAGAAGGTAGAGGACGAAGAGGTCGCGCAGATCGCGGAGCAGCTCTCTCAGGATCAGCTGGCGGATATATTGGACGAGATGGAGCCGGACGAGGCGGCGGACCTGCTGGGTGACCTGGAGCCGGATCGCGTCGTCAATCTGCTGGCGCTGATGGAGGACAAAGAGGAGATCCGCCCGCTGCTGCTCCACCCCGACGAGACCGCCGGCGGCCTGATGACCTCCGAGTATCTGGCCCTGGGACGCAACATGTGGGCCGAAAAGGCGCTCCAGGCCATCCGCGCGTGGGCGCCGGAGCGCGACTTGCACTATTACTTCGTGGTGGACACCGTAGGCCGCGTCGAGGGCATCGTCAGCCTGCTGCAGTTGATCAAGGCCAAGCCGCGCACGGAGCTGCAGCAGATCATGAGCCGTGAATTCGTCAGCGCGCCGGCTGGGGCCGACCAGGAGGCGTGCGCCCGGCTCATGAGCCGCTACGATCTCACCGCGCTCCCCGTCGTCGATGAGCAGCAGCGACTTATCGGCGTCATCACCATTGACGACGTCGTGGACGTCCTGGAAGACGAGGCCACCGAGGACATCCAGCGCTTCGGTGGTGCCGCGCCGCTGGAGAAATCTTATCTCCGCACGTCGACCTGGGAGATTGCCAGGAGCCGCGTCGGCTGGCTGCTGCTGCTCTTCGTCACCGGGTTGATTACCACCAGCGTGCTGGAGTCCTTCGAGGGGACGCTGCAGAAAGTGGTCGCGCTCTCGTTCTTCATCCCGCTGCTCATTGGCACCGGCGGTAACGCAGGCTCGCAGACCACGGCGACGGTCACCCGTGCGCTGGCGGTGGGCGACATCGACCGCAAGGACACGCTCAAGGTGCTCTGGCACGAGGTGCGCGTCGGCTTGCTAATGGGTGTCTTCGTCGCCATCGCCGGATTTCTTCGGGCGTGGCTGGCGGGCGGCGAGGTGGCGCTTGGCCTCACCATCGGCACCGCCGTCGGCATCATCGTTTTCTGGTCGACGTCCGTCGGCTCGCTCTTGCCCATCTTCGCGTCACTGATGGGCCTTGATCCGGCCCTGGTCTCCGGTCCGCTGATGAGCACCCTGGTCGACGCGACAGGCTTGTTTATCTACCTAACTGTCGCCCAATGGATCTTGGGGCTGTGACCATAACGGCAGACCGGGGATCGTCTGATAGCGAAGAGAATCAGCGAATGAATTCGCGGCTACAGTTGCGAAATCCGCCTACGCGGATTACCTTTCAGTCGCCGAAGGTCGTAGATCCAGGACGTATCCGGCCGGAGCGACTTGGCAGCCGTAGCACGTTGTTTTCATAGACCCATGGTCTACTGACTATGGTAACCGCCGTGCAGCGGAAGTTAACATTGTCGAACTAATAGACGGCTGGACTATTATCAAAGGAGAGCACCATGAAACTCGTCATTCCCATGGCAGGATTCGGCACCCGGATGCGCCCGCACACGTGGTCGCGGCCCAAGCCGTTGTTGCCGTTAGCCGGTAAACCGATGCTGGATCATATCCTTGAGCGCTTTGAGGATATGCCTGTTGAGGAGTACGTCTTCATCACCGGCTACCTGAGCGAGCAGATCGAAGCGTACGTCCAGGAGACCTACGATATTCCCGCCAACTTCGTCCTGCAGGAGGAGATGTTGGGACAGGCGCACGCCCTCTGGCTGGCGCGTGAGCATCTGCAAGGGCCGATTTTCATGCTCTTCGTAGACACGCTCTTCGACGACACAGATTTCTCCAACTTGAATCAGAACGATCAAGACGGCATCATCTTCACCAAAGAGGTCGATGATCCCCGCCGCTTCGGCGTCGTGGAGACCGACGGGGACGACTATGCCAAGGGTTTGATAGAGAAGCCCGACACGAAAGAGAACAAGCAGGCGCTGATGGGCCTTTACTACTTCAAAGAGAGCGCCTGGTTGGCCCGCGCCTGCGAGGAGTTGATGGAGCGCGATATCATGACGAAGGGCGAGTACTATCTGGCGGACGCCGTCAACCTGATGATCGACGAGGGCGCCCGGTTCAGCACCCGCACCGTCGGTGTCTGGAAGGACACGGGTAAGCCGGAGACGACGTTCCTGACGCACCGCTACATCCTGGAGCACGGCTACGACAACAGCCCGGACGTGCTGCGACCTGGCGTCACGGTGATCCCGCCGGTCTACGTGCATCCAGAGGCCAACGTCGAGCGCTCCATCATCGGCCCTTACGTCTCGATCCACGCGGGCGCGGACGTGCGCAACTGTATCCTGCGCGACGCCGTGATCGACGAGGGCGCGAAATTGGACAGCGTGCTTCTGGAGCGTTCCCTGGTGGGCCGCTGGGTTGAGCTCAAGGGCCGTTTCCGCAGCGTGAACCTCGGCGATTCGTCCACAGAGGAGCTCTAGAGGGCAGCTTGGGCCCGGAGTTGAAGCCCTGGTCCAGGAGCCAACGGCCCAAGGGAATCTACCCGTCTCGTTAGCAGAAACGTTCATTTCTACAATCATCGGAGGCTTGTGGGCAAGGGTGGGAGATTCCTCGATTCGCTCCGGGCAAGCTGCGCCTCTCGCTCACTCGGAATGACGCGACTTGGGGTTTGGGTTGGTTTCACATTAGTTTGGACCAGCATCACGCCCATGTTTGGGCGATGAGCAAGATACGGCTCCACGAGGTCTTTTGGGTTCGGACTGATCCGAGCCAGGATTTATGAACGTATCATTCGCAAAAGGAGTTATCCATGAACATCCATGATTTTACCGCACTGCGTGTCCGCAACATTCCGCCCTCCGGCATCCGGCGCTTTTTCGATATCGCCGCGACGATGGAGGACGTGATCAGTCTCGGCATCGGCGAGCCGGATTTTGACACGCCAGAGCCGATTGTGCAAGCGGGGATCGAG
>DAOTUH010000436.1:0-2984 GCA_034437255.1 Anaerolineae bacterium
GCTGTGGACGGGGCTGGTGCGCGCCTGTACGGCGGCGCCGTGGCTGGCTGTCTTCCAGCCCCATCTGCGCGGCGGGGTGGTGGTGCAAGGCGAGAGACCTTACGCGCCGGGGACGATGGTGCCGGTTGACGTCACGTGAGTGCACTCTCGACTGCGTAGTGCTCTACACTGGGCTCTCTTGCGTCGTTGTTGTGGTACGCTGTAACTGGCTCAAGTCGAAGGCATAGACCGCCGTCGGTCGCCGCTGGTCAGCGTCCAGCGTGCCGATGTAGCCCAGCGTCGTCTGCAGCCCAGCATGCCCCAGGTTCTGCTGTTCTGCTAGATCTCCACCGGCGCCATGCCCGCCTCGTACAACCGCCGGGCGTAGGTGCGTCGCAGATCGTGCGGCTTCACTGTCACCAGGTCGCCGTTCACGGCGATGGGGTAGCGTCCCAACAGATACTGGATGTCGCGCATCGAGAGCGAGCCGGGGCGCAGCGTCTTGTTGCCTCGGCAGAAGTCGCGGAAGACCGGGCCTTCGTCGATGCCCGCCGCGCCTGAATGCTTGCCGATGTTTCAGCTTGCCTGCGCCACCAGCGTTTGCTGCACAATGGTTGTCCGCACTGCCGGGCATGGGTGGGTGTGGCGAACATTGTCCGCCATCAGTGCGGCAAATGTGGCGCAGATCTTACAGACGTGGCGAAAGAGGAGCGGCTTGCATCACAGGGTTTATCTGCCCAGCGATCCCTTTGAACCTAGTGGGGCTTGGAGGTCCCACCGCCAGAGAGTGAACTGGTGACCCTTCGACCACAGCCTCCTCATGTCCTGTAGCCGTTGTTTTTCATGCTTCTCCAAGCAGTTGAACCGGGTGTATTCAAGCACATTTGGCGCCTTGGATGATTGGCCGCGAGCATTCTGTGCATTTCTCCGCACCCGCTTGGAAGATGACGTGCGCTGTTACAGTTACTGCCATGGTTACGATTTCAGAAATCCTGTCTACCTGGATCGCCAAGCCGCATTGAATTTCTGGCTCACCGTCTTTCAAGACTATCCCCGACTCAAGTTCGTACAGGCAGCCGTGGCGCGCTTTCTCGAGGAAAACAACGTACAGGTTTGCGCCAATTCTTGGAGAACACGGGTGCGCGTCACTGCTGACGAGGATCTCCAGAAGATTGCGCGCCCGATTGCCAAGAAAGTTCCAGAACGGCTCGCAAAACTTGTGGAATCCTTATGAGGTATGTTCTGAGAGTTCGCTGCCACATTTAGGACAGTCTCAAATACTTCGAAATAGCAGTCTCAAAAATTGTGAAATACAGTCTCACGAAGTATGAAATGAGTCTCAAAAACTATATGTAGTGTGCCAAAGATAATGAGACTAGGAGGGTCAAAAAGGACCCTTATGGACAAAGTTATTGAGACTGGCGGAGAAACGCGGCGAAGATAATGAGACTGGAGTACCACATGCCGAAGATAGTGAGACTAGAGTACCTGAAGCATAGATAGTTGTGCCAGATATAGTGAGATTGGAGTAGGTCGCAAGCGTGGACAAAGATACTGAGACTGAAGTACATATTTAGCAGTTGACTCACTATCCTACCTGTCTGCTAGGAATCAAGTCTCTCCATATCTCAAAACAAGGCATCTTAAATCGAATCGCTTGAGTTTTGCCTAAAAAAGATGCTTGACTCTGGAAACCTATCACTGACTTTGGATTTGGTACTCGTGGCTCGAGTAATGGCATGTACTCCAATCTCAGTAACTCTGGCACAAATCCGCATCATACTCCAGTCTCAGTAACTCTGTCCCGCCAGTCTCAATATCTTCGGCATGAGTCTCATTATATCTGTCCATAGTCGCACTATCTTTGGCGCGCTAAAGCGTTAAGTATAGGCTTATTTTGCAGAACCGCCAACTAGACTTTTTCCAATTGTCGTATATAATCGTCAGTAAATGAATGTTTAGCGACGCATTCCGGTTCTCTAGAGGCAGAAAATCACCCACTAAGTGGGGGTAAACTACGTCGTTAAAAATTCCAACCCTACATAAGAGACCTTTGGAGGATGTCCTATGGACTGGCAGACTACGATCCCGGAGTTCCTGAAAACCTACGCCGCGTCCACACAGCGTCAGTATCAGCTGGCCCTGGACGACTTCGCCTCCTGGTACCGAATGACCTATGGCGACGAACCGGTGCCCGATCTCCTCACGGCGGAGGAACTACGCGAGTGGCGCAGCCATCTCTCTGGCGTACGTGAGATGCAGGCCGCGACGGTCAACCAGCGGCTGTCGGCGGTCAAGAGCCTGGCGGCGCACTGTGGACGTGACATCACCGTGCGGGGTGTGCGACGTGTAAAAGAGCCCATTGAGCCGCTCAACGGTCGCGAACTGGGACGGCTCTTTGCTGCGGCGGAGGGAGAGCGATGGCTGGATCATCGCAACGTGGCCATGTTGTCGCTCATGGCTCGGGCCGGCCTGCGCGTCTCTGAGGTAGTCGATCTCGGCATCAACGACATAGAGATCAACCCCCGCTCAGGGCGGGCGCTGATTCGGCACGGAAAAGGCAATAAGGAACGCGCGGTGCGTCTCTCCTTACAGACCCGCAAGGACCTGACAGCCTACCTGGAGGTGCGACCCCCCTTCGCCACCGATTGCCAGTTTGTCTCTCGCAGCGGAAAAGCGCTCCACACCCGTGACGTGCAGCGCATGGTGGATAAGGTTGCGCGGCTGGCGCTAATAGAACGTAAGATCACACCGCATATGCTGCGACATACCTATGCTACGCGCTTTCTGCGACAGGGTGGTGATTTGGCCACGCTGCAGCATCTGATGGGACATGCCAATCTGTCGACGACGGCGCGCTATCTGCACCCGGATAAACAGCAGGTGCAGGCGATGGTCGAGGATTTGTGAGATTTGCTAACTCTTGTCAGGTCAAGTCCCTGGGCTTCCTGGATATATGCAGTTGACTGAAGGATGTGGTGGAAGATGCAGTAGAAACCGCCACT